>JAJRTW010000015.1 GCA_024278075.1 Bacteroidota bacterium | reverse complement strand
TTTTATATCGTCAGTTGTAACAATTGGCAGAACATAAATTCAGGCAGGTTGCGAACCTGCCACTACGCATACATTGGTTGAACTATAACAAAATAGTTATCAATCATTTATGAGCAGTTTTTATATCGCCAGTTGTAACAATTGGCAGAACATAAATTCAGGTAGGTTGCGAACCTGCCACTACGCATACATTGGTTGAACTATAACAAAATAGTTATCAATCATTTATGAGCACGTCACTAATAAAATAAGACGAATCAATCTCTCGCATCATTCAAGTTTCTTTTGCAGAGGCAGGGTAATCATAATAATATTGCCTTCTTCGCTGCCAAATGTTTCAACCGTAAGCGTCCCGTTCATTCTCCGCACGTTTGATGCAACGGTTGCCAATCTCAGCAGGATGTCCTCTTTGTCTTCTTCTAATGCTTCAATGAGATTGTTTTTCCGCTTCTTAAACACCTCAATCATATCTTCTACGGTTTTATTTCCGGTGGCGAATAGCTGTATTTCCGTTGCGCCTTCGTAGGGGTTTTCCTGAGCATTTATTTGGATAGTACAATTATCCATTTGTGAAATCAGCACCGTATAGACTTCGGTTAGGGTGTCGGAAAGAATTCTCGGGTCGGCTACCAGGGTTGCTGTTTTGCTTTCCTCGCTCATTTCAATGATAAAGTGCTGTGATTCATTCAGTGATTCCTTAACAATTTTTTCCGTTGCCCTCACCGTATCGGCAAATTTGATTGTTGATATTTCCACACCTTCACCATCGCCGCTCACGGTGGCAGCATCAACAATGTCGGAAACAAAAGTAAATAACTCCTCGGAACTCTGCTCGGCAAAATCGAGATAAGAATCATGCTCCTCTTCGGTCTCATATACTTTTGCGGCAAGCAACTGAAGATAGCCGATGATACCAGTCAGCGAGTTACGAATCTGGTGGCTCAGCTTGGTCATAAAATAAGTTTTGAATTCGCTTGCTTCGCGGGTGAACCTTTCGGCAAGCTGCATTTGTTTGCTTCGTAGTATTGCTTGTTTCTCGGCAAGTTTTTCTAATGTTACATCACGTCCGATGCAATATATATTGCCGTCGACATTTGAAATTGTGAAACTCCAGTTAATCCATCTCAGGTCGCCATCGGAACGCTGCATCTGGTAGTCGACCCTTTCGGTCAATTCGGGTTCGTCGGTATTGATTAAATCTCTAAATGATTTTAATTCGGCCTCATCGACAAACAGGGTATCGATATTCTGTCCAATCAGATTTTCCGGCGGGATGTAGAATATTTGGGCCGCCGCCGGGTTCATTGATTTCCATACGCCGTTGGAATCCATTACTGCAATGATGTCCATTGAAGAATCAACAATCCGCCGCTGCGATCGTGTCATTCTTTCGGCTATGTCCAGGGCTCGGGCGCGGCTGGTGGTTACCGACAGGATAAAGGCAAAGAATATGATGCTGAGAATCAGAGAAATAAAGAATGACATCATTGGCAGATAGTTCTGAATTTTACCGCCAAAGTCCGGAATAGTAGCGAACTTTGCTTTCACTATTCTATCGGCAGCCACCAGGTCTTTAACATCTCTTAAATAAGGTTGATATCCTGTTTCAAGCAGTGAATAGTTATCGGATTGGTATATCTTTGTTTCGGAACTATCGCCATGGATGTCCACAAATTCGAATACTATCGTTGAATCGCTTGGTGTGCCATTGCCAAGTGCATATTCAAAGAATAATTCCGAATTAAGCTCAAGAACAAGTACGCCCTTGAAGTTTTCACGCCTTTCGTCTAAGGTTTCAAACGGCTTATCCCTTTCATATACCGGAGCAAGGATGTAGAAACCAGATGTGTCCGGCGGGCGAATATTGTATATTTCAGTGCTTACAACCATGTTGCTGTCCATACACTTTTCAATAGCTTCCTTCATAATGCTGTCGGAAGCAAAATCATAGCCACTGCGGTCAAGATTGGACATTAGCGGCACAAAATACTCGATATAATAATGCGTGTCATCGATAACCTCCGGGTGGAGTTTAATGTCGTAATATCCTTCGCTCCGCATCATAAAAACGAAATGGGGGACTTCCTCTTCTAATACTCTTTCAACAAAATTAATGCTGAGTATGGATGGATTTGTCCCGACGGGAATCGACCCGTAAAGCTCGAATACATCACGAACCACAAAAGACCTTTCGTATAGCCCGAGCATAGATGATTGAACCTCAACTTTGTTCAGATATTGGCTTTCGAGACGGTTCATCACCGACGTGACCGCTTTGTCGAACGTTGCTTTCCTTGCGCTTTCCACGTTAGTTGTGGTAAAGTCTTTTATTAAGAAACTGATAGCTATCGTTATTACCAGTACAATGTAGGCCGGGTAAGTTTTTGACAAACGATACACGGAGGCCTTTTTCGAAACATCTGTTAAAATCTTTTCGTATGATGCTGTATTTGATTGGTTATTTTGTTCCATTTGAGTTCCAGCTTAGGAATGATCGAAATAATAAATGATCCAACAATAATTCTTATATCAGTGAATTCTTATGTCGAGGCTATTGGTTTTTGGCATCGAACACAACTTTTACATCATCAACAAATGAAGAAGTACTAACCGGTTTGGCTATGTATGAGTCAAATCCCAGCTCCATGAATTTTTCCCTGTCATTTGGCTGGGCAAACCCCGTAACGGCAATAATCGGAATGTCTTTGCAGTGCGGAATATTTCTTATAATGGTAATCAGTTCCGTACCATTAAGGTCCGGCAATAAAATATCCATGATTATTCCCGACACTTCATTGTCCTCCAACCATTTGCCTGCCGAATTGCCATTATGAAAATCAACAGTATCGAAACCGTCTTTCTTTAACAACGTACAGAATAGTTTTCTAATCGGAATGTTGTCTTCAATAACGCATACAGGTTTGTCTTGCTTGCTCATACTTAAATCCTATTGATGTAATTTATTTACTACTTTTAACTACTCTAATTTCAACTCTACGGTTCTTTTTTCTGCCTTCTTTGGTGTTATTGTCTGCAATCGGCTTCCTGCTGCCTTGCCCTCTCATAAGCAGGCTGCCCCTTGAAACCCCTTTATTCAACAGATAGTTAACCACTTTTCGGGCACGAATTTCAGCGCGTTTCTGATTTTCTTCCAAAGTTCCAAAGTTGTCTGAATGGCCAACAATTCTGACTTCATAATAAGGATTTGATTTAATAAACTCCGCAATATTATCCAAATAAGCATTGGTTTCCTGCGACAACTCCGTCGAGGCAGATGTTTTAAAGAAAAAAGTTTCTGCTTTATCGGTTTTTATTTCTTTTGGTGGTTGCTCTACTTTCGGAGTCAGGGATCTGGCTAATTCCGGTTGGCGGTAAACCACATTCACCTGAGGAAGCCCCTTGGTCCCAAGATCGGCCGAAATAAAGGTTTGAGGGATATACCCGGGGTATTCTATGCCTCGCTCGAATCCGGCCGAGGCTATATGGATTGGGGCGCTTTCGTAGAACGGATCGAATGGAATTGTATCATAAAGAATTTTATCGGGCCCGAATTTAATTGCAAATCCACCCCGGAAAAATACATTATTCCAGTTCGAGTTATTCATCGATAATACGTTTGTGGCTGCATGCATCGAAATAAATGGCGTAAAAATAATCCTTGAATCGCCAATTTCGCCGCCAAATATATCATAAGCCAGCCCAACGTTAACTCCGAATCGAATGTTTATATCGTCAAGATAAACCCTGCCGGATTGCGAAATATTGCCGGTGTTCTTGAATTCCTTGCTGCGGTATGTTTTAGTATTTATTGGTATCTCTATGTCGAATCCTCCGAATCCGTGCAGCCCCTTTAACAGAAAATTATAGCGTGCCGAAGGCGATACAACAATATAGTAAAAGTCGGTAGTGGTCGTATAGGCGACATCGTTTTGGTTAATCAAATATGTTTCGGTTGAGTTGGTTGCCGATCTTTTGTCCAGAACATATAGCTTTAATCCCGCACCCCAGAATTCTGCCTGCGGCACCCACTGCCCCTCGAAACCAAAAAAATATCCGAAACCGCTCCCGCCTTTATAGGGCAGAAGTGGGTTGTTATTCAAGTCGGGGCTGTCCGAGCTTGGCCGCAGCAGCAGTTCGCCGAAATAATGATGCGATGAGCCCCCGCTATAGATTCCAAACCACCAGTCCCCATAGGAATGGTTTTCGTACACCGTATCCTTAATGCTAAGCACAAAAACCTCCCTAAACTCACCGACAGGAGACTGTGATAGCAAATCGTTATTCAGCGTAAATGCCAAAACGATTAGGATGAAATATTTTAATATGGAATATTTATGCTTCAGGCCGATCACAGTTCTGTTCTTTTTTTTACTGTATAACCTTTTTTCAATCATTAAATTTATGTTAATACGAGCAATCTTACAAGTTATAATTTAATTTATCCTGAATTTGCTTCAGAAATCCCCCGGAATTTATTGTTCAGTGACTTCTGAAAAACAGACATATTGTTATTCTTGTGAATACACAGGGAATATCATGCCATAGTTATCAGGCATATATTTAGAACCGCTCTTATTTGCTGCAGGGTAGTGGTGATATAATATTCTATTAATGATATGCAAACGGTTTGGTATAAAGCAATCTATAGCGGGCATATTGGCTGTTAATCAAATTCTTTATAACGCCCATTGTCTTGTGTCCATCGTCTTGTGTCCAGCGTCTTGTGTCCATCGAATTGTGACTATCCTATCGCCTGATAATGAATTTCTTGGTCATAACCTTTGCAGGTGAAGTCAGCCTGTAGTAATACACTCCGGAAGGCAGGAAGTTAATGTCTAAAGATGCGTTTCTAATGCCATGTTTCATATTTTCATTAAATATTGGGAATACTTTTTCACCGGCCATTGATAAAATATCCGCCTGATAAAAACCATCTTCAATCAAATTTAACGTGATGTCGATATAAGATTCGGCTGGATTGGGCTGAATGTTGATATTGACACTCGTGTTAGAAAATCCGAGTGATGTGCGCCCGTTGTTGCCGCATTCGTATTCGATTTCGATAGAGCCGTCATCGGTTTCGATTGACAAAAGATTGTTAATAGCGTTCTCGGTTATTTCATAGGATAAAATGTTAATATCGTCTTTTTTAATATTGCCGTACAGCACTATTGCCCTCAGCACATCAAGCGTATCGGGAGACTGCAAGCCGGTCGGCAGCGATAGCGTGATTGTGTCCTTATACCGCCCTCTGTTAATAATGCCACCGAAGCTTTTAAGGTCGAGTAAATTATTCGGAAGCTCAACAGTTATTGTTATCTCCGCATCCGACAGAATTGACTGGAAATCGTAATTATATATCAAAATAATCGGAATCCCGACATTATTGCCAACCTTAGATACAATGTCGGGAATTTGAATTTCGGCTCTGTATCGTACCTCTGCCGTAAGCGAATCCGAGTCGTCTACGAAATAGTAATTGCGCCAAAGTTTAAAGCTGTTGTCTCGCCCGGCCGTTAGCAGTGAATCGCCGGTGGGGGAGTAGGCAACAGACATAATTCCTCCGCCGTGATTGAGCGCTCCATGGCGTTCGATGCCAGTCAATGGATTCCATTGCCTTGCGGAGCCTTCCAGTGAGCCTGAAAGTATGTTGTTGCCGCCGGGCCTGTAGGTAGCAGCCATTACTGGAACCCTTTCCTTATGTCCTGTGAATAGGAATGTCTCCGTCTGCAAGGCTATGTCCCATATTCTAACGCTTCCGTTAAATCCGGTGCTTACTATATTTAATCCGTCGGGCGAAAAGGATGTGGAAAAAATCACATTTGGGGAATTGTCATTTCCGTGCCGGCCAATCACTGTGGCAGGGTTGTTCGTTTCCCATTCCACAAAGTATAAATAGCCGGCGGTTGACCCGGAGGTGCCATATACAATGTAGTTGCCATCGGGCGAGAAACTGATTGTTTGTATCCTTACATTATCCGGGGATGTGAATGTTTTTAAAGTTGCTTTAGAGTTAATGTCTATTATATTAGCTGTTCCATCGAAACTGCAAGTGGCAATAAAAGGCTCTGTGGGGTGGACTGATATACGGTTTGCTATGTTTTGGAATGCAGCCAAAAGTTCAATATCATTGTTAATTCTATCCCACAAATAAGTTTGCCAGCCGGAATTAATAATTATAGTATTAATCGACCGGTAGAACTTTGCATCATAAGCCTGGCCGAAAACGCTAAAATCATATTCGTCGATTAGGGATTTGCTGCTGATGTCCCATATCTTAACAAAGCCGTCCTTGCCGGCGGTAAGTATATAGTTACCATCATCGGAAAAGGAGGTTGAATTAATTAAATCGGTATGTGGGGTTAGCGGAGTTGCATCCCAAATCACTATCGGCTCGATGATTCCTGAGGAAATGGCTTTGAATCTCAATTGTGATGAATCCACCGGCGGCACCGGCCAGCTGTAGGAACTGCCGGATACGTTCTCTGCTATCAGGTTCCAATCGTTGCTTGTGCCCTGGGCAAAATACAGATTTATGGGAAATCCGGCGGGATAATCCCAGCTAATTTGCTGAATGTCACCGACGTAAATAGTATCGGCTGGCAACGGGGATGTGATTATAATATTAGACTTTAGGTTTGCTGTTGAAATTAATAAGATAGCAGTCACAATAGTTATATATATTATACTTTTGTTCATAATTTTTTCTAAAGCTATTATCTGAAATCAATTGCAAAAGTCAAATTACAGGAACTGTTATTCTACCTTATTAGCTGCATCTTCACCACAGCCTGGGACAATTCTATGGTTGGGTCGTCAATCGGAGTAGCGATAAATATGACTTCATATAAGCCCTGCGATGCAAACTCAGGCATAATCAGAGTAAACCTATATGTTCCCTTATACCTTGTTTCCTGGTTGAAAACTTCAATAACTTTTTTCCCCAATTCGTCGTAAACAGTTGCCGATATTATACAATCATCGTCCACGGTATAAGTAATTTCAGTATCATCGGAAAAAGGATTCGGGCTGGCACCGGCAGCAGATATTACAGCATGTGGTATGAAGAGAGTATCATAAGCATCAATTACTAAATTATCATCGAAATCATAATGCGACAGCCTGTAGCCGTAAATCATATCCCTGTATGTAACCGTGTCGTATTGTACCTTATATTCTCTTCCTGGTTTTCTTGTGCCCAGGCCAACCAATTCCTGTTGGAATGTTCCCGGCTGGTCGAAACGCCCTACGGTTACATTGTAATCAATTTCTTCAATATCAAATTGAACAAAAGGAGAAGTCATGCCGCGTTCCAATATAAAACCCTTGTTATAGGCCTCGCTTAAAGTTTTCCAGCTTAACTGAACCTGCTTGGCCCCGCCGTAAAAAGCTATAAAATTTACAACTACCATTTCCGGCCCATCGGAATCATCATCGATATATTCAACAGCTGTATGGGGCAGAAGATCCATTTCGATATTATCGTTGGCCGAGAACCAAGTGCTTACACCATGGACAGTGGAATCCTCGCGGATTTTATAGGCACAGGCCTGATAATAATCAACCGGCCTTAACCATCGAACTTTTTCCGGAAGCTTCGACCCATCAAGAGAACGTATGCGAAAGGTCTCTATCCTTATGCTCGTGTCGACCGGCATTGCAATGCTATAATCCTCCGGCCCAACAACCGCTACGCCTATCCGTCCGTCAACTATGTGGGGGTTAATCAGATAGCTATCGGTTGGAAGGTCTGTGCCTATCATCACCCCGACGTCCAGGTCGGTCTCATACATTCTAATAATTTCCAGATTCGCAGGGGAAATCGGATATGTAGGATCGCTAAAAACGAACTGGAATGTACCGTTTGCCCATGTGTCCCACAAATCCGAAGTTCTGATTACACGCACTTTAAACTCCAATACATCGGGTTGGAGCAGGGCATGCTCATACAATTCAACTTTGGCAAGAGTGTCCGGATTCTGAGCGGGCAGGGCAGAAATGATTAATAAAAAATTAGTAATTGTTAATAATATTTTTTGTGCGGCAGATAGCATTTTTCATTTTAATAAATTAATAGGTATAGAAGAAAGCAGGCTAAATAAATGTGACAGGTCAATCCGTAAAACTCATTTTTCCGCGATTGTTCCAACTTATATTGAAATCTTTTGTCGTTATGATTCCGCCCAAATTGTAATCTTCCAAAAGATACCCTTCAAGATTTATTGTGTTCCAGGTATCGGTGTAATCATCGTCATTTAATAGTCCCCGGCCCCTTATATTTGCCGTATTGTCTCCGGCAACCATAGCGAATACAACTGAATTATTAGTGTATCCGACGGGTTTCATAGCGTTGGCCCTTCCCATTAATAAGTTAGCGTTTTTAGTAAAGTCGAATACGGTTTCGATTGTTTCGGGATAAATTCCAATCGGATTTTCAGTAATAACAGCTAAATGGTTTCTATGCCTGACGGCCACAAAGTAATCTCCGCCGCCGGAATCAATGCCGCCCTTTGATGGCGATAGCAAAATAGGGGAGATGCCGTCGAGGTCGACGATAAACCCGTCATATCTAAGGAACCCGGTCCTGTAGGATCTTTCCGGCGAGTTAAAAGATGTCCTGAATTCCAACACAATCCAGTCCACTACCGAATCAGGCACCTCGATTACAGTCGTTAATTGCCTTAACGGATCGAGGTTGTACGGGTAAATATCGGGAGGAGTGGTTGGGATCAGGCCTTTCTGATTCAACTCAAACCCCATTGTTGCGGCATTTAGCCTATATGCCCCCTCGAGGATAATTTTTGCAAGAAATGTTAATTGGAAGCCGGTTGGCAAGCCAATAGCAAAAGAGCCAAGCGCTCCAAGCCGTGTTGTGCGGCTAAATGCCCAATTAAAATCATTAGTGTCCGGCACTTCCGAATAATCATTATTCACCCAGCCGTCCGCCTGTGTATATCTTTGAAGCACAAGGTCTGGAATATATAGTTTATTAGTTTCATCAAATACAGTATCACCTGTTTTATTTCGCCAGCCATATCCGAATTCCATGAATATACCGGAATTCACAGGCGTAGTATCGTTGGCCCACCCTTCAATATCTATCAGCCGCCGTACCTTGTCATCGCCGCCATCCTGCACGGGGAAAGTATATGGCTTGATTCTCATCTGAAGCGAAGTTAATCCGTTGGCATCTAAAATACTCGAGAATCTGGCAAAAGTGAGCTGGTTGTTGAACAGCATTTTTGTGCTGTCGTAGTGCATGAATGTTCTTCTGAAACTGCCGTCTATCTCTGTTGATAATGATGCAAATATGGGGTTCTCCGGAGAAGTGTGCGTTAGGATATAACGAGTAGTATCATCCGGTTCGGTATAGACATTGGAGCCGAGGTATAATGTGTCGTTCACTGTTGTATTTTTCGATAATGTAACCCCGCCTGTATTTTCAATTTTCCAATTTTGCAATACATCGGGTGCCGATGGTATTTCACCGCCGGCTGTCATTGCTCCGGTGCCGAGGTATTTTACCGAAACATTATTGTCGAACAAAGGTTCATAAGCCAAAGAAGCACCAACGTGTCGCACGATCTCGGAGTTATTGCTCATAATAAAGTTATTTGCATCGCTGTTTCTGAAAGCTCCCCGGAACAATTCAAGACGGGTGCTCACATGAAATCCGCCGTCCCGTATTACATCTGCCCCTGAATCGTTTTCCAATTCTAATTCTCTGAACATCCCGCTGCCCGTCACGTCCTGAGACGAAAGGCCATTGAGCCTTAACTTGCCGTAAAGGAAGAGCCGGTTGATAATGCCATTATGCTCGGTATAGCCTTTGGAATAAACAATTTCGCCAAGTGCATATTTCAATTGGGCTACGCTATCGGTGAAGAAACTGCTCTTTGCCACCATCGATCTGTTTTTAATATCGTCGTAGAGCTGTTTTGGAGAAGTGCCTCGGAATTCGATGTCATCATAAACCATCTTCTGAACTTGCTGCTGGCCGCCAAGGTTTCTTTCATAAACTACCTTGCCGTTAAGCGTATCCTGAGTTATTGAAGCATTGCCCATGATAACTATCTTGCCAATGTCGTTATCAATATAGCCGGTGCTGGTTAGCTGTTGGGCAAAAGAATTCACAGAGATAATTAATAATCCCCATAATACTAATATTGTCAATTTGATTCTATTGCTTTTCATTCACATCTATCATTTACGTCGTTTTGATTTATCATCCATTTTTAAGAACGATACAGTTTGTTGCTTGTTTTATGATTCTTCCATTCTCAAATTGATGATGCTGTGTGAAACGGCTTTTGACTTGTCATTGCAGAACTCGTTTCAGAATCTATAGGCCATTAATGTTGCGGTACTTGGATCCTGAAATAAATTCAGGATGACAATACTTGAATGTTTATCTCATTCCCAAACCGAAACGGCACTTTGCTTGTCATTGCAGAACTCGTTTCAGAATCTATTATCTCATTCCCAAATTCCGGGACTGTATTAAAACAAGAATATTAAAAGTGAAACCCCCGGTTCCTGCGGGACATTCGCTCCTACGGAACCACCCCCTTTGAAACAAGCTCGCTTGGTAAATGGAGTATTTATTCAAAGTCTCCCTTTTTCAAAGGGAGATTTAGAGGGTTTTCTGTTTTCATCCCTTGTTCTAAAACAACCTCGGTGTTTGGGGAACGAGTTTAAAGAACTATTTTTATTTATTGTATTTAATACCAAAGGTTACGAGGCCGAAGCCCCGTAACCAATGAATTAGAGGAGTATTATGAAAAAGGAAAATAAAATGAAATATAAAAAACCAACTAAGTTGATTGGTTAATTACCAATTTCGAGCAATCCGCCGTTATAAATCGTACCGCCGGCATTGGTAAGAGTAATTGCCCTCAAAGAACCGGTTGCAGTTGCTGCATCATAAATCAACAATCCATCTTTTACACCAGTCATTGTTCCCGGAGGAATAATTTGTTCATCCTTCATCGTAGCATAGTCAGCGGAAGAAACACCCGGGTTGCCGCCTGCATCAGCCCTATTGTTCACAACAGGATTCTGTGAGAATATAAATGTTCCATTATATTCATCGCTTGAATTACCGCCACCAACTATGAGTGATGAATTAGCATTTGCTTCGATGGTTAGAGATACAGCCATATCGGTCGGATAAAACTCAACAGTAGTATAGTTATCCACGTTCGCCCTTGTGAAACCGGCATGAACCGTATAGCTGTCGATAATAACATTATCAGATGGTGTTGGTTCAAGATAAGTATCCCAAGTTTCCGGGTTTGACCAGCGGCCGTGATTAACAGCATAAATAACATCAGAAGCACGCATCATTAAATCACTGTCGGAGTCCTGGAATTCATCTACAACGCCGTCAAGTGTTGCCACATCTGATCCGGTGATGCCGGCCAGTGACATCGTATTTGCCGCAGCGTTTAAAGAAAGTGCTGCGCCTGTGCCACCAATTCTTTCCGTAGTAGCGCCACCACTTTCATAGAATTTCAATAATGCTTCGGCTGCCGGCGGTGTTTCTGCAACAGTGTACCAAGTCTGGATTGTTGCTACCCATGCAGCATTAGCTGGCACGTCGTCATAAGTAGTGATTAATCTTCTGTTCACATCAGTAGCGGCTACATAATTGAGTGGGGGCGTAGCCGGCCGGCTGTCCATTTCCCAGAAATCCGGTGGGTTAGCTCCGCCGCCTGCGAATGCAGTAAATGTGATATTCGTATTCGTATTATTTAAAGTATAGGTCGATGTTGTTAAGTTACCACCAAGGCTATTGGTGTAGCGCATCTTACCAATTACTTCCTCAGCACCGCCGTAAGCAACTGTTGCCGTTCCGTCGCCACTCAAGGCAAGATAGCCGTCGGTACCGCCCAGCATATCAATATCACCGCCGGTTACGGAAAGGTTGCCTAATACGAAGATGTTATCATTCGAGCCGCCACTATTATCAGGACTCTTTGTTCCGCCAAGTGTTGTAGTTAAATTTCCGTAAGGGTTAGTCTGAACAGTTGTTATCATGTTCTGTGCAGACGCATTATTATAAGCAATAGTCGAAGTAGCATCGAATGTCATATTCGTACGTGCTGTAAACGCATTTGTGAATACACCGTTTACATTCATCAAATCGGCTGTGCCAATATTTAACAAACCGCCCGAAGTGCCGCCGAGCAGGGCTAATGTGCCGTCAACATTCATGCTGCCGCCAATACTTGCCGACATTGCTAATGTTGATCCGTCAGCCACTGTGGCCACGCCGGAGAAAGTACCGGTGCCGGCTCCGTTCAATGTGAAGCTGCCGACATTAGCACTGCCGATTAAGACTGCGCCGGAATAATCAATACTTGCTGCTCCCATTGTGAATGTACCTTCGGCAGAAGCAGCGGAGATGCTCATTGCACCAGCAACTGTACTGCCAGAGCCAGCAACAATGCCGACGCTCATGTCATCTTCAATGACGATGGCCGTTGTACCATCACTTGAGAAGTCATTTGCAACATAAACCTCACCACCGACGCCGGAAGTATTTTGAACTGTCTTAATCCCGCCACCTGATATATCAAGACTTTCATATCTGTTCGTGGCTCCCGAAAGATTAGTTTCAGGCGCAATGTCCTGAGCGGCAGAACCATCATAATAGAATGTACCGGAATAAGTTCTCAGTCCGGCACCGCCGTTAGAGTATACCTCCGAAACATAGACATTATTAGGAATGGCTTTCGCTCCGGCTGCATCTGTCGATAGATTTGAGTAATACCTGTCCTGTATAGTCTGAGCCGATGCGCTATTATACATCACCGTGCCGTCGACACGCCATGTGGTGCCATCAACGCCAAGTGCAGTGGCTCCGCCGGGGGCACCCGCGGCATCGGTGAACAGGTTGGTAGCTCCCTGGAACTCAATAGTTCCGGAATTAACAAGGTCCGTTCTTGTGGTATTGGCATTTCTGTACTGGCCTGCAGTAGAAATAAAGCGAAGTGTCCCCGAATTTTCAATAACTCCGGTAGCGGAATTATCTAAGTTCTGGGCCAATAAGCCGGCACTGCATAAAAGTAATGCAAATACAGTTGTTATAAGTAGTAATTTCTTTCGTGCTTTCACAGCAACCTCCATAATTGTGATTATGATATAACTTATATATCGTGGATAGTAATAATAAATAACAATTTGAATCCTAAAATCCGACGCCACTTTTTTATACTAATGCAAAATTAGCTACTAATCAAAACCTAAACAATAAGTATAACTACGTAATTTTCAATTATTATCAAAATATCATTTCCGGTTTCGTTTGTTTCTAATCGTTGGTTAAACGCTTATAATTAAATATTATTGATAATTTGGTTAATAATATTTCATAAAATAAAAAAATATTCCTTAACTGAAGCCTTATTTTATTTATAGAAGTATTTTCGCCCATTCTTATAAATGACGTATTATAACTAACTGAACTATTTATTTATGGCGCATAACTTAATTTAACAAAACAAGTTAGCAATCAATCTACAGCAGAACAAAAGGGGGTGGAATTGTAATCTATTACAGATGACAATTATAAATAAAGATAATAATATTTAAGATATATTCCCGGAGCTTAGGAAATTTGTATTAATAACAGCATATCGGACCAAACCGGCAGTGTTGTTAATTCCGAGTTTTTGCATAATGTTGTACCGGTGCGATTCTACCGTCCTGACACTTATACATAACCTGTCGGCAATCTTTAAGCTTGTTTTGCCGGATGCCACAAGGTTAAGCACTTCCTGCTCTCTTTTTGTAATTACTACCGGAGTAGCATCGTAGGCACTTTCCGGGATATACTTATACTGCAATAATTTGATAATTGATTTGCTAAAAACCCTTTCGTTTCTAAGCACCGTGTGAATGGATTTGGTTAGTTCTTTCGCACTAATATCCTTCGATAAATATCCGTCGGCTCCTGCGGCAATTGCTTTTTCCAAATGAAAGGAATCCTCAAAAGCAGTCAGCATAATAACAAAAACATCCGGAAATTTATTCTTAATTTGAATTGCGGCTTCGATTCCGGTCATTAAAGGCATTTGGATGTCCAGCAGAGCAATGTCAGGGCGATAATATTTAACCAAATCCACTGCGTCTCTTCCGTTTTCAGCTTCGGCCAACACTTTAATCTGCTTGTCAACCATTAGCAAACGCTTTATCCCGGACCTCACTATTTCATGGTCATCTGCTAATACTACAGTGATCTCTATCGTCTTGTGTTCTATTGGCATTGTCGCTCGATTTATTAATTCTTACTTAGATGTTGATATTTCATCTCATTCCCAAATTCCAAGGGCGTGTGAAAACATCAAAATATGTCATCCTGAATTTATTTCAGGATCCAAATATCGCATGAATACTTGCTTATAGATTCTGAAACAAGTTCAGAATGACACTCTCTGAGCCTTTTCACACAGTCTCTCCGATTTGGGAATGCAATTTTCCCGCAAATCTCTGTTTTGCAATGGATTAGTCAAAATAATT
>JAJRTW010000235.1 GCA_024278075.1 Bacteroidota bacterium | reverse complement strand
TAAATTATTCCGGTCAAATATGCCTCAGGAAAACTCATTGAAAATCAGCTTGTATTTACATGTTATTTTCCTGTGGAAACAGTGCTGGTTTTCACACGTTTTCAAAAGCTGTGTTTGTCTCATTACCGCTGAGCCTATACATAACTGATGAAGATAGGGATAAATTGTTTAAATTAATGGATGATAAAAAAGAAGTGTATAAAAGGAACATGGAAGCAAAAGATGAAGAAATTAAAGACCTAAGATTAATTATTTCCAATTTCAAAAAGGATGTTAAGTCAAAAATCGAGTTAATTTCACCAAAAAATAATATTGATTATGATCATAATATTGATCCAATATTTAGTGAATTTGAGAAAAGTTACAGTGAAGGGGAGTTTTCTTTTTCATTTAGAAATATTGGAGAGGAAGCAATTATTACTCGTGTTGATAATCAAAATAATTTAGGGAATAGTTATAGTCCTGGTGTTTTATTAAAAAATGAGAAATTAACATTCACTTTAAATACCAGTCCTGAGAATTTACCAAACGAAATATATTTCAAAGTTCATTATAAAAACTTAAATGGAGAAGAAAAATCCAAATCATTTACTTATTTAGTTGGAGAAAAATAATTATTTGAAAATATTAATGATAAAAGAGTGAAATTTAAGAGTAGAAAATTGCATTTTTGAAGGGATACTTGTCTTCGAAGCCCAGCAATAATCTATTACAGAAAGCGTTTAATTACCTATAATATACATCGGAAAAAATTATGAGCGAAATAATATTCATCGTAGAAGAAGCCACTGAGGGCGGTTATATTGCTAAGGCTTTATCCAACAGTATTTTCACCGAAGCCGATACCCTTGAAAGCCTAAAAGAAAGCATAAAAGACGCTGTCCGTTGCCATTTCGAACCTGATGATATGCCTAAAATAGTTAGAATGCATTTTGTTAAGGATGAAGTATTTGCACTATGACGAAAACACCACGCGTTATTTCAGGCATAAATTTATCAAAATTACTTCGCAAATACGGTTACGATATCACTCGTCAAACCGGCAGCCATTTACGCCTGACAACTAATATCAACGGCTCGCATCATATAACTATCCCCAATCATAAATTCCTGAAAGTCGGGACTCTTTCTTCAATTCTTAATGATATATCTTCTCATCTTGAAATAGAAAAGTCGCAACTCCTAAATGAGCTTTTCAATTAACCCGAATATTTCAAAGGAGATACGAAGCTCTTGAGTAAAAGTCCCGCTTAAGCGGGTTAAAATTGAGTATCTTATTAACCCTGTTATACTTTGTATGTCAGGCATCCCGGATTTTTTTATGAATAATGCAGGTTAATATTAATCATACTCTATCCACTACCTCCTGATATGTCACTGAGGTTAATTATTGTTTGTGGGGAAACAAGACATAACAGCGTGGCATGGGGGCAGGGACACGACATGTCGTGCCCCTACAGATTGCAAATCATAATCCCGAAATATTCGGGTTAACCAATCGCAGCTTCCTTTTCGCCTGCCTCTATTTGGAATATCTTCATAATCAATCTCTTGAAAAACGCCGTCATCGAAGCCAGCATCAGATATGCCGCCGGGATTACCCAGAATGTCAATATAGTCGAAGAGGCCAGCCCGCCTATGCTAACGATACCGAGCGGTATTCTCATTTCCTTGCCGGCATCGCCGATTCCCAGTGCCATCGGCAGCATGCCAAGCATAATCGCCAGCGTTGCCATAACGATTGGCTTCAGCTTCACCGGGCAGGCCAGTATCAATGCATCTTTCGCGGATTTGCCCTGCTGGCGGACTAATTGATTCGTATAATCCAGCATCAAAATTGCGTTGTTCACCACAATTCCAATGAGCATTATCACTCCCATATTGGCCGTAATTCCGAAATTAGTGCCGGTATAGTACATCAACAAAAATACGCCGATGAAGGCAAGCAGCATCGTGAGAAGTATCAATGCTGGCTGCATGAAACTTTCCAGAATTGCCGCCAACAGCATATATGTCAGCAAAAAGGCCAGCAGAAAGGCAAAACCCAAATCCTTGAACATATCCTTCTGCATCTCAACGGTCCCGCCCCAGAGAATCCTGTAGCCGTCCGGCATGTCAATTTCGTCGACGCGCCGGCCGATTTCATCGATCACCGTTCCGGTGGCGACATCGGCAGCATTCGAAGCGGAAAATTTAATCGTAGTGTATTTATCGCGGTGCAGGACTTTCGTGAAGCCGAGCGTGTAGTCAATATCGGCCAGCTCGGATAATTTATACGGGCCGTTTTGCGATGCAATGGTTATATTGCCAATCTTCTCCGGCGTATCCACGGACTCGTCGCTAAGCGTCACCTTAATGTCATATTCATTGCCGCGCTCGGAATATTGCGAAGAGGCCATGCCCTCGATTGACGAGCGGAGCGTCATGGCAATATCCATTACCGTCAGGCCCGCATCGGCCAGCTTCTTGCGCTTGGGCAACACGGTGATCTCCGGCTTGCCCGCCCTCGAGCTGTTGTCGAGATTCACAAGGCCCGGGACATCCTTGATCTTCTCCATTATCTCCACTTTCAAATCTTCGAGCGTTTCAAGATTCTGCCCCAGAAGATAAAACTCAATCGGCGCCCCCGGGCCGGCCATCCCTTCGGCTAATTCGACCTTGATATTAGCATTAGGCACATCCGAGAGGTCGCCGATGAATTGCGTGATGAAATGCGAAATCCCCTGCCGGCGGTCTTTCACATCCACAAGGTAAACTATCATCCGCGCAAGGTTGGTGCCGAGATTAAGCTCGTCGATCCTGCCGAGACTGCTCACCATGTTCTTTATTTCGGGGTATTTACTCAGCCGGTGTTGAATTTCTTTGATTACCTTTGCGGTTGCATCAAGATTATAGCCCACCGGAAGCTCCACATCCACCTTAATCTGTCCATTATCGGAGTTTGGCATGAATTCCATCCCGATTTTCGAACCGTAAATGAAACTTACTACCACAACAATAAGCAATGAAGCAGCAACAATGCCGAAGCTAATATACCAACGGCGAAGAATCACTTCCAAAGACCTCCTGTACCAGCCTTCCCACATCTTTTCGAACCTAATCATAGAGCGGCTGAAGCGGCCAACCTTCTGCTGCTTCGGAAGTATGAGCGAGGCGAGCATCGGGGTAAGCGTAAACGACATAAGTAAAGAGAATATGGTAGAGAAGACGGCCGTTAATGCCATTTCACGAAGGAATTCGCCAACGATAGAGCTGATATTGGCCAGCGGAACGAAGACGACGACGTTTGTAAGCGTGGCGGCGATAACGGCTACGGCGATTTCCGATGTCCCTTTGTAGGCGGCCTGCTTTTTGCCGAGGCCTAACGACCTGTGGCGGAAGATATTTTCCAAAACAACCACCGAGTTCGATACAAGTACGCCCACGGACACAGATAAACCCATGAGTGACATCATATTAAGAGAAAAGCCAGCCATTTGGACAACGATGAACGTCGATATGATAGCCGTCGGCATCGATAGCACCACGATTAACGTTGAGCGAAGGTCGTGGAGGAAGATAAGCAAGATGACGGAGGTGAAAAGAACGCCGAGTAATATGTTATTTAAAGTATCATCGACTGTGCTTTTGGTGAATGTGGACTTATCATTGACCACTTTCAGGCTAACGCCCTTCGGGAGAAGCTCATTGATGGCCGGCAGGCTCTGATACACATCGCGGGCGATCTTAATAGCGTTGCCGTCCGAGCTTTTAATAAGGCTTAGCCTAACAATATTAGCATCTTCGGTCTTGGTAAGGTTGTCGAAGAACACTGCACGCTCGCGGACGTTCTTTCCGCCGTCCTCAATCGTTGCAACCTGACGCAATTTCTTCATGCCAAAGCGCGTCGGGATCTCAAGATCGCTAATATCTTGCAAGGATT
The DNA here is from genome assembly GCA_024278075.1 of Bacteroidota bacterium. GTDB lineage: Bacteria > Bacteroidota > Ignavibacteria > Kapaibacteriales > UBA2268 > JAJRTW01. The sequence continues at coordinate 14,288 of JAJRTW010000235.1, read as the reverse complement.
GATACTTCCCGGACAATCTAACGGTCAATTCCTGTCCGCCAACATCAAGGTAGCCTCCGGGGATGTCCATATTCTGCGCCTTAAGGATCCTTATCAGTTGCGGAAGGGAGATGGAGTTCTCGAAGACGGCCTTATTATCAAAATTAACATGAATTTCCCTTTGGCGGCCACCGATTATCTGCACTTGGGCAACGCCTTTGATCTGTGTGAAGCGATCTTTGAGCTGTTCGTCGGCGATTTCGAACAATTTGACAGGATCGAGGCTGCCGCTAAGCACGATGTCGATGATGGGAAAGGCCTGCATGTCGAATTTTTGAACCAGGGGGAGCTTTGCATCGTCCGGCAACTTATTAAGTATCTGATCAATCTTAGAATTAACCTCCTGGAAGGCAACATTAACGTCCTTGCTCATCTTAAATTCGATCATTACGATAGATATACCGTCGAGGGAGTAAGATTCAAGCCGCTTTATCTCGCTAACGGTCGCCACGGCGTCTTCTACGGGCTTGCTTATCTGTGTTTCTATCTCCTTGGGGCCTGCCCCGGGGTAAATTGTCATAATATTGATGTAAGGAATTTCCACTTCGGGGACTTGATTGAGGTCGAGGCCCTTGTCTTCCATCAATCCGAAGAAGCCGTCTAATGAAATCATGCCGAATATTAGAAATACTACGATCGCCATGGTTGTCATAACCGGACGATTGATAGAAATTTTAGCGAGGAACATTGATCTTATCCTGTTTTATTAATATTATATTTTAATTTACCATTCTTTGTAATCTATTTATATCTATTCAACACACCCCCCGGCCCCCTCTCCAGAGGGGGAGGAAGAATTATAATCGAAAGTCCCCTCTTGAGAGGGGATTCAGGGGTGTGTAAATCAGTGATACCTATGTTCATATTAAAGAAACCTATATTGAACAACCCCTAACTTCGATTGATAGTCTATTCAACACACCCCCCGGCCCCCTCTCCAGAGGGGGAGGGAAATTGAGATCGAAAGTCCCCTCTTGAGAGGGGATTTAAGGGTGTGCAAATTAATAATGCCTAAACTCAACATACCCTTAAAACGATCTTTTATCAACCAAACACACCCCCCGGCCCCCTCTCCAGAGGGGGAGGAGGAATTAAGATTGTAAGTCCCCTCTTGAGAGGGGATTTAGGGGTGTGTAAATGAATATTAGATAAAAACGAATCAAAGAAACCTAAAATAACCATCCCCTAACTTCGATTGATAGTCTATTCAACACACCCCCCGGCCCCCTCTCCAGAAGGGGAGAGGAATTAAGATCGAAAGTCCCCTCTTGAGAGGGGATTCAGGGGTGTGTAAATAATATATAATGCCACTCCAATAATATTTGATGCCCATTGATTATAATATTAATATTAATCATGATTAATGAAGTACTTGAAGAATGTTCCGTGGATGTTCAAAGAGCTTCCGTAGACTTTCAAAGAGCTTCCGTAGACTTTCAAAGGACTTCCGTGGACTTTCAAAGGACTTCCGTGGACTTTCAAAGAGCTTCCGTAGACTTTCAAAGGACTTCCGTGGACTTTCAATGAACCTCCGTGGACTTTCAATGAGCTTCCGTGAGCAGTCATAATGCCCCCGTCGGAAATAATATTTAAAATTACGTATAATATATAATAATGATGAGTATAGAATATTATCACTCGACTATTTTAATCTTCGTGCCATCGCCCACCATCGAAGCACCCTCGGTAATAAGCATGTCATTTTCCTTCAAACCATCGGCAATCTCTATCTCCATACCGTTCCCCTCGCCCAGCGTTACATATCTTTTCCTTGCCTTGCCATTATCGGCTGTAAAAACATAATCCCTGCCGCTATGCCTTTTAATTAAATTCCTCGGAATGATAATTGCATTCGGATTATTATACGTCCGCAGCTTAATATCAATCGTCGTGCCGCTTTGCAAAAGCCTCTTCGGATTGTCAAATGTGATCTCGACGCTAAAAGCCTGGTGACGCTTGTTCAGCGATAGGGCAATGCCGGTTATCCTGCCGCTAATCGTCGTCCCGTTAACCTCCGTGGAGGCTGTTGTTCCTTTCCGCACGCCTGCAATCTCGTCCGTGGTTATCCAAACCTTTGCAATCATCTTATTTAATTGCGCCACCTTGAATAGCGGTATCGGCTTGCCCGGCATATCACTCACAATGATGTCTCCTTCGCTCACAAATATGTCCGTAATTGTCCCATCGATTGGCGATTCGACGTAAAGCGAGCGATTTAATGCCGCAAAGTTCTCCTTATTTATCAGATACTGCGTTTCCACTTCCTCAAATTGCTGTTGCGATATGTCGCCGGCCTTCAAAAGGTGCTGCATTCTGTTATAAGTCTTCTCAATCGTCTTCAAACCTATCTCCATCTGCCTATAACCGAGTTTCGGGATGTCATTCGGGAACTCAATCACTATTTGCCCTTGCTTCACCTCGTCTCCGGCCTTTGCATTTATCTTCAGAACCTTGTCGCCAACGCTCGAACCCTTGATTGATTCCTTAATCCCTTTGAGCGTGGCGTAATAATGCAAGGATTTGGAGAAGGAAGTCGTCCCGATTGCTTTCACTTTGACCGGCACGCCGTTTTCGATGCGCAGCTGCTCCATACTTTTTGCCGGCTCCTTCTCTTCTTTCATGCATCCGGCCGTTAGAATTACAATCAGCAGCATAATTATTGCCGAAATACTTCTCCGAGGATGGCAAATTGATTTCATATTGATTATTGCTTTCATATTTTCTTCCTGCTCCGATTTTAAATTAATTAATATTCCTGTTATGACGGTTATTATAACCGGCGATATTGAGATTATCACTCTTCATCAGTTGTAGCAACTGACGGAACACAAGGCACTTTCATATTATGTTATGATATTTAATTATCAATTTATCAGTCTTTCATTATTTAGTACTTTTCGGGAGTGCGAAGTACTTAGCATCGACCTTGCCGGCAAGATTATCGAGTTCCGCCTTTGCCACCGTGAAGTCATGTATAGATTTAAGGACGTTGGATTTAGCTATATTGAGTTGATTGTCCGAATCTTTGATTTAAAGTTGCGTTCCGCTGCCTTCTCTGAACCGTAAAGTGGCCAGTTTATATGTTTTTTGTGCCAGTTCGACATTTCTTTCTTGTGCTTCGATAACGTCGGTGACTCTTTTAAGGTCTAAAAGCCTGGCTTTTATTTGCGATTCGATGTAATCTTGTAATAACACGAGCTGTTGCTGGGTTTGCTGGTATATGATTTGTGATTGTTGGACTTTATTTTTAGTTCTTCCGCCCTGGAAGAGGTTCATCGAGAAGTTCAAACCGACAATCGAGACGTCATAATTAAGGAAATTAAGGTCATCGGATTGTCCGCCGTATCCGTAACTGCCGAAAGCTGCTATGGTGGGCCAATAATCGGAGCCGTTAATATCTATCATCGCCTCGTCGACTTGTAATTTATTGGACAGAGTCCTTAAATCGTAGTTATTTTTTAGTGCATCGTTTATGAATTGTCGTTTATCGGGCAGAGATTGCCTGGAATAGGCCAATTCTCCTTCCACTTCGATCTCCTCATCTTGTGCGTAGCCCATCAATATCTTCAAACCGTCCTTAGCATTTTGCAGCGAGTTCTTCAATTCGATTATCTTCGGCTTAATGTTTTCCACCTGGACTTCAACCTGTAGTGCAAGGTATTCAGATGTCAGTCCTTGCTTGTACATTGCTTTAATATTTGACAGATTATCCTCTGCATTGCTTAGGCTTTGCTCCAGAACGCCCAATAAATTCTGCAACAGAAGCACTCCGTAGAATGCTTTCTTCACATTAGCTACTGTATTGGAGACAGCGGAGCGATACGCTTGCCTTGAAGCATCAAGATAGATCTTCGATGCGCCTATCCCTCTGAAGATTGCTGCGTTGAAGATTATCTGCGTTGCTTCCGCTCTTGCCTCGAAGTTATTAGTCAGCACGAATGACTGCAAAGTGGTTTGCGGGGGTTTCAAACGCGAGTTATCCCTTGGTATCAGGCCTTCATCCATCATTATACTTAAGGAGGAAGTCTCCAGAAGCGTTTTGAAATCGGGGAAAGCGAACACAGCTTTCTGAATAAAATGCGAGAAGTTAGCATTAAGGTTGACCGTAGGCAGTGCATAGCCGAAGGCTTCATCGACCGCAGCTTTGGCTTTATCTATTTCCATCAGGGCGATCTTTGCATCGCGGTTATTCATTACTGCCGTGCTTATGGCATCATCGAGCGTGAGCTTTTTTGCCTGTGACATCGCTATATTATGATGAAAAGCAATTAAGGCAAGGATACAAATTGCCATCCGGCAGGCTTTGAGTCTTCTTTTTTCTTTCATTAATTACCCGCTATAGTTTTTATTCGATTTATTTATTCGATTATTTATTTATTTAGAATTCAAATTTATCTAATTAGAATTCAAATCGGTTTGTTTAGAATTCAAATTGGTCTATTTACCATATTCCATAAACTTCTTATTGCCCTCATCGGTCAGGATACCTGTGAACAGGACCTTAATAATAGATTCGACGACTTGCTTAGTTGTCAGCGGGAGCGTCGCCAGAATTTCCGGGGTCATTATAGCATTAAACGCAGAGGACTTGATAAGGTAGATTAGTTCATAATTTACATCCGGCTTGAAGACGCCTCTATTTTCGCCAATTTCATATATTTTAAAGAATATGGTTTTCATATGATTTTCCCTGAACTTAGCAATCATACTCCAGGAATCCGGCGATAGCTTCTCAATATCCTCATAGAATTCCTTAGTGAATGTAGATAAAGAATCGATATTGATTTTAGTGATATTTGCCAATTCCTTAACAAAATCCGAGTTCTCGTCATTAACAATCCTGTCCAGCACCTTTGAAATATCATTTTCAAGTTTAAGGTGTGATTGGATAATAACGGTTTGAAAAATTGCTTCCTTCGAGGGGAAATGCTTATAGAGAGTCCTTTTGCTGATACCTGCCTTTTGGGCAATATCAGATGTCCTCACCCGCCTGTAGCCATATTTTGCAAATGCCTGGCGGGCGGTTTCTATAATCCTTGCTTTTACTATTTCGCTCTCTGGCATTGGTACTGAAAAAACCGAATAAGTTTTATGAGTTTATAATTAAGTGCATCTACGAAACAGATTGGATAATATTTTTGATTAAATAATATTTTTTAAATAATCGATTAAAATACGAAAAAACCGTATTTTTGTTTCGCAAGCAATGTTCTATATATTTATTGAATAAAATCGGGAAATAATGTGAGCAGCAAGCTATATTCGGAAATAGAAGTAACTTTAGAAACCGCAATCGAATGCGGGCTTTCGGAGGCGGAGTACAAGAGAATATTAGAGATACTGGGCCGCACGCCTACATATACCGAAATTGGCGTCTATGGCGTTATGTGGAGCGAGCATTGCTCCTACAAGAACTCAATCAAACAGCTTAAAACGCTGCCCCGTTCCGGCCACAGGCTGCTTGTGGAGGCCGGCGAGGAAAATGCAGGATTGATCGACATCGGCGGCGGCTATGCTATATGCTTCAAGATAGAGAGCCATAACCACCCCTCGGCCATAGAGCCGTTCCAGGGTGCTGCGACCGGCGTTGGCGGCATTCTCAGGGATATATTCACCATGGGAGCCAGGCCGATAGCGGCGCTGAATTCACTCCGATTCGGCGAACTCGACAGCCCGCGGACTAAATATCTTCTAAGGGGCGTGGTCGAGGGCATCGGCCATTACGGTAATTCATTCGGCGTGCCGACCGTTGGCGGCGAGGTTTATTTCCAGCACTGCTACCACGACAACCCTTTAATTAATGCAATGGCCGTGGGAATCGTCAAGGTGGACAAAACCGCTTCAGCTGCGGCAAGCGGCCCGGGCAACCCCGTGATGATTGTCGGCAGCAGCACCGGCCGCGATGGAATCCACGGCGCTTCATTGCTGGCATCCCGCGAATTCGACGAAAAGACCGACGATATGAGGCCGACGGTCCAGGTTGGCGATCCGTTCGGCGAGAAGCTCCTGCTCGAGGCTACACTCGAATTAATCGATGCCGATGTGATTGCCGGCATTCAGGATATGGGGGCTGCCGGGATTTCCTGCTCGACTTCGGAAATGAGCGCCCGCAACGGCCTCGGCATGGAGATTGATCTCGACAAAGTGCCGCTACGCGAGAATGATATGTCGGCTTATGAGATTATGCTGTCGGAATCGCAGGAGAGAATGTTGGTGGTTATACAAAAGGGCAAGGAGGAGCAGGCAAAAGCAATTTGCGATAAATGGGATGTGCCGCTGACGACCATTGGCCGCGTGACCGGCGACGGTTTGATAAAAGTCCACAGGCAGGGAAATTATGTAGCCGAGTTAAATGCCGACTCGCTGGTGCTTGGCGGCGGGGCACCTCAATACGACCCTCCGGCCGCCGAACCGGCCTATATCAAAAAGACAAGGGCATTTGATCCGAATTACTTAACAACAACTTTAACCAATCAAGATATATTTTGGAAATTACTCGCCTCTCCGACTATTGCCTCCAAGCGGTGGGTGTACGAGCAATACGACTCGCAGGTGAGGACAAATACTGTGAATATCAAAGGCGATGCGGCTGTATTAAGAATTAAGGAGCTTTGCGGCCAGGGGCTGCTTGGCGAGGAATTTCCGGCAAAGGGTATAGCAGTTTGTACCGATTGCAACGGCAGATACACTTATTTGAACCCGTATAGCGGGGCGATGAGTGCGGTTGCAGAGGCGGCGCGAAACGTAGTATGCGTTGGGGCCGAGCCGGTGGCGATAACTAATTGCCTGAATTTCGGCAATCCGTATGACCCCGAAATTTATTGGCAGTTCAAAGAAGCGATTCGCGGGATGGGCGATGCCTGCAGGGCGCTTGGTACGCCTGTAACCGGCGGCAATGTCAGCTTCCACAACGAATCGCAAAGTCACGCCGTTTATCCTACGCCTACCATCGGGATGCTGGGCATGATAGACGACCTGGATAAGATTATGTCTTCGGAATTCAAAAATGAGGGTGATGCAATTATAATTCTCGGCAATATGCGAGAAGAATTAGGCGGCAGTGAATACTTGAAGTTAGTCCATGGCGTGGTGTCGGGCGAGGCGCCGGTGATAGACATGCAGGAAGAAATAGCATTACAGAAAATCGTTTTGGCGGCCATAAGGAAAGGCATTATCAACAGCGCTCATGATTGCAGCGAAGGCGGGATTGCCACTTGCCTGGCCGAGAAATCAATCGCCTCCGGCGGGTTGGGGTGCAATGTTTCTCTTCCTGGTTTTTTGACAGTTGGGAAGCTTTTTGGCGAATCACAATCGAGGGTAATTATTTCTATATCAATAGATAAGATTAGGTTGCTTAAGAAAATGTGTGATGATAATAGCGTAAATTATTGGGTTATAGGTACAGTAGTGCCGAAATACTTCTTTATTAAGGATTGTGTTAAAACCACTGTTCGGGGTTTGAAAGAGACCTACGAAAACGCAATTCCAGATCTTATGAATGAAATTTAATGTCAATACAGTTCATTTAACAACAATCTGATTTTATTTCGTATTTTGTTTTAGTGATGTGTCAAGCATACTTTGACGGTTCATTTAGGCTGTCATTCCTTCGAAAGCAGGAATCCAGTATCCCATAAATCCCTTGGAAATATCAAGATGGATTCCGGATTCCCGATAGCGGGATTTCGCAAGCTCAACAAGTCCGGAATGACACGTTTAGATATTATATTTCGCTAATTTCAAAATTGCATCCACTATAACACAATATAGGCCAAAAAGGAGCATATTACTTCGATTATCACAAATTGGCTGCTTTTTAACCGGACACTTGTAATTTTTCCATATTGCACTAATTTTTTTGTTCCATTATTTAATATTAATTTTACAATATGATTTCATTCGAAAACCTTGAATTCAACCGTGTAATAATCCATAGCATTATTCAAAAAGACCGTGGGCAGGATGCGGCAACTGCCGACCTTGACAACCATTTATTGAAACTAAGTGACGAAATATCGGATATTATCAAAGACCGGCTGGCAAAAGCCGCAATGAAAAATACAAAAGCATTTATCCTTGAGATTGAAGATTCGTCATCGGCTTCCTTCTATGGCGTCTGCAAAAAACTTATGCATCTGAGCGACGAGAAGTTTATCGGCCAAAGCGGTGAAATAGCTCACTTGCTTGCCGAGGCTCAGGTCAGGAGCAGCATTCCGGGCGGGTACCTGATAATTATCGAAGCGAAAACCAACAAACTGCAATCGGCCTATATCGCTATTAAAGCAGAGCTTCACGAAGTACTGCGATACGAATGGACTTCGGAATATTCGCGGATAAAACTGTTGGAAGACGTTTTTTTAAGCCCAACGATGAAGTTCTATAAGGTTGGGATGGTCTATCAATTGGACAGTGAATCAGTGAACCCCGGGGCGGAATCGCCAAATGATAAATGGGGTAGCTTCTTATTCGACAACCAGTTCACTCCCGATTCGAAACCCGCCGAATATTTCTATAAGGACTTCCTGGGCTTCTCCATTACGAACAATCCAAAGATTCAATCCAAGAAATTCTATGAAAGAACCGAGAATTTCATTCACGAAAATGTGGAGGATTTCGCCGAGAAGATGGAGTTAATTAAAGGCCTGAAGCAGGAATTTATTGCTGGCGAAGAGGAAACGGTTAGCCCTGATGCCTTTTCCGGCGTGATATTCAAGCAGCCTGAAATAAAAGACAAATACGCCGCAGAAGTTTCTAACTATCTGCCGGAATATGTAGTTAAGGATTCGTCCATGTTCCAAAACAAGCTGGAATGGAAGAAGATAAAATTTCCGAATAAAGTGAACATTTCCGGGCCGGACAACACGTTCGACTATAGCGTAAAGGTAATCGATAGCAAAGAAGAACTTGACAACATCGACCCGGTGAATGATAATTATACGATACTGAAAGTACTTGGCAAGCCATTTAAGCAAGATTGAAATGGAATCACAGGTGTCCGGTTAAAATGCAGCCAATAATATGAAATCTTAGTTATACTCTGCATTTTGAACTAAACTGTACTAATATGGATGCAATTTTCAATCATAGCTGTTTTATATTATGAATTGTCATGGTGAGCGGAGTCGAACCATAGACAACAAATGCACCCTTCGACTAAGTTTATCCTGAGCCAGGCCGAAGGGATCAGGGTGCCTCTATATAGCCAAACAGCCCATGAACACTGGATTCTGAAACAAGTTCAGAATGACAAGTCATAGTATTCAATCATTTATTAGGAACAGCTCTTATTATTAACCGGACACTACTGAAATGGAATATAAAATGTATATTTTTATTATTTGGGCTTAATTATGAAAAATATTAATATAACGATACTGTTGCTTGTTCTGTTTTCCGTGTATATTTTGGGATGTGATAGAAACAAAAGCCCCGAAGAGATCCTTACCCGGTCCGACGAACTAAGATCTCAGATTAATAGTTGTGCATTCACTTATATAGATGTAAACGATAATGGTGACGCTGCAAATCAAATCAAATATAAGTGCTATGCTAAATGGAATACTGCCGATGAGGATGAATTTATTTTGATGTTAAGGTTCGAAAGTGAGGATGGCAAAATTCTGACTTACGACGGCGATACATATAGAGCGATCAACCCTGAAAAAGAGAAGGTGTTTGTTGTTACCCGAAGATATGATCCTGCAAGATTTGTCAAAAGATTTGCAAGAATTGTGGAGAAAGTCATGCTACCGAAGCCTGATGAGGATAATGACAAAGCCTCTGATGACAAACTTGTTGTATTCGACGGAACATCCCGAGTCGGTGGAATTTTATGTGATATTATCAGCAAGTCCGGGCCGGCATTTGATGAAAATTCAAGTTTCCACATGATTTCATACATTGGTGTTGAGGATGGCATTACAAGGAAGCAAAGTTTTACGATCTACGCTAATGGCCTGAAAATCCAATATGACAAAACTATACTTAAGGATATTCATACTAATATTGAACTACATGATTCACTGTTTACAGTGTCAATTCCAAAAGACTATAAGTTGGATAAATATTCGCCCCCAAAATCTTCCGGCAAGGGGGAATCATCGGAATTATTGGGAATTGGCCAAACGGCACCGGATTGGACATTGCTTGACGGCAATGGAGATTCTTTATCTTTGAGTGATATGCTTGGCCGTCCGGTTGTCCTTGATTTTTGGGGCACTTGGTGCGTTTGGTGCGTTGTTGCAATGCCGAAGATTAATACTGTGCATGAGCGCTATGCCTCGCTTGGAGTGAATATCATTGGCATTAGCTGCCGCGAACCTGATGGCGCCGAACCGGTTAAATTCATGGAGGACAGGGGCATGAAGTATAAAGTTGTGCTAAATGGCGACAGCGTGGCTAAAGCCTATAACGTCAGAGGCTTCCCGACCTTGTACGTTGTTGGCAGTGACGGCAAAATAGTATTTGCCGAGGCCGGCTACCGCGATGATATTGATTCGGTGTTAAGTGCGATTATCGAGGCGGATTCGGCGGTTGCGGGGCGATTGGACACTATCGTTTCTGCCGGTGAATTGCAATAACCTCCAGGCACCTTTGGAGCATTAAGCGGGCAAAGTGTCTACCCGAGAGATTAAATTAACATCTTTATTTATCAATATGTTAGCCACCTATTGGGGGGCGACTATTTAATAACAGTAATCTTGGTTTAACATTGAATACAAGGCAAAGAAGCCCGCTGTGATAATAACGTATGGTTTAATCGCTAATAATTTTCTTTAAAATTTTATTTCACCACACTAAGAGGCTTAGATATTATCTCCATCGGCGAACGAAGCATTATCCTGTAAATTCCGCTGGATATTTTTGTCAAATCTATATTGAACTCGTTGGCTTCCGGGCTGGATTTGGTTCGGTGCCATTTATAGTTTTCGATTTCTATTCCTTCCGTTGAGTAAATTGATAATTCAAAAGTACCTACCTCGCCGCTTTCGATGGTGATATTGATACTTTGGTTCGCCGGGTTGGGACTTATTTGCATTTCTGTTAGTTTGAAGCCGCCAATCCGCCTGATATTCTGTACGCAGACTCCATCTATCGTGATGCTGCCATCAACTATTTCGACCTCAACAAGTTCACTGTTGGCCAAACCGGACCATTCAAATCCGGTTATCTTTATCGGCGTCACATCCTCGTCAGCAAATATTATCCGCCCGCAAATATTTTCAATTATTGATGCATTATTGGTCAAATTGTAATCAACCCCTCCTAAATCAATCTGCAAATCCCGTCCGATAACAGAATAATTGCCGTCCGGCACAATCAAAGATGCATCTGTATTTAATGTGGCTGAGTATGATAGGCTCAGGTCAGAGAAATAGTCATTGGATATTTCGGCTCGCAAAGGTATGCAATAATCTTTTGTGCCGGGGGTTGCTATCGTGTCCGGCAGCCACACCCGAGATTTGGTATAACCGGCGGCTGTGATTGCTTTTGATAAGGTTATTTCACACGGATCGGTAGCTTCTACAATCAACGTATCATAATAATATTGCGGATAATACGGCGTAAATGTTAAGGTAATATTATTGGTATTGTTTGCTCTAATAATATTATTTGCCTGTATAACATTAATATGTCCTATATTGTTTTTTATTCTTGCCGTATACTCTATGTCATAATCGCTGGGGTTGATGATTAGTACACTATGGATAAGATTATTGCCAAGGAGAACCCTGCCAAAGTCAACGGGAGTGACATCGGCGAATTTGAGTTCGGCATCAATTTCTGTAACATCAACAAAAGTCTCGCCAGTGCAGCCTTCTTCATTTGTGACGATTAGCTCGTACCTGCCGGGTTGGGTGATTGTGACTGACTTATCAGTGCCAATCTGGCTTTCCCCATAGCTCCATTCATAAGATGCATATTCTTTATCTGCACTCAATATTATGCTGCCACCTCCACATATTTCTGTATCACCATCAGCAATTATACTCACATCTATCGAATCAGCTTCGACGACATCAACGGAATTTATGCCAATACATCCGTTTTCATCGGTAACAATCACAGAGTATTTACCGATTTCCGTAATCTCTATCTCCCTTGTAGTTTCATCTGTGCTCCATAAAAATTTGACATATCCTTCGGAAGCGGACAATATCAGGCTGCCGCCCTGGCAGAGGATAGGGTCTTGCGGGCTAATCTTTGGAAATATAGTTTGTTCAATGTCAATATTTACTGTGTCATAGCCGGTGCATCCGTATTCGTTTGCCTGACGTACAATCAGCTCCCAAGTGCCAGACTCCAGCCAGCGAATCACAACGGACTCCATGTCGCTATTCCCTATGATTTCGCCGCCCATCGGCAATGTCCAATATATATTGCCGCCCGGAATTGGCCTAATGGAATAGGTGCTTTCTTTGCCGAGGCAGAGGGGGTCTGCCGGTGCGATTGTGGGGGCGGGAATCAGGTGTATGTCCAAAAAGAACGGATCGCTGGTTCCCGAACATCCGTCTTCGGTTGTCACTCTCACATAATATTCTTCAATTTTATTAACAGTAATTGTCGCTGTTGTGTCGCCAGTGCTCCAGAGATAGGAATAGTACTTGTTCTTGGTACTCAGCACGGCACTGTCACCTAAGCAAATATTCTTATTACCAACAATTTCCGGCTTAAGCGAATCGCTAACGGTTATCTCGACCTCTGAATAACCCTCGCAACCGTTTGAGTCTGAAACGGTTACGCCGATGCTGCCGGACTGAGTAACGGTTATCCGCTCCGTAGTTTCACCCGTAGTCCAAACAACCGTACTATATAATTTATCCAATGTCAAACCTATACTGCCACCCTCGCAGAATTGCAGCGGTCCGTCCGGTATGATTTCGGGTTGAGGCGAAGGAAGGATTTCTACATAGATGCTGTCGATGATGTCCGGAAGTTCGTCGGATGTCAAATGAAGAACATACCATCCTGTCATATTAATTTGTGCGTTTGGGATTTGTATATCGGGCTGATCGGATGTGAACCCGTTCGGGCCTGTCCAGCTGAATACCGGATTGACGAAATTCTGGGGTGAATATGACAATATCTCAATGGTGCTGCCTTCGCAAAACGTTCTTAAGTCCTTCTTGTCCAATGCCTTGCGAATATAGTCATGGAAGGTATATGGTAGCCACGATTTTAGCTTTCGCCCGTTCAAATAAACGGCATCTTCAACAATATCGACTTCACCAGCCTCTCCATTAGGATTGTTTATAACGCTCAGATATTCTGGAAATAATCCATTAGTGTAGAAAATACCATTTATATAGTATATTTTCCCATTTGGCCCCAATTTCATAGAATAAAGATATCCGGGTGCTCTACTTAAGACCAGTTTATTCGAATTGAGAATCTCATTTATATCCTCACTGTCTATAGATACTTGATATAGATCTGATAATCTATCGTAATAACGGCTATAATATATTTTCTTCGAGTCGGGCGAAAATTCAAGTCCGCCAAAAGGATTTGTTAGAATCAGCTTGCTGAATTTTGTTACCTTTCCAGAGGCATTATCAAAATTGCAAAGGAGAATGTTGGGCAGGTTAAGTGGATCGTTATATCGAACAGCTGCAATCTTTTTGCCATTAGGAGATACTTTGAGATCAAAAAATGCATCATTTGTACGTGCAAGGTTACCGATAGGGCTTTCCTTTCTATTTGCAAGATCAATCCCATCTTTATTAATAAGAAATGAAAAGACTTTAGGGCGGGTTAGGAGAACCAGCCAAATATCCCTGCCATTTGCATGACGGACTGCATCTAGTACAAATGTAAAAATAAAATCAGACGCATCATACAAAGTAACAATTGAACTACCGGTAATTTCACCCGTACCATTGTTTTTATTCATGTCCAGGGTTAAAATATTTACTTCAACTTTTCGAAGATGGCCATTAATATCATCTCTAATAGCAGAAATAATAAGATACTTGTTGTAATCTCCGGGTTTTGGAATTACAACAAAACTATTATTAAGTCCATTATCAATTAGATCATTGCTGGAATAGATAACCTCATTATCATAATTCCAAATTATGGAATCCCTCATATAGAACAATAATTTCCCCAGTAGTGTCCGGTTAAATAAAGGAGCGGTTCGGTAATTAGTTGAAATTGCATAAATTAGAATACAACTAAAATTTCTAAATACAATTTCACCGAACCGCAATGAAAATTACAACAATCTTCTCTGAATTACTAAACAT
>JAJRTW010000234.1 GCA_024278075.1 Bacteroidota bacterium | reverse complement strand
TTAAAAAATATGGTAAGCGTTCTCAGCGGGCAGGACTGGCAGTCTGTCCCGGGCATGCAGGGTGTTGAAATATGTGATTTTGACTATCGTCCGGCAAGTTGGGCCAAAGCAAGGCATTTTTCAGCAGTGCGCTATCTGAAACACATAGAAAACCACGGCGTTTTGTTCCCGACAAAAAAATGGGAAGCCCCTCAGAGAATCACCTTTGGAGAGACAAGAAGATATTGAAGAGAATGAGATTATTAACTATAAAAAACCTCCCACTGGGGAAGTTACAATAGCTATAGAAAATTATCTCAAAGGAGAAGTTCCAATTGCCATTTTGGGAGGGACTGCAAATGGAAAAAATGCTGAAATCGAATTAATTGAAATATAGAGCATTAAAAAAATTATTGAAAGTGAAAAATGTTATCCCAATAAAGCACGTGTCAGAGGTATATGCGAAGTAAAATTAGAAAGTGAAACTATTGAGAAAGAATTTGATAAAGTTGATGCTTTCAAACTCTATAAGTCAAGTGAAGGGATTCGGATAGCATCTTCTATGAATTAATTTTGCTTGAAATGATTTATTGTTATAATGCTTTAGATTGAAATGGAATTATAGGAAAAATTCAAAGACGAGCGAAAAGTGTCAGTAAAACTGTCAGTAACATACCACAAAACCCCTGCGAGCGTAGTGTTCACAAGGGTTTCTGATTTGCATTAGTACTCGGAGTGGGACTTGAACCCACACGAGCAAAAAGCTCACAGGATTTTAAGTCCTGTGCGTCTACCAATTCCGCCATCCGAGCAATAATACAAATTTATAAATTATATCTTTTTTAAAAAAGCATTTTTCAGTCCCGCTTTATTATTTTCCCCTCAGCAGCGTCCGGTTAATAAGCATAAGTGCTCTTAGTACCAACCTGAATACTATGCCAAGTCATCAACAGCGGAGTTGAAGGTTCCCGTATTTACAGGTCCTATGGTAGTATAAAGATGGATTCTTTGCTACGACGCAAATGGAATAGCTCTGATTGACTCCACTTAGTATTATGATTCGCTAATTTCGAAATTACATCTAAAACAGCACAATTTAATTCAAAGCGCAGAGTATAACAGCGATTTGTAAATATCTTATGCAATTTTTTGCCGAACACCTGTGCAATAAAGTACAAAATTCAAAAAATAATTCGTAAATGTGGATTAGTTGCTTATATTTGTGATAGTAAAGCAACAAAAATACAACTTATCAATAACCCATTTGTGGGCATAAGCAATATACTATACTATCGCAGAAGTAAAGAAGTATTTTTCGATTGTGCAGCCGATGAGATAAGCACTGGCAGAGTAGTATTTTAGCTCAATAAATTGAAACAGTAGTGTCCTGTTAAAAAGCAGCCAAAAAGTGCTAATCACAGTAATAAGCTGAATTTTGTCCTATATTGTGCTGTTTTAGATACAGATTGCAAGCAATTGACATTTACAAAAGATAAATAGCCACGAGTTTTAACTCGTGGGAAAAGAGAATGAGGATTAAATACTTGGCTCTAACCATAAACATTGGATCCCTCGCTACGCCATAAATGGCTTCAATCGGAATGACAGGCCATAGTAGACAGGTAACTATTTAGTTCCCTCTTATTTTTTTCCGGACAGTACTGATGTAATATTAGAATTAACTAATAATAATTTCAAAGCATGCCATTGCCGGATAGAGTGAGGAATCCATCTCAATATGGCCGCATAGCACATGTATATTGGATTCTTCACACAGCACGTCACGATAGAATTCGATGATGATACATTAATTAATATACTTTAAAAGAGGTTGTAATGATAATTGACATTGATCGCTCTGGGACAGTTGAAGGTTTCAATAAATTATTCTACTCATTCATTGGTAATAATGAAGTTAAATCTGTTCTAATAATGGCCTGTGATGAAAATGACTTTACTAAGGATTCAATAGATCATACTTTAAAAAAGTCATCCAAAGAGGTTTTCGGGGGAATATTTCCCGAAATTATTTACTATAAAGAGAAATTGTCCAAAGGCACTATATTTGCCGGGCTTACCAAGGAAGCCAATATCGTTGAAATTACAAATCTAAGCGATTTAGAATCGGATTTTGAGTCGGAATTAGAGAAGAAAGCAGAAAAAATCAGCGAATCCAAAACATTGTTCGTTTTTGTTGACGGCTTGGCAAAGCGTATCAGTTCATTAATCGAAGCGTTATTCAATACCTATGGGCTGGGATATAATTATATTGGCGGCGGCGGCGGCTCGCTTAGCTTCATTCAGAAACCATGCATCTTTTCCAATAATGGCTTGCTTATGGACAGCGCCGTTATCGTCGGAATGGATATTAACAGCGGAATAGGCGTTAATCATGGCTGGGAAACTATTAGCAGGGCCTATAAAGTAACTGAATCAGACAAAAATGTAATTAAAACTCTCGATTGGGAGCCGGCATTTCAAGTTTATCGAAAGGATGTGGAAAAACACTCTAAAAAGAAATTCACTGATACTAATTTCTTTGATATTGCAAAAGGATACCCCTTCGGATTATCAAAAATAGGGACTGAAAAAATTGTTCGTGATCCAATATCTCTTGGCGAGGATGATTCCTTAATATGTGTTGGAGAAGTCCCGGAAGGTGGGTATATTAATATTCTCTTTGGCGAAGAAGAATCACTGGTAAGGGCTGCGCACGATGCTCTGTTGTCCAGCAAAGATGCCTTCGGGCCATCTACCGGCAGCAAAACCACTCTATTTATTGATTGTATCTCTCGGGTTCTTTTCCTGGGGGACAACTTCGGCAAGGAATTGGAAGTTGTACACGAAGATAACGTACCCATGATTGGAGCGTTGACTATAGGGGAAATTGCCAATAGCGGCAGCGATTATCTTGAGTTCTATAATAAAACCTCTGTTATTGCTTTATTGGAGGATTGATGATGTCAGATAGCAATCAGATTCAGATATATTATGAGATTTCGATGTCGATTGGGTCGAGCCTTGACATCAATCAGATGTTGAAACAGAGTTTGTCGACATATATGAGGAAATTAAACTGTTCCTCGGGTGTAATCCTACAAAGACAAGATGATTCGGATCAAATTAGATTAGAAAGAATACTATCATTGCCATTTATTACTTCAAAGAACGAGTCATGTAAAATCTACATCGATGTTTTGCCAAAGTCCTTTACGGCAGAGAGTTATAACGAACTGACCGCATCTTTACCTGTTACTGAAAAATTGGAAGATGGCCGATATTATTATATTATGGATTTGCCGGGATTTGGCATATTTATTATAACAAGCAAAACTGCCATAGCTGCGACTATAATAGAATCATTAAAACCTTTGAATCAGAAACTTGCAAGCGCTGCCAAAGCATGTCTTTGGAGTGATGCACTCAAGAAAAGCGAAGAGGAGTTAGTGAACTTAAATATTCACCTTGAGAACAGAGTTAAGGACAGAACTTCTTTGCTCGAGGATGCTCTAATGGAGCTTAAGGAAAACATTAGTGAGCGGGAAAAGGCTTTCTTGTCTTTGAATGAATCCGAAGGGAGGATGAAAGCTATTCTTGATTATTCTCCCGCCGTAATATACCTGAAAGATATTGAAGGCAACTATATCTTGATTAACAAATTATATGAGAAGTTATTTCACATTACCAATGAAAAGATTGAGGGCAAGAGTGATTTCGATATATTCCCGAGAGAAGTGGCCGAGATATTTAGAAAATCTGATCAGATGGTATTGACAGCTGGAAAGGCATTAGAAATCGAAGAAGACGTGCCGCATAAAGATGGGATGCATCACTATATTTCCTTGAAGTTTCCTCTTTACGATACTCGGGGGAAGGTCTATAGTATATGTGGGATTTCAACCGATATTACCAAACGCAAGATGGCCGATGAATTGTTGCGGGAAAGTGAAGCAAGACTCAGAATAATAACAAATTCGGCTAATGACTGTATTATTATGATGGATGACGAAGGCGAAATATGTTTCTGGAATACAGCAGCCGAAGAAATTTTCGGATATTCGGTATCTGAGGCTATTGGAAAGCATCTTCACGATTTACTGGTACCCGAACGATTCCAAAAAAGCCATCACGATGCTTTCCCTAAATGGACTAAGACCGGCGAGGGCGATGCTATTGGAAAGATATTGGAACTGTCGGGAATTAGAAAAGGAGGAGCTGAATTTCCTTTGGATTTGTCGATTTCATCGGTGAAACATGACAATCGCTGGATGGCCATTGGGATAATTCGGGATATAACAGAACGTAAGAACTTGGAAACACAACTTCTCCAGGCCCAGAAGTTAGAATCCATAGGCCAGCTTGCCGCTGGCATTGCCCACGAGATAAATACTCCGTTGCAATTCGTTGGCGATAACACTGCCTTTATGAAGGATGCCTCCGGAGCAATATTAGAATATTTTAAGTTAATCGATCAAGCAATTGCTGATGAGAAAGACAACGGCGATATATCAAGATTGATTGCCGCAATTCAAGAAAAGGCAAAAAAGTTAGATATTGAGTATCTATCCGAAGAAATCCCAATTGCCTTAGAGCAATCTCAAGATGGTATCAAGCATGTTAGCAAAATCGTATTGGCAATGAAGGACTTCTCGCACCCCGGCAAAAAAGATAAATCTTTTGCCGATATTAACCGAGGTATCGAAGTTACTGCCACTATATCTAAAAGCGAATGGAAATATTCTTCCGACATGGAAATCAAACTGGAGCCAACACTGCCGCTGGTTTATTGCGTACTCGACGAAATCAATCAGGTAATTCTAAATATGATTGTAAATGCCGCCCATGCAATCGAGGAATTAGTGGGAAATGAACCTTTGAATAAAGGCAAAATTACGATTGAAACCAAAAAGGCCGATGACTATATTGAGATAATAATCAGCGATACCGGAAAGGGAATTAAGGAAGAAAACCTCAATAATTTATTCGATCCGTTTTTTACGACTAAAGAAGTTGGAAAAGGAACAGGCCAGGGGCTTTCCATTGCTCACGACATAATCGTTAACAAACATGGCGGCAATATTTTCGTTGATTCGGCTTGGGGAAAAGGAACAACTTTCACGGTTAAAATACCTATTAGTTTTAATATTTAATTGGTGGGGGAAGCTATGAAAATCAATGTCCTGCTCGTTGATGATGAACCGAATGTAATCAGAGGCCTGAAGAGAATGCTCCATAACTTGCGAGAGGAGTGGAGTATGCATTTTGTCGAAAGCGGCGAGGAGGCGCTCAAGATATTAGAAAAAAACAAGATCGACGTAATAGTCTCAGATATGCGAATGCCCCGCATGGACGGGGCGGAACTGTTGAGCATAGTAAAGAAAACCCATCCGGAAGTAATCAGAATAATACTATCGGGGCATTCAGACGAGGAAATGGTTCTTCGCTCAACAAATGCTGCTCATCAGTTCCTGGCTAAGCCATGTGATTCTGAGATTATCAAAGCCACTGTTCAGAAGACTTTCAGTCTCCGCTATAGACTGAAAAATAAGAAGTTGCTAAAAATTGTGAACGGCATAGGCAACCTCCCCACCCTTCCGGATGCCTACTTGAAAATTGAAAAAGAGATGGCTAAAAAGGATTTTTCTTTAAAAATAATAGGCCAGATAATAGCCAAGGATATAACAATAAGTGCTAAAATCCTGCAATTAGTCAATTCATCCTTTTTTGGGCATTCAGCGAAAATCACTAATTTAGAGCAAGCAGTAAGCTATCTTGGGGCAAATATCATTAAATCTTTAATCCTGCAGATAAGTATTTTTTCCTTTTATAAAATATCTGCTAGGCACAAATTGTTTCTCGATTCTCTATGGAGCCATAGTATTGGTGTTGGATATAATGCCAAAAAAATAATTGGGTTGGAAACCTCAAACAAGCAAATGCTTGATGATGCTTACGTTGCCGGAATACTGCATGATATCGGAAAGGTGATATTGCTTCTGGTTCCGGAATATTACAAAAATATTTCCAGTTTCTTAATAAATAAGAACAGCCGCTTTTCTGAAGCCGAGCATGAGTTATTGGGAACAACTCACGCAGAAGTAGGCGCTTATCTATTGAGTTTGTGGGGGTTCCCGCATACGGTAGTTGAAGCCGTTACCTATCATCACAATCCATCACACCTCGGTGGCAGTGAAAATCCGGTGCTATCAGCGGTTCACTTAGCAAATACCTTTACAAATACTCCCGATTTGGATATGAAATATTTGAAGAATCTGGGAATTGAAAACAAGTTGTTCCATATTATTAATTGTTGCCAATAAACAAGGTTTTATATCATGTATAAAAATATTCTTTTCGTTGATGATGAAGTAAATATTCTTTCGGGATATAAGAGAAACCTGCGCAATTTATTTGATGTAACAACTGCTTCTAACGGAGCAAAGGGAATCGAAATAATCAAAGATTCATTAACAACCGAACCCTTTGCCGTTATAGTTTCCGACTTCCGAATGCCCGAAATGGACGGCAATACTTTTCTGTCGTTGGCGCGGGAAATATCTCCTGACTCCGTGCGAATACTTCTAACGGGTTATGCCGACGTTAAGACGACAATCGATGCGGTTAACGAAGGCAATATCTTCAGATTTCTGAACAAGCCATGTTCTATCGACAATCTGACGAACGCATTAAATGCTTCAATCGAGCAATATAATTTAATAACCATGGAAAAGGAATTACTGAATAAGACGCTGAAGGGCAGCATCAAACTATTGATTGACGTATTATCATTAGTGAATCCGTCTGCTTTCAGCCGGGCGGAACGAGTTCGCAAATTGGCATCGAGCCTTGCCGATCGATTAGGCATTAAGAACAAATGGGAAATTGAAATAGCGGCGCTGCTTTCTCAAATCGGATTCGTTGCATTACAGCCTGATATTATTGAGAAAAAATATAAGGGGTTAACTCTTACCGAGGACGAGACAAAAATGTTTTTGACTTACCCCAAAACCGGCGAATCCTTATTGAAAAACATTCCACGACTCGGGTCTGTGGCAAAAGGAATATCATATCAATTAAGCAAATTCGAAAGCGGAAAAGGAGTGCATTCTGGCCCCCGGGGAAAGGAAATTCCAATTATAGCGAGATTGCTCAAAGTGGTTATTGACTTTGATTATTTAGTTTTCTCCGGGCAAAAGGCCGACAATGCGCTGCAAATAATGCAAAAAAGCACCGGCAACTATGACCCTAATATATTACGAGCCTTGAAATCCGACATTGCCGCTGTCAAAAAAGGTTTCATATTAAAAGATATTAGCTTAGGCGGACTCAGGGAGGGAATGTATTTGTCGAGTAATATTGAAAATAAAGAAGGAATGACTATTGTTCCAAAAGGAACGGTGATATCCGAAATCATCCTGTTGCGATTAACATCCTATGCCTCGACCGGATCGATTGCAGAACCGATAGTAATATTATCACCCGTAGCCAAGCGATAATTCAGCTTGAATGAACTACCCCGCCGCAAGCAGCGGGGTATCAATATAATACAGAATTTAATAATCGCCGCAAGCGGCGGGGAATTATATCCACAATGTGGGATTAAAACTAATTTTTCGTTTTAATTGATTCTTTATAATCAGACAGCTTTTGCTCCAAACCCTTGTCGTTCAACGCCATAATGCGTATAGCAAGAAGAGCTGCGTTAATGGCGCCGCTTGCACCAATAGCCACACACCCAACTGGAATCCCCTTTGGCATCTGCACGATTGAATACAGAGCGTCCACGCCGTTCAAGGCCCCGCCTTTCATCGGAACGCCGATCACCGGCAGAAAAGTATGGGCAGCCACAACTCCCGGAAGAGCCGCAGCCATTCCGGCACCTGCGATTATTGCCGAGCAGCTGTCCGGCGTTAAGGATTTGACATAAACATTCAGTTCCTCAGCATCGCGATGCGCCGACAATATCTTAAAATCATAAGGAATACCAAATTTTTCCAAAATCTCTATGCCTTTGTCGATCTGCTCTTTGTCCGATATTGATCCTACTATTACCGCTACTTTTTTCATTATTCATACCTCTTGTTAATGTTAAAATATACTATTAAGCGTTTCTCTTCTTTGTGATTAGTTGATTAAATAAGGAATCCTTAATTTTTCTTTAAAGTATCCATGATTTCTTGGTTAGTCTCCGCAAATGGCGAATCGCTAAGAGAAATAAATGATAGCTTCATCTCAATTAGAGCGATATTCGAGAATGAGCTAAACCACAAAACGAATAGAATTAATAATCAAATTATTTATTTAACTGTTTTATAATTGCAAAAATAAAACTATTTTAAACAATTCTATTAATGTAGTTATTATATTGATAAAAAAAATCCTAAAGGAGGTTGAATTCGCCTTTCGCGATAGCCATCAAAGTTCCTACGTTAAGGCAGCAGCAGTCAAATCAAGCTCGTCTAATATATTGACCGGCAGGGTGTTAGTCCTTAACCAAAGTTATGAACCTATCAGCATTTGTTCTCCAAAGAAAGCAATGATACTGATTTTTCTTTTTAAGGCCGACCTTGTAGCCAAAAAAAGAGGGAAAGTAGTACGTTCGCCCAGCAAAGCCTTCCCTTTCCCAAGTGTTATCAAGCTGTCGTCTTATGTAAGAGTTCCGTACCGCAAAGTCGAATTGTCACGCAAGAATATAATGCGGCGGGATAGTAATTCATGCCAGTATTGCGGCACCAAGAAGGGGCAGCTGACCATAGACCACATTATACCTAAATCGCGTTCCGGATCGGATACATGGGACAACTTAGTCACTGCCTGCGTTAAATGCAATAACAAGAAAGGGAACAAAACCCCCGAGGAAGCTAATCTTCATCTATTGAAAAGGCCAGGCAAACCGAACCATATTCTGTTTATTAAGCAGTTTGCCGGCAAAGTGGACGATAACTGGAAGCCGTTTCTTTTTATGGATTAGTGTTTCATTTTAATCGCTTGTGGTTACTCTCCGGAGAATTACAGTTAGTAATCCCTTTCTAATGGGGATTCAGTACGATGGCACGGAATATAACGGCTGCTGGTCATTACTGTAGCTATTCGTAAAAAGGCTTAGTATATTCACCTCATTCCCAAATTCCGATTTGGGAATGCAATTTTCCCGCAAATCTCTGTTTTGCAATGGATTAGGCAAAATAATTAATGAAAGTTATTATAGCTCTAATTTCACAAATATAACATGCTTTTTTGTGTATCGTTACACCAGTTTGTCTTAAACCATATTAAGCTATTTGCTATTTATTCGCCCCAAAGAGATGTCTGACATTTTGAAAACATTGGGCATCTTTTATTTTTCAACAGATCGGACATTTTTGTCATTCTGAATGGAGCGGAGCTAATCCAGTATTCATGGGCTGTTTGATAGTATCAAGATGGATGCCGGACGGGCTCCGGAAGAAACTATTAAATGTTCCGTAAGTTGTTACAACTAACGACAAGCAGAAGTCACTACATTGCCAGTTGCAACAACTGGCAGAACGAAAATATTGACACCAGCAAAAGCACAACACAAACATAACAGATGCTTATTGCTGCGATTATCGCAAATTAGATGCTTTTTGGCCGGACACTACTGACAATATGTCTGTTATTTATAAGTCTTTATTTAATAATCTTATGCAGTATAATAAAATAAATAAGAAGAAATTATCAATTGCGGCTGCTTATCGCAATCGCGTTGGATATGGTTTATTCTCACCGGGGGCCTTATCGCCAGTCATAATTCTTTTGTTTTTCTTATGTTCCTGCGAGCTAATCGTTATCGGAACTAAGCAAAAAGAATCTATTGATATTAGCCAGAACAATCCGTTGGGTGCGGTTATCCTGTTCAAAACCGAGCTGGACAGCAATAATGTACAAGCGGCGGCTCAAGTCCTGGCCAGCCCATCCGGGAAGAAATACCTCGCAATAGAGAAGTATGACCTTTACGATGAGGTCCATAGAATTATGAGGGTGATTGGCAATAAATCAATTACAAGTGTAAAATCTGATACTACATCAGCTGGCAGCCTTAAGATTAACCTTGAATTTAATTATCTAAACCGCCTGACCTTTACTACTTATAAAATCAACAACAACTGGTATATTATAAGTTATGACGAGTAATCCAGCACTGTTTTAATCGTAACCCGGGCGGCAAGATGATTAATATTGAAACTCGCAGCCGGATTGAATCGTATTAATATTAAGAAAAATTTCAACTCTATTTAGTAAGCGGTGCAGAATAATGAACAAATCATACGCAACGAAAGCCTTAATCATGGGTTTGCTGCTTGTTGCAGCACAAGCATTTGTCTCTTGTCGCGGCAATCAAGGGCCTATGGGGCCTCCCGGCTACGATGGCAAAGATGGCCAGGGTTTTTATATGAACACGCTGTTTTATATTATTTATCCGAACGACTGGAAGCCGATAGCCGGATATGATGACCGGTGGATAGACAGCAGATACAGTACATTAATTACTCAAAATGTTATCGATAATGGTTCTGTATTATTTTATTTAAGGTCGTTTACCGGAGATGACTATTGGACTCAGATGCCATTCACTACGGTCGAATATGATAAGGGCGGCAACGTATTTTCGACGGAAATCAAGGCTTGGTATGGCCTGAGTACCCTTGAACTGGAATTATATGATTCGCATCCCAACGAGCCTTTGGCTCCGGACATGGATTATGAAATTAAAATTGTGGTCGTGGAAGGTTCGACGGCCTTTATCGATAAATTCAAAAAGATGGACCATTCTGATTATGATGCGGTTATGAAAATGCTCGGCCAGGAAAATGCAAATGCCGGGCATCAATAGGAAGCCGCTGGTAAATAGCCATCTCTATTTCCTAATCAGTGCGGATTCAATAATACTTAAATATCCCTCATCTGCATTAAGTTCAGCCGTAACTCCTTCCGGAATAGTCATTTGGTCGGATGAATGCCCAATCATCAAACCCGACAAAACTGGCATCTTCAAATTGCCGAGAATACTATCGACAACCTCGCCAACCGACGGGTCCCACACCTGGCTTTTCGATTTGCAGTCAGTGCATTTGCCAAAGATTATACCGCGGGCGGATTTTAGTTTGCCGGCCAGATTCAACTGTGTCAGCATCCTGTCTATTCTGTAAGGCTCTTCGCCAACGTCCTCTATAAACAGAATTTTGCCGTCAGTGTCAATTTCATAGGGAGTGCCAAGCGTATTGGAGATCAGGGTCAGATTGCCGCCGGTTAGCTTTCCCTTAGCCAAACCGCCCACCACCGTGCGGACAGGATATCTCGATCGTATTCCCTTTTTAGTATTCGGATTGGCCAGCCTGCCAATGGGCTTGTCGCTAAACAATGCTTTATGGAAATTCTTTGCCGTATAATCTGTGAATCCGGACAGCATTATAGGGCCGTGAAAAGTTACCAGGCCCGTCAATTTATTGATAGCCACGTGCAATGCCGTAATGTCGCTATAGCCCAAAAAAACCTTTGGGTTATTCGTTACCAAATCATAATCAATCTTATCCAATAGCTGCATAGAGCCATAGCCGCCCCTTATGCAGAACACTGCCTTAATATCCCGGGCGCCGAACATCTCGTGCAGATCATCGAGCCGCTGATCAATACTCCTGGTTTTGTAGCCCGAACCTTGTTTCACATGTTTCCCCAGTTCCATTTTTAATCCGAAATAGTCCAATGCTTCCTTAGTGCGGAATAAATCATCGGGATCTGATACGGCCGAGCCGGGTGCGATTACGCCGACAATATCCCCGCTTTTCAGCACTTCGCCTTTCAGAGTATTATTGTTGCTACTGTTATTGTTAAAGCTTAATAGGGGGCTTTGTGCTAATAAAAAGCAGGAGGATGTTGCAAAGGCTGAACTTATGAAATCTCTTCGGCGCATTCGGATTCTCCTGTGAATTTGATTAGCTTGAAAATATTGACATGAAAATAAGGAAATGCCATGAATTTGCAAATCCAATATACGATAAGTTTATAAATTCGATTGATTATTAATGTTTATTTGATTAATTTTTCGAATCGGATTGTGCTGGTGATGATTATTGAGTACGGCAGCTATCCTTTCAGCAATTTTAATATATTAATTATTACTTGATTTAGCTTTATGGAAATGATCTTCGAGCTTGTGTATGAAGAAGACGGCTTGTTTGGCAAGGACAGCGGCAATGACCTCGAGGTGCTTCTTGCCGAATGCAAAAATAAAATCGAAAACCCCGATCTCGAATTGATAACTAAGGGATTTAATTTCTGCCTCGAAGGCCATAAGGACATCACCCGCCAATCGGGAACGCCATACTATACTCACCCGCTGAATGTTGCAATAATTCTGCTAAGGGAATTTCCGATCTACGATGTAAAATCGGTGATTGCCTGTCTGCTCCACGATACTATCGAAGATGTTGAGCAAATAGAAGAGTCAACAATCAGCAAGGAGTTCGGCGAAGAGATAGCCGAAATCGTAAGTGCCGTAACCAAGATCAGCCACGAGGAAACAAGCAAGCTCCAAAACAAAGCATCCACTTATCGCAAACTCTTCCTGTCGCTAGTCCGTGACGTTCGGGTTATTCTTATCAAGCTGGCCGACAGGCTGCACAATATGCGCACTCTGCACTACCTGTCGCCGCAGAAGCAAAAGGAAATCGCACTCGAGACTTTGAACTTCTACACTCCTCTGGCACACAGGCTGGGACTTAGCAAGATTAAAATGGAGCTGGAGAACAGGTCGTTTTATTATTCCGACCGCAGCACCTATGAAGCTATCCGAACGGAACTAAATGAAAAGCGGCGGGACTTCATCGACTATATCAAGGTCTTCTCCGACCACATACAGAACAGCTTGCGGAAGCACGGAATTGAGCATTCTCTGACAATCGTCCATAAGCACGAATACGAAATTTACCAAATGATACAGGAAGGCAAAGCATTGAGCGACATCGACAACTTCTACTCGATGGTAATTGTGCTGGCAACCAACGACGTAACCGAATGCTACAAGGCGCACGGCGTGCTGGCCAACGCTTTTAATGCTATCGGCTTCGTCGACTATATCGTCAACCCCAAAATGGACTGGTATAAGGCCCTGAATTGCGAGCTATACGGCCCCGACGGCAAGCGTGTCGAACTCCTTATCCGCACGCAGGAAATGGAGAAGATAGCCGAAGAGGGTTTCGCCAATGCCTTCTCGTTGAAAACCGGCCGAAACCGGGCGCTGAAATTCAACGACGAAGAATTAGACAATTGGGGTGCGTGGATGCAGGGAATAATTGAGGACAAGGGCGGGGAGGCTTCGCGAATTATCTGGAATTCCATCAAAGTAAATCTTTTCGACAGCGAGCTGGTAGTTTATTCCAAAAGTGGCGAGGCCGTTAAGATGCCGGACGGTGCAAGCATCATCGATTACGCCTTCGCAGTATCACCGGAGGCAGGCCTGCATCTGATTTCGGCCAAAGTCAACGGGCTTTTCAAAGATTTATCTTACGTATTGCAAACCGGCGACCAAGTGGAAATTATGACCTCGCCGAACGTATTTCCGCGGCTGGAGTGGCAGAAGTCTGCCATAACCCACCGCGCCGTTGTCCAGCTCTATTTCTTCTTCAAGCATAACCCGGCCAAAGAAGCCGAAGACGCTGATGAAGTTTATGACTACGATATAAAGCTCTATATCAAGGGCGAAGACAAGGAAGGCATGTTGAATGACCTTACAAGCGCCATTGGCCTTACAAGAATTAAACGCATTAACCTCGATACGAGCGGCACTTTGTTCGAAGGGGCTATAACTCTGAATATCCACAGCAAGAAGCACCTGAACCAGCTGTTCCGGAAGCTATTCTCCATCCCGGGCGTTAAAGCCGTTAAGAAAGTGGATTTGGGGTGAATAATATTGCTTGTAATTAACTTGCCCAATTTAAACTTGTCTAAAGTTTCAAACTTTGGACAAGTTATCCCTGCTGCAGGTATAGCATTTTAAAGGAAGTTAATTATGAGATTAATAATACTACTCTACTCGGATTGCTAATGAACTACCCCGCCGCAAGCAGTGGGTATCGATTTGGATTATTGTTATTAACAAGCGTGGCGAGCCGCGGGGAATTAAACCCACGAGTGGGATCAACATATTTATACACAAGAACTGGCCTCACTATTATTAAATTTTCAAGGAATAACATGAAAAGATTATTATGCTTATCTATTCTGATTTCTATTTTGTTACTGAGCAGCTGCGAGAATAATAATAACCCTGAAGAAATTGTTAAAAGTGCCCTGGAAGAATTTGTTGCAAGCAATTCAATATCTTATGATATTGTTTATAAAAACAAGTACTTTAATAAGGATGATACCACTGAATTAGAAGGGAATTGTATAATTATACGAGAACCAAAGGACTCTATTTTTGGAGGGTGTATAGGCTCAGCGGTAATGAGACAAACACAGCTTTTGAAAACGTGTGAAAACCAGCACTGTTTCCACAGGAAAATAACATGTAAATACAAGCTGATTTTCAATGAGTTTTCCTGAGGCATATTTGACCGGAATAATTT
>JAJRTW010000233.1 GCA_024278075.1 Bacteroidota bacterium | reverse complement strand
TTCCGGACCCCGTCCGGAATCCATCTTAATATAGCCACATAGCACGTGAAGACTGGATTCTGAAACGAGTTCAGCAATGACAAATCATAATTATTAGGTATAAATTAGGAACGTCTCTCATTTTTAACCGGACACTACTGAGTAAATATATGAATTTTCCAGCAATGGATTGCTTTTTCAATGTGAATGCAGTCCATGAATAGAAACAGTTCACTTACAATATAAGAAAATTCTGGCTATCTCTTATCCTATCAAAATAATTCCGTAAATTGCAGTTTAATAAACCTGTTGTTTAATCTTGAAAAAACTTGGGTGAGTACGAAAAACCGGATATTCCTGGCGCTGTTGATATTATTGGTATTTGCCGCCAATTCGCAGCATATCACGCAGCAGGGAACCATAAATAATTGCTACGTCCCGCTGGCCGAAAGCATCATTGCCGGCGATGGCTACACCTTTCCGCTGTTCGATGGCCTGCCCGCCACCTATCCCTTATGGGGGTATTCATTCCTGGTGGCGATAGATTATTCGTTATCCGCCGGATTCATTATCCTCTTGGCAGTTCAGGCTTTCCTTGCTTTCGTGGGGATTTATTACTTTTACAAAATATTCGAACTAAGGCCAAGGCCACTGCATTTTCTCTTCTTGATTCCATTTATTGCTTTAATGTCGGTCAAATGGCCGGATGCAATAGCCGGCTTTCTGATATTGCCATATATTTATTACAGTAAAAGATACTTTGATGATAAAAGGTGGGCCACGATGATCCTGTCTGGGATATTTCTCGGCATATTAGTAAATTTCAGGTCCGAATTTATCCTCCTGCCAATAATGCAATTGGGCATGATAGCTGTTCCTGTTTTTTGGAAACATCGCAAGGGATTAGCAATTCATTCGGCAATTGTCTTTGCGATTACAATTGTTTCCATTGCTCCATGGGCTGTCAGATATAGCACCGTGTCGGGGCAAATGGGGCTGACATCATCGAACGGCGGAGCTGTGGTCTACATCTCCCTGGGCCAGCTTCCGGGGAATCCGTGGGGTATTGTTCCGTTGGATCGATCGGCATTTGATTATGCGCGGTCTGTTGGTATTGACAATCCGTATTCCGCAAAAGGTGACTCGGCACTGAAAAATGAATTTACAAGATTAGTCTCTGAAAAACCAATGGCTTATCTGAAAAAGTGCGGATATAACTTACTTAGTGTCATCCGCGGCGGGGTATATACGGGCGAGTATGCCAGCCTGGCAATAGATTATGACAGGCGGTATGAAATTAATGATGCTATTCGGAATCAGTCCGGAATGATGGCTAAAGCTGACTATCTGTTTGATTTGCCTCCATCGGAATCTATCAGCATTGTTTGCGAGAAAGTGCTTCAATTCGCCTTTGTGCCTGTTATGTTTTGGCTGTTATTCAGATTTGCAGGGAATTTCGCCAGGCCGTCAGGAGGGAATGTACAACTTTTCTGGCT
This sequence comes from Bacteroidota bacterium, assembly GCA_024278075.1. GTDB lineage: Bacteria > Bacteroidota > Ignavibacteria > Kapaibacteriales > UBA2268 > JAJRTW01. The sequence continues at coordinate 8,197 of JAJRTW010000233.1, read as the reverse complement.
GTTGGCATCGGTAGTCATCTATAAACTTGCAGTTGTTTCGCTGGTTCAGTATGAATACCGGCATATCAATGCAATATATTTGCTGCTGCTGGGAATTGCTTTGTCAGATAAATTCGGAAGAAAGAGAAGTAAATAAATTTTATATTTGGATAGGATAAGTGTCCTGTTAAAATGTAGTGAATTATTAGTAATCATAGTTATTGCCAGCATTATGCCCTATACTGTGCAATTATGGATGCAATTTTTGAAATCTGCTAAATATAATATTTAAGTGTGTCATTCCGGACTTGTTGAGCCCAGCGAAATCCAGTATTGGGAAGTAATCCCACTATCGGGAATCCGGAATCCACCTTGAATCCCACATTGTGGGTTTAATTCCCCGCTGCTTGCGGCGATTATTAAATTCTGTTAAACATTAGATACCCCGCTGCTTGCGGCGGGGTAGTTCAATTTAGCGAATAGCTTATGAATACTGGATTCCCGCTGGAGTTTATCCAGAGCGGAGCCGAAGGGCGCGAAAAGTAGGGGCGAACGTCCGCTTGCCCGTACAAAGGGGTATATTCAGCAAGACTCTAATTTATTAACCGGACACTACTGATTATTTGATTATCTACTATTTTTATGTCAACTTATTCATAAAATAATAATATGCGAAAAGCCAAATCCTGCGGAATTATATTATTCAATTCGAAAAAATATGAGAAGTTCCTCTTAATGAGGCATCCGAAACGCTATGACATTCCAAAAGGGCATATAGAAGACAATGAAACCGAACTGGAATGCGCACTTCGGGAGTTCGAGGAAGAAACCGGTATCAGCCCGTGGGACATTAAAATTGACCCGCAGTTTCATTTTAAGTTCATTTACTACCCTCGGTATAAAAAGTTTAATTTCCGCAGAGTTGAGAAAACATTAATCGTATTTCTGGCGCACATGAAAAAGAACCGGAATATCGTTTTGTCCGAACATATTGGCTATAAATGGGTGAAATGGGCACCTCCTCATAGAATCCAGGAAAAAACCATCGACCCATTGCTGCATTCTGTGATGGAATATTTTAAGACAAGCCCGTATCATATTAATCAGAAACCAATGATTTAATCAGAAATGAATGATTTAATCAGATGAAACTTGACTTTGCCGAACCTTTTATTCAAATAGCCGGAATATCTGATTTAATAGAGGCATATATGCTGATTGATTCCGGTGTAAAATATATTGGATTTCCGCTCTGCCTTGATTGCAACAAGCCGGATGTGAGCCAAGCTGAGGCAAAATCAATAATCAGCAAAACAAAAGACAGGGTTTGCCCGATAGTGATAACTTATCTTGATAATGCAAAGGATATTTCTGACCTATGTAAATATTTGAATGTTGATATTGTTCAAATTCATGGCAATATTTCTATAGCCGAATTGTCCGGGCTAAGGAAAATGAGGCCGCATCTGGATATAATCAAGAGCCTCGTCGTTAGGAATAACAATAAAAATAATCTTTTAAACTCTTTGGTAGCATACGATAGCTTTGTAGATTCTTTTATAACCGACACTTATGATCCGGAAACCGGTGCATCGGGAGCTACGGGCAAGGTACACAACTGGGAAATTAGCAGACAGATTGTAGCCGAATCCTCTGGGCCGGTGATTCTTGCGGGCGGTATGAATCCTGCAAATGTTGGGGATGCCATAATGCAAGTGCGGCCCGCCGGAGTGGATGTGCATACGGGAGTTGAGGGCAATTCAGGCCGCAAGGAGAGTCGCTTGGTTAGACGTTTTGTGGACGAAGCACAGAGAGCTTTTTCTTTATTTAATAATTCGAGATGATACTATTGCATCATCTCAGAAATAATTGCAATGTTAACCCTTGTATCTAAGCCCCAAGCTTTGTTATACTTTTGCTTTCGTCAGTTGTTACAACTGACGGTACGTTAAATATTAATTTATTTTGAGATGATGCACCACTATGAAATCATTAACAATATTGTTGCTCAGCTGCTTGTTTATTCTGGCCGCGAATTCTGCGGAGGCCTACCCAAGGCACAAGGCAGGCATTAGCCTTTCAACCATTTCAGGTGCCGGCCTCAGCTACCAGATGGAAATTAATAAACACTGGGCAGTTCAGATAAGCGGATTCCCCTATTATATTGGCACTAACCCGCCCGATGATTTGGATATTTATTTGGTTGCAGGCGCTGAGGTACAGTATAATTTCATCAATGATAAATCAAGCCGTTTATTTTCTTTTGTTGGATTCAGCCATTGGTATGTCGAAGAAAGGTCCGTTAGGGAATATGTGCATAATGACATCCCAACCATCGATAAAATTAAAAAAATCAATATGTTCACCAATGCCGGGGCCGGTATGGGTTATGAGTATATTATTAAGAATAGTGTGGCGCTGAGTGTTAATTTAGGGTTGCATTACCAAAGCTCAAAGGAGTCGCATTTGGGTATTCTTATCGACAGAAATCCTCATGGGACGAACTATCTTGGGATTGGCGGGGGGATTGGTGTTCATATATTATTCTAACCTGATTATCTCGGGCTTTTTTTTTTCGCAAGCGTGGTGATGAATCATATTCATGTTCTGTTGGTTGTTGTAATCAATAAAACCGATATTCGTAAACAACCTAATATCCGCTGCCAATCAGGCATTACCGGTTAGGCCATTTTGCGTATTTATTGAAAATAAAGCATAATATTTTCGAATTTATTATTCTTCAATTTCTTTTTTATCTTCATTAGTTTTATTAATCTCCTCCACTTTCCTTTTTGCCAGCGTTCGAACGGAGTCCACTATTTTTATAAATTCATCGGGCTTATCAGCAAATTCAAAATATTTTTCCCTGAAGGAAGCCTCGGTAAACCCATATTTATCATATACTTTCATTACCTCTTTATCTGCAGCCAGTGAATCATCGAATTTCTCGCGTGCAATCAGTATCTCGAGATATGCGTTGATAAACTTCTCCTTATCTTCATGGGTTTGATTGCATGAAGAGAAAAAGAATGAAATTATTATTAATAAGAGAATTATGTTCTTATACATTTTTTTTCCAGTGTTTTCAATCCGAACTGTTCAATAATCCGAACCAAAGATATGAATATCTTTTGAAATAATAATAAGAATAATTAGCAAAAAAAAAAGCCGGAGCGGTTAACCCTGCCCCGGCTTAATATGTATCATATTAAAATATGATTATCATTTTCTAACTACCATTTGGCGAACAAGCATAACATCCTTGCTTGTTAAGATGTAGTTATATACCCCTGCTGTCAGGTTCAAAGCTGAGGCATCCACTTCAACTTCATTGCTTTCTTTTTCAGCAGTGGCATTGAAGAGAACTGCAACTTCGCGGCCCTGCATATCCGTAAGCACTAACTTAACAAATGCTGAACCGGGAACATCGAAAGTAATCAGAGTTGTACTCGAAACCGGGTTTGGCGTGTTGGTATACAGCTTAAATCCGGATTTGGATGTTAAGCCAATACCTGTGGTACCACCGCCGGTAGAAACAGTAACGATAGCAACTTCGGATTCAACTTCGTCGCCACAATCTCCGGTAACCACACAAGTGTAGGCACCAGCGTCTGTCAATGACGCATTGACAATTATGAAAACAGAGCCTGTTATGCCTAAGTCAACACCGTCTTTCCTCCACATATAAGTTAGGTTTTCACCATCGGCAACAACAAGTAAACTTATTGCATCGTCCACTTTAAAATCTCCGCCTGCTGGCTGGCCGCTTATTGCAGTAGTAGCCTGAACATCAAGAGCAGCTGCGTCAGATTCTTTCATGTCAACGCCTGTGATAGATACTTCTACGGAATAATCACCTTCGTCGGCCATAGTCAAATCAGTTATAACGAGTTCGTTAGTTGTTGCGCCGGTGATTCTACCGTCATCAACAAGCGGTGTGCCGTTGAATTTCCATTGATATTCGAGCGTTCCGCCAAGGCCATCTGCTGTTACATTAAACAAAATGCCTTCGCCTTCACACATAGCGCCAGCCATTGGCTGAGATAATATGTTAACCTCAGGCTGTGGCTGAATACCAAACATTTCTGATTCGGCAGTTCCGCAATAACCGGTTAAAACAACTCTATAATCATTACGGTAGTCGCTTTGCTGGATGTCAATAATTGAAAGTACGGAAGACTGAGCACCGCTAATGCGGCCATCGTCCACGAGTGGAGTGTCGCCTACGTACCACTGTACTGAAGTCCAGTATTCCGGAGGTAGTTCGCCATAAATTTGAGCTTCTACGTCCCAGACAAACATATCGTCTACCTGAACAACAGTTGTTACTGGCTGGCGGGTTACTTCAGGAGCCTGAAGAGCATAAACCAAAACTGCATCGGTAATTACTTCCGGTGCACCGCCTGTGCCCCAAACGCGGCATTGATAAACACCACTCATTTGATGAGTAAATTCATCAAACAGAAGTACGGCATCGGTGGCGCCAGGAATATCAACTCCATCGATTTGCCACTGATAGATCGGCGATCCGCCAAAGCTTACATCTGCAACAACATTTAGCTGGTTGCCAATTGCATTTTCGCAATCAACTACGCTCTCGGGCTGCATGAAAAGAGTAACGCTCGGGGATAAGTTATCAACACCATAATAGAATACTTCCCTTGTTTCCATATCAAAGTCGTATTCCTGAACTTCGCTGTTTAATTGTGAACTTAATGGTAATGGATCTTCATGATAAATCCTGTCGTCGAACTGAGTCAGGTGAAGATCTGTGTTTGACGCGTAATATACTTCAACGTTCGCAGAGTTAACGTCACCGCCCGAAGATGCTGACCATCCTGCAATATCGGCTGCCGGTGCGCCATCGTACGATCCCAAAACTGTTCCTCCGGTCCAGAAGTTATTCTCATCAGAATTAAAAAAGACCGGTAAGTTAACATTTACAGCTGGGCCGCTTCCGCGGTTAATCAGCAGATTTCTGAACATTGTGTTAGTTCCGCCATCGATATTTAGTGCTGATCCATTCATATCGTCTACATAAATTGAGTTGTAGTAAACTGCCATGCCCGTTGAGCCTGTCAAATCAATACCCATAACATTTTCACCCGAACACATGTTCTCGGCGATAACGCCACTTGAGTTAGTTGACTGAACAACTGCCATTCCATCTGAATATCCCGATGAACTATTCAGGTCGTTATAATAAACCTTAGCATTCGAACCATTCAACAGCACGGCATAGCCGTCCGTCATAATGATATTATTTCTTTGCACTAAAACATTATTCGAATTATTCAGATTAATTCCGGCAGTATTTAGCCATGCTGAAGACCCTATATCGATTCTGTTATTCATTATCGATCCCGAAGAGCCATCTTCTAAATAAATACCACTAATATCAGCATTATAAAGAATCGTATTATCCGAAATCGTAGCCGGGCCGCCCACTTTGATAGCTGATTCGGTTGGGTCGTAGTAACCGGTTCCCATCAAAGCGGAAATTGAATTGCCGGTGATAGTACCGCCAGGATTGGAAACAATACCAAATGGAGGATTAATTCCGCCGGCACCGCCAACGGAGTTGTTTGTAATAATAGGATTCGGAGAATCTTCATTAAAAATGCCTATGTTCGCATATCCCTGAATAACATTATCGCTGATAACCAAACCGCTGCCAGACTGCACTTGATTATTGTCTTTATTAGTCGTTCCGCCCGAACCTTCAAAATGGAAACCACCGTAGCCAAAATTCATCAGGTTGTTTGTGAACGACATATTATTAGCGCCATCGTTGTTGCTTGAGAAAACCAAGATGTTCGGATCGCCTCCGTACATACCTGATTGCATGCCTGTAAATGCGCAATTGTCAACCGTAAGGCCGGAGGTTCCGCCCATCAGGTTGAATATCGGCCCAAAGCCGCCCTCGCCCATTTCGAAGCTCATGTTGCTGAAATGTACATTATCAACTCCGTCTATTCTCCAAACAAAATCTCCGGTAGCAGCATAAACTACTACTACATCATTTCGGTTGCCTGTTTGCGAATGGAAATATATATCATTGCCGCCTGTGGGTACATTCTGCATGTCTACCTGGCAGGTATAAGTGCCGCGGCGGATTGAGAAGATTATATCGCCTGAGCCGAATATACCACCCATGTTTACGTAAGCAGTAGCATCACAAACCTGTGCGAAATGCGGATTGACACCACCGACATAATATGTGCCGGGAGTTAATGAAGGGGCTATGTTTCCATAATAATCATCATTGGACATGTCTTCGTCGTCAACACTATTCGGCATTTCCGTCCATGCGTGGAAATCATAAGCCGCGAAAGGACGGAGATAGAGAAATTCAAACGGCCCGAGGTTTACCGATACGGTTTCCCCGATAAGAACAGTAACTCCGCCAACGTCAACCGGTGTCTGCTCCACTCCGTTTAATTCCCAGCGAACGGTAAAATTGCTTAGGTCGCGGGCGCCAAAGTTCTGCACCGTCACCCATACGTCTTCTGTGCCTTCGGGAAATACGGTCGGTGCGGTTTGTGCCACAACGCCTGCATCATCGCGAATAGGAGCTGTGTTTAATGATGCCCGGTCGTTTTCCGGAGTCGGGTCTGAAGAGTTATTCGGGTTTGCTGTCCATACTTCAATCTGGAAGATATCCCATGGCCCGCCTGCCTGATATGAAAAGTCATATTGGCCGAGAAGAACATTTTCAGATGAACCCGCAGCCATCAGGCCAGTCCAGTTAATCATCGGCTGATCCATTCCATTGACCGACCAGTGGACTTCCACGTTAGTCATATCCATCATTTCATCATTCTGGATATTGGCCAATGTTGCATTAACGTCGTAGGTTCCTTGCCGATAGCTCCCTGTTGGAGTTGTAATAGCTGTAATAGAGGCATCCGGCCCTGGCTGGACCACATTTAGGGCGAAATCCCTCTGGCACCAGTAATAGGAGTATGAATATGTCATGCAACCGTTATCATACATGCTCTGGTAGCGATACCTTTGATACAGCCAGTAATACCAATATACACTGCCAAGGCGGATCCTGTACTCTCCCGGAGTAACCCATGCAGGAACAGTTATGGAGTTTACATGATTACGGGCTTGGCTGCCAGAGGCATAAAAGTCGTAAACTCTTTCGTCAGTATCGCCAAAATCGCCGTCCTGATTCCAATCCACATGAACCATGAATTGACCGCCGTATTCTCTACTATAGAAGCGTGTGAAGCTGGAGGTCATGCTATATGTGTTGCCGGCTTCAACATCCGCCATCTGAGTAGCAGCATGATCCTGGTAATAGTCCCGACTGTTGAACGAAGGGTCCTCCCAGTCGATAGCACCATTATTGAAATTGAATTTCCAAATATCCATTGTAGATGTAGAGTAAGCTGGTGCGCAAGCGCTTGGCGGCGTTGCGAGCGCTTGATTTATGCCCATAAAGAGCATTACGGCAAACATCATAATGCCGAAAATTCGTGAATTTTTTTTCATTGCTGCCTCGTGAATTGTTAGTAAAATTACTTATGGTAAAAAATCATTTATTGTCGATTAATCAATTAGTGGTTCAATAATCGCATTTAACAACTTTATAATATATTAAAAATATTTTAATAATTGAAGAACATAATGCAATATCGCCAAAAAAACACCTTTCCCAGGGCCGATTACCAATAATCGACACAATAATTGCCCGGAACTGATAAATTTTCACAAAGTTTGAATATATGAAAATTCGCAGGAAAAGCGTTTTAATACGGGAGAAATTAATGTTTCTGTCCATACATATATCTCCCTCTCTTTATATAACACATTAATATTCTTTTTGGGACAAGAATTTAATTAAAAATAGGAAAAGACTTGCGGAAAAATTCGAGTTTTGCTGCCATTCTTGCACAAGAGTTAGTTTGAAGAGTGTCATCGTATGTTGAAAATGACAAAATATTAGAGTGTAAGGGCACGGTATGCCGCTCCCCTACCTTCATCTAATCGCCGGTTGTAACAACCATCAGAACTGAAACCTGTCAACCGGAGTATTCAATCTCCGGTGGGCCGAAGATAAGATTCAAAAAGATTTATTGAAAGCATTAATTGCTTTTGGAATCCCACCCCCCCCCCGGTTCCAACGGGACAATCGTCTCAACGGGACAATCGTCTCAACGGGACAATCGTCTCAACGGGACAATCGTCTCAACGAGACAATCGTCTC
>JAJRTW010000232.1 GCA_024278075.1 Bacteroidota bacterium | reverse complement strand
TCTTTGCTCTTTTTTTCTTATTTTTCTTCATCGGATAGGTGACTTTTTATTTGTTGTTATTCTTTGTTTAACTAATTGCAATATAACAAATTGGAGTCACTTCTCCGTATTTTACTCTGGGAATTTAGGTTATATATTATTCCGGACAGAAATGAAACAACTTTACTTCGGCGACTGCCTCGACATTCTGAAAGACATGTATGCCAAGCATCCGCAGGGCTTTATCGATTTGATATATATCGACCCCCCGTTTAACTCCAAGAGGAATTATAATATATTATTCGAAGATGTGGATATGACCGATACGAAGGCCCAACGCGAGGCATTTGCCGATACCTGGAGCAATGTAAGCTATAAAGACGAACTCGGAGAGCTTGCAGAACTCAATTATGACTTATTTAGATTCCTTGAAATCCTCGACAAGATAGATATACCAAAATCTTCGGTTGCTTATCTTACTACTATGGCTATTAGAATTTACTATATGCACAAGGTATTGAAAAACACCGGCTCTTTTTATTTGCATTGCGACCCGAATATGTCGCATTATCTGAAATTAGTGTGTGATTTGATTTTTGGAAAAGATAATTTTAGGAATGAAATTACTTGGTTACGTTCAACTGATACTGGAAGTAGCAAATCTATATCAAAGAAATTTCCTTCAAACACAGATAATATTTTATTTTATTCGAAATCAAAGAAATTTTCTTTTACTAATATATATTCTGATTATTCAGATAATTATATGTCAAGATTTAAGTATCAAGACGATAAAGGAAAGTTCAGATGGCAATGTTTAAAAACATATTCTGAGAAGCGATACAGTGAATTAAATGGGCAGAATAGGATTCGATGGGGTAAAAACGCAAAGTATCCTGATTACAAACAATACATTTGGGAATTGAAAGGCGTTTTAGTAAGTAATAATTGGGTTGATATAAATCAATTAAACCCTGCTGCCAAAGAACGCCTCGGCTATCCCACACAAAAGCCGGAAGCATTGATGGAAAGGATAATCAAGGCATCTTCGAACGAGGGCGATTTGGTTGCGGACTTCTTTTGCGGGTGCGGAACAACCATTGCGGCGGCAAATAAATTAGGCCGAAACTGGATTGGTGCCGATATTTCCCACCTCGCTATCAAATTAATATTAAACAGGCTAACTGGCCCAATCGCCGAGGGCGGGAGAAAGGCATTCCTCAAAAATATTGAGATTAATGGCTTCCCCAAAGATATTGATTCGGCCAAACAGCTCGCAAAATCCGACGAATTATTAAATAAGAAAAGCAAACACGGCGCATTTGACTTTCAGCACTGGGTAGTTGAATTCCTGCTCGGCGGGATTAGAAACCCGAAAGATATTGCCGACGGCGGTTGGGACGGGCATATAATCTTCCCGAAGAACAATAATGAAAAAGGGCGCGTGTTAATCGAAGTAAAAAGCGGGAATGTGAGCGTTAGGAACGTGCGTGAATTTATCAGAGTAATTGATAGTGAAGAAGCCGACATTGGAGTATTCGTTTGCTTTGCAGATATGGTGACAAAACCGATGGAACTCGCTGCAAAGGAAGCCGGCAACTACGAAGGATACAAATTCGACCGCATACAAATTCTTACCATAGAAGATATATTAGACGATAGGGAAATTAAAATGCCCGGAGGGGTTGATGCCTCCACGTTTAAGCAATCCGTTAAAGATGTAAGGCCGGAGAATGTCGATCCGGAGTTGTTTTGACAATAATAAACTTTCTTCACGGACTGCCCGCTTTTGTGCGGCCGCTCCAATAATTGAGTTAAATCAACCTTCCCACAAAATCTTTAAGACTTATTCACGTTTAATGTGTCATTAACAATATTCCATGCCGCTTTGTGGAATACTTATCCTTAAATCAAAATTGAAAGTAATTTACCATGAATGATAAGATGTTGCGATTGTTAACTGCTTGCGTATTCCTGATTGTTATATTTGCGATTAGAGCCGAAGCTCAGCCATTGTTCCAGCCGTACAACCTGGATTTTGAGGAGGGCGTCCCGGGGTCGATGCCCCGCGGGTGGAGCATACCCGGGCTTGTTAAGAAAAAAGATTACTCGGCCTATCAAACCGATACCAAGCCTGCAAAGGGAAGATACTGCCTTGAGCTGTACAAAGCGCCAATCGATGAGGATACCTTGTCGGATGAATCGCGCGAATATATATATGGATCGGCCATGCAGAGTATTGAATCTGCCCGGTACAGGGGCAAACGTATAAGAATAAGGGCTGCCATTCGGGCGGAGCTAACCGGAATGCAGAGTTCGGCACACCTTTGGGCACATGAATATAATATATATAATGAGTCCGAATGGTTCTATACTATGGAGGACAGGCCTATATATTCCGGCCAGTGGGATTATTACGAGATTGAAAGCGATATTTCCGAACTATCCGAGAAGCTGAATTTTGGCCTTATGCTCAAGGGTACCGGCACGGCCTGGATTGATGATATTTCTATCGAAGTGGTTGTGCCCGAAGATTTTGCTTTCGCTCCCCCCGCCCCGCTGCCGGCCGAAGCATTAGAGAATATCAAAGCTTTTGCGAAACTTTACGGCTGTGTAAGGTATTTCTACCCGGGTGACGAAGCCCTTGGCGCCAACTGGAATTCATTAGCCTATCACGGAATTAAAGCCGTTCAGAATGCCGGCAATACGGATGATTTGGCTTCTGAATTAAATACTATATTCCAAAAAGTTGCACCGGCAATTAGCATTTTCAAAAAAGGAAGCAAGCCCGCAAAGACTATTTACACAAAGCCAAAGGATGCTATAGATAGAACTGCTTTTGTGATGGTAAATTCCGGAATATTCACCGAAATCGGTAATGATTATTTCTATTCCAAGCCAAAGAACATATACGAACCTCAAATGATAAGGGAATCTGCCGTATTTCAAGCCATTTCCGTATCGAATTTCAGAGGCGGCAACATTGAGTTCTCGGCTAAGGTACGGACTTTTTTTCCTGCCCTCGACGGATATGCACAGCTTTGGATGAGGATTGACTTTGAGAAGGGCGAAGACCCTTTAAATATTAAATTAGATGAAGAGATAAGATCGGGCGATTGGAAAAAGTATTCATTGAAAACAGGTGTGCCGGCAAATGCTACACTGCTGAGAATAGGGCTGGTGCTTATCGGCGACGGCAAGGCATGGTTTGACGGCGTAAAATTATCAGCAAAAAATAAGAAAAATACGGCAGTTAGCGTAAGCCTGAAAAACGCCGGTTTCGAATCTGACTTGTTCGACGAAGGGCAAAAAGGGTGGAAAGCACCCGGGTCGGTCTTTGCAGCGGGATATGATATTGTGGCTGATGACGAGGTGTATATCGAAGGCAATAAAAGTTTGCTTATGTATTCCGATGAATCGTCGAGAGTGAAATTTCCGGCCCCGGGAGAAATAATAACAGCGGATTTGGGCCAGGGCCTGGAATTAACCATGCCGGCTGTTTTGTTTGCCGACCATAATTCGACTTTGCCAAAAGCCAATAGCGCCATTGGATTTCCAGCGGTTCAGCTAACACCCAAAGACAGACTGTCGAGGCTTGCTATTGTTATTATTGCCTGGAACCTTATTAATCAATTTAATGTAATCGATATACCCGAAACCGTGTTGGATGAAGTGTTGGGCGTATCGCTGAGAAAGGCATCAACCGATAAAAACCAGCAGGAGTTCCTGAATACTCTGAAGATACTGAGCACAGTGCTTCGTGACGGACAGGCAAGGGTATGGTATGGCCACGACAACCCGCAGTACGCTCTGCCACTACTTTGGAAATGGATAGGCGGCCATCTGATCGTGACCCGGACAAATGATTCGACGCTGGCGATTTCGCCCGGCGATGAAATATTGGAAATAAACGGCAGGCCGGTTAATGATTATATCGATGACATTGAAATGCTAATTTCATCCTCAACCCCCGGCTGGAAGCGGCTCAGGGCTTTGGCCGAACTTCGCGCCGGCTATCCGGGCGATGAACTTGAGATTACATTCGCAAGCTATGGAAAAGAAAATATATCTATTATATTGCAAAAGAATATGCCCATCAATGATTTGGTTGAAGCAAGGCCGCCAGCACTTGCAGAGATTAGCCCGGGCATAGCATATATCGACATGACCCGGCTGAGGGATAAGGAATTCAAGGAATATTCCGACGACCTTAGAAAATCCAAAGGCTTTATATTTGACACTCGCGGCATTTCAATTATGTCCGAGCATTTCCTGGGATTTTTCATCGATTCGTCTTTGGGTTCAATTCGATGGGACATCCCAATTTACACCAAACCGAACCGGCAGCTTGTATCGTCGAATTATATGTATTCGCAGGCCGGGCCGCTGGAGCCAAAGATGGAGATTCCCGTTGTATTTATTGCCGACGAGAGGTCTATTGGGTATTCCGAGGTGATATTATATTTGGCGAAGAAGTACGGGATTGGCGAGATAGTCGGCCGCCCGACTGCGGGGGCTATGGGCGAGCTGTTTCCCATTAGCCTGCCGGGCGGATATTTTATGACGATGACAATTGTAAAGGGCAGCGGGATTGATGGCGAAAATATGCTCGGTATGAATATTGAGCCTACCGTGCCGGTTAGGCCTGATATTGAGCAAATAATTTCCGGCAGCGACCCGCTACTCGAGAAAGCCCTGCAGGTGCTGCAAAGTAAGATTGAGTGATAATATATCTCCTACCTACTCACACTAAACCTAACCGCCCTCCTATCGCCGCCGGCAGTTAGGGCGATGTAGTAAACGCCTGCCGGCAAAGTGGTTAGGCCGATGTGTTCGCTGTGGCTGCCATCGGATTTATAGCCGTCAAATATAGATTTTACATTGCGGCCTAATATGTCGTGTATGCTGATGCTGACACTGCCGGGGGCGGTTAGGGAATAGGATATGTTGGTGTAGCCGCTTGCGGGGTTGGGGTAAATGCCTGTTATCAATTCATTCTGCTGGGTTTCAACTGCAACAATACCGTGGATGTTATATACTATAAATGTGCTGTCTAAATTACTAACAGCAAATGATATTGGAATATCTGCAATAGCGAGCTGATGAACAATGCCTTCTTGTTTAATAGATTTAACAACAGAATTTGTTTCCAAGTCAATTACGTTGATAATTTCCTGATCAAAATTCTCAATAAGATAGCCGTTTGTGCTGACATCATAATTATAAATAGCTCTGGAGCTTGTAACAATGGGGTACACCAATTCACTTCCATGGCCTATGAGATCAAATTTGTATATACCTTCCGATGGGACGCGATAATATAGAAAACTGGAGTTCCTGGGGGCGGAATAATCCATTATTCCACTATCACAGTCTTTGAATATTACATCGCCCGTCTGGCAATCAATCAGGTTGAAACATCTGCCTGATGATGTATCCTGCGTCACTAAGCTGAGGTAATTGCCATCGTGAGTGAACTTGCATGATTGATAATCAGCCAATTCAGATACTACTTCCATTGTTTCAATGTTTAGCAGCCGGTATTTATCCGTCTGTAAAACAATACGTTTTTTATCCGGTGCGACCAAGTATGAAAGAATTGTATCCTGAAAATCAATACTGTTAATTATATCATTTGTATTAATGTCAAAATACGAAATTTGCTTTGCGCCGGTCTGGTCGGCATACTCGTCATAATCACCTAATATATCAATGAAGGGAATTCTATTTAAATGATGCTTGTAAATTCCAGTGTTTGCATTGAAGATATGAGTAACTTTCAGTCTTGGCATATTTATCAGTAAATTGCTGTCATTCTTAGTATAAGATATTAAATACCTTTTCTCAAGATAAGGATAGTATGCAATCAATTCCGCCGAATCGAAATCAAATGAACGAATTGATTTTCCTGCCGTAACAAGCTTGGTCATGTTTTCATTCACGCAGAAGGCTTTAGCATCCGCCATAAACATCTTTAATGAGTCGCCGGTGTCAGCGTCGAAGATTCTAACATTGGAATAGTTTGATGCCCATGACGTTCCTGACAAACAGGCAAAATAATTATCACCAAAAATGTCGATTTTAGTTGACGTATTGGCCGTTCTAAATCTAAAATTTACATTATTAAGGTATCTCCCGTCAGATATATTATACCTCAATAAGACATAATCATACTGACTATGAATATATTTATTGACTTGATATAGAGTTTCTCCATCTTCAGAAACATACAACTCATACCATGCTCCGGGGTCAATAATAAACTGACTGATAAGTATTTCGTTTTCAATGTCTAACATAAAGAAAACACGTTTACCTGTTGAATCTTTGGACAACAGCCCAATTTTGTTGCCTGTCGCGTTAGTAAAGCTGTAAACACTATCAATGATAAAGCTGTCGAAAAAATCAATTTTGTCTTTCGTAGAAATATTCCAGATATGGAATTTATAGTAGCCATCCAGACAGTAAATATAATTGCCAGCAACAAAGGCACTATTTGATTGAGCTTTGAGATCAAGCATTTGCAGAAGATTGCCGTCATCAATACTATATTCCACATATTTCAGACTGTCAGTATTGCCCTTTCGAAAAAGCATACCAATTATTTTCTCACTTGAAATTGTTAAATCATGGATTACATAATCCCTAAAACCCTTATTAAAAACAACTTCGCCATTATCAAGGTCAATACATTTAATCCATGCTCTTCCTGAACCGGAGGTCCGGGGAGCATAAACCAAATATTTTCCACTTTTGTCAACCTTAATAACATCAACTTTTTCATCCAACGCATCCAATTTCCAAAGTATATCATTGCCAAATAAGCCGGAGGCCATAATAAGGAAATGTGCTGCAACAATCACAATCGATTTCATTATTTTTTCACACTTCTTTAGATTTGGGGCATGATTCTCACCAGGCCCCAAATTGTTAGTTATTTGAAAATTATAAATTTCCCTGTATAAGTATTGTTTTCCGAATCAACTATTGTGTAATAATACAGCCCTGATAAGTATGCATTTGTGGGAATCCTTAATGAGACTTTATTATCTTTTTTTATTAGTTCCTTTGTGTAAACCAATCCGCCCTTAGAATCGAATATTTTAATCATTAGATTTCCTTTTTGTTCATTCCGGATAAATATTTCAACTTCATCTGATGCAGGATTTGGGACTACATAAGTGTAATTATCCACATTTCGCTTGAATTTACTTCTAATGCTAAATTTCCTAAAGTCTTTATTTTGTACTTCGAGCATACCTCCTGTTAGATAATAATCACATGTATAAAAGCACATATCATCATAAGGGAAATCACAAGTATCCGCTCCTATTGTAATATTAGTAACACTTACAATTTCTACCGAATCCGGATTGTTAATGGTATAATCCAAATCTTAGTTGAAAATTAACGGTTCCTACTATCAATTTCTTTCTTGATCGCCAGTTTCATTTCGTATAGGTTGCTATAATTATCTACTTTTCTCATTCTTTTCTCAATCTCTAACAATGCACATGCAACC
>JAJRTW010000014.1 GCA_024278075.1 Bacteroidota bacterium | reverse complement strand
GAAGCTAAGTTATTGTAATTTCAACTATTTCCCCCTTAATAAAGGGGGATTTAGGGGGTTGTTTTTTTCCTTAATATTGCAAACGTACTAATAATTATATCTCAGTCAACTTTTTGAGGAACCCCTGCGAAGAAAAAATATACTGGTATCTGGTTCCCGGGCAGGTTACGAACCTGCCCCTGCGAAGGAAAAATATACTTGCAGAAGCGCGGCCTGCCTTACTCCTATCACAAATACTTACAACTCACTGCTCAACACCGACACAAACGCAATCGCACCCGGCCCGCCGATATTATGGGTTAAACCCGTTTTAGCTCCCTTAACCTGGCGGCCTCCGGCCCTGTTTCGCAGATGGCCTGATATTTCAGTCACCATTCTTATTCCGGTTGCACCAACCGGATGGCCGCATGACAGCAACCCACCGCTAACATTAACGGGAATCTCGCCGCCAAGCTTAGTGGCCTCGCTTCGAATTAAATCTTTCGCTTCCCCCGGCTTGCACAGCCCCAAATCCTCGTAGGTTAATAATTCAACAATCGAGAAACAGTCGTGCACTTCGATCAGGTCAATTTCTTCTAATGGGTCAGTGATTCCGGCTTGTGTATACGCTTTTTGCGAAGCAGTTTTAGTCGCCAGAAATGAAAGGAATTCATCATTCGGGTCGAAAAACGGCATATCCCAACCGGTCGATACCGACAGGCCAAGCCCCTTAATATAGACCGGCTGATGCATAGATTTATCGACATCTTCATTCCTGACCATGATAACGCATGAAGCTCCGTCGGTGGTCGGGCAGCTGTCCATCACGGTTAGCGGATCGGCCACCATCGGCGAAGAAAGCACCTGATCGACCGTGAACTCACGGCGATGGTGGGCATTTTCGTTCAATGTGCCGTGGTAGTGGTTCTTCACCGAAACGCGGGCAAGGTCTTCACGTGTCATTCCGAATTCCTTGAAGTGCCGTGCGGCGTAAACGGCAAAAGTGCCTGCAGCAGTGAATCCTTTTTGATAGAAGGGATGGCCCAGCTCGACCATCAATTTTACAATACTGTCCTGCGGTGTGCGGTCACGAAGTTTTTCTACGCCAAGTGCCATAGCCACATCGCATTCACCGGCCATCAAGGCATTTGCAGCATTTCTTATTGCATCACCGCCGGAAGCACAGAAATTTGAGACTCTCGTAACGGGTAAATTGTACAACGACAAAGGCTCGCTAAGGTCCATACCGCTTCGGCCTTTGAACACCCCGATTTCCGGGAATGCGGTCGACAGCCAGGCGCCGTCAATCATATCCAATGAAATACCGGCATCTTTGATTGCCTGGCCTGCGGCTTCCCGTACAAGGTCGTCGTAGCTTTTATCGAATAATTCACCGAATCTTGTTGAGCCGGTTCCGATAATTGCAATATTTGGTTTGTAGTTGTTCATTTTGAGTTTTTGGTTAATCATTGTTATAATAGGCGACAGATTATCGTGCGACAATAAATATTTACATGCTGATATTTTGTAATGCCGGAACTTCAAACCTTTCGGCTAATGTAGCATCCCTATGAAAAGGTAATATATTTAGCAATACTATTACTAGTGTTATGTCAACCTTATAATGACATATCGCTTGAACCGTCATAGTATGCCTGACACGTGGCTATTCACATTATCTCTTTTCAAAGATAATTCCTTAATTCCTACATCTTCCTGGATTTCCAGAAGTAAACCGGCTTGGGGTCGTTCTCCATCATCTTCCTCAGCACCAATTCCACACGATCGCCAATTTGCAGCTTGCTGTCATTGTTGTAATACATCTCATCGGCAACCTGAAGCGTCATCCGCCCGCCGCCATCCAAATCAATTACAGCCATCCCAACCGGCGGAAATGTGGTGGGGAAATAGTACTCGGCTGTAATTGAAAATACGGTGCCGGTTCGCGTTAGCTGCTTTGGTACGAATTCCTCCGAATTGCACTTCTTGCACCGCTTCGTCTTAATAAAATATACCGTGCCGCAGGCTTTGCACTGGAAACCAATCAAATGCAATAGATTGCCTTTCTCTCGTTCCAGCATCATTTCCGATGAATAAATGTCTTTTGTATCGATAGCGGAGAACACGCCCAAGCAGGCTTTCTTTAGTTTCAGATAATCCTGATAGGTTCGAACCTGCAAGAAACCGCTGCAATTATTCTTCAAAGACGAATCAACAGGTGATTCGCCCAACAGCTTGACAGATAATATATTTGTGCCATTCCAATAATCCATAAGCAATATATTGCCGGAGTTATTCTCAAGGCATTCAATCAAGTGCAGTATAGCGTGGGTTGCGCCCGTGAATCCGGTCTCGGCCGAGAAAGAATCCTTACATAATTGCTTCTCAGGGGCCAGCCCCATTTTCTTCAATATCCCAATAGCAAGTTTGGCATAAGGTGAATTCAGGATTACACAGTTAATATCCTCAGCTTCGACAATTTTAGTGATTAACACGGAGTTCAGTGCTGTTTTCAGATTCGATTTAAACCCGGCTTCCCTGCCAAAGCGGGCATCCAACCGTATATCATTTCCCTTATATGTGAACTCCTCGGCAATCGCATTTCCGAATGAATCATTGAACAAGATTTCGGCGAAACCACCCGAATCCGATAGCAGTACTGCGGCGGCGGCATGGCCGAACGGCTTTAATTCATCGCCCGTTTCGGGGAAATGTGTATCCGAGGCGAGAACCATGACATTGCGATATTTGCCGGCTGCAATTAAATTATCTGCCAAAATCATTGCATCTGTACCGGAGCGGGGACAAGATGTGAGGTCGAGAGTGAAAATTCCATCCTTCAAGCCGAGCAGGCCGGCAACGAATGAAGCATGAAACCGATTATGGAAAATTGGCGTAGAGCTTGCAAAGATTACAGCATCAACACAATCCCTGTCCATTCCATCAAGACATTTCATCCCCGCATCAAATGACATGGTTATGATGTCTTCATCCGAAAACGTAACAGTTGCTTTCCCTTTCCTTTTCCCTTTGGCCGGGTCAAGCACTGTGCCGTCAATCTGGTATCTCGGGAACGAAACCCCGTAACTAATAATATTGCTCATATTTTATTCGAATCCATTTTATGCAAAGAAATCAAGTCACCCTGACAGATATTTATCACCCAGGCGGTATTTTTATTTTATCACCCAGGGCGGTATTTTTATTTTATCACCCTGAGCGTTATTTTTATTTTATCACCCTGAGCGTTATTTTTATTTTATCACCCTGAGCGGAGTCGAAGGGCACATGACATAACACTAAAGATAAAACCCCGAACCATCTGCTTATAATCCGTATTCTTTAGCGATATTGATTTTCAGAAGTTCGTTAGTCCCACCGCCGATAAGCGTGAACCTCGCATCCCGCAAATACCTCTGAATCGGATATTCCATTGCATAGCCGTAAGATGCCATAATCCGCGATGCCTGGTCGCAAATGGAATTGGCGCACTCCGAGACGTATAATTTTGCCATAGCAGCTTCCTTGTCCCTCGGCAATTTCCGGTCGCAGAGCCTGGCGCAATGATATATCATCTGCTTGGAGGTTTCAAGCTGAGTGGCCATATCGGCAAATTTCATTTTAATCGCCTGGAATTTCCCGATTGGCTTGCCGAATTGAGTGCGGGTTTTAGCATATTCCAGCGAATCCTCGAACGCCGCAATAGCCACGCCATGGGCCAAAGCCGCTGTCATCACCCTGATTTCTGCCAATATCTCGAACAGGCCTACGGTTCCTTTGCCAATTTCGCCCAGCAGGTGGTCCTTCGGAATTATAACATTTTCAAAAGATACTTCGCTTGTAACCGAACCACGAACACCAAGTTTTTCGATACTTTTGCCAACATTTACACCCTTGAACCGAGCCGGCACGAAGAAGAATGATAATTTCTCGTTCGTGTCGGTTTTGGCCAGTACTGTGAAGAAATCGGCAACCGGAGCCGATGTAATCCATGTTTTCTGTCCGTTCAATACGAAGTGATTGTCTTTTACTTGCACAATGGAAGTGACTGCCATCAGGTCGCTTCCGGCGTTTGGCTCTGTCATGCAGATGGTGCCGATTTTCTCGCCCGTCAGTGCCTTGTCGAAATACTCTTTCTTTAAGTTCTCATTGCCAAAGCGGTATAGGAAATATGTTGCCATTAGAGATTGCATGCAGCAAGCCGCAGCCAACGACATAGAGCCGCGTGCAAGCTCTGTGCAGGCAATGCAATAGGACATAATATCAAGGCCGCTGCCGCCCGCTGCTTCCGGGTAGCGCATTCCGAAGAATCCCAATTCGCCCACTTTCTTAAACAGTTCGGCGGGGAACGCTTTATTTTCGTCGATTGCTTCTGCTTGCGGTTTAACTTCCCTATCCACGAAATCGCGGAATGTGCGTTGGATTAATAATTGCGTTTCGTTTAGTTGGAAATCCATTATAAGCTTTTGGTATAATCAGTTTATATGAATATATAATTTACATGTTTTTGTCTAATATTCCGAAAAAAAATACACGGATGAGTGTAAATATGAATAATTTATCATCAATGTCATGCTGAATTTATTTCAGCATCTATTCTTTTGCGAGCATACTATAAACGAAGCAAGTCTTCATCAATGTCGGAGTATTTTAGATTCTGAAACAAATTCAGAATGACAAACTATTCCTCATATCATATTCAATTCCCTGCCGACTTTAATGAACGCTGCTATTGCTTTATCGAGATGTCCGTCATCATGCCCGGCCGAGATTTGGACTCTGATGCGGTCTTTGCCGCGCGGCACCACCGGGAATGAAAATGCGATTACGTATATCCCTTCATCAAGCATACGGTTAGCGAATTCAACGGCCAATGCCGAGCAATTGTCATATTTGCCGAACATCATGGGTACTATAGGGTGGCCGCCCGGGATAATATCAAAGCCCGCTTCGGTCATCTCGCTGCGGAAACGGCGGGTGTTTTTTTCTAATTTATCGCGCAGTGCAGTCGACTCGGTCAGCAGATCGATACATTTAATGGTGGCCCCAACAACCGAAGGCGGGAGAGAATTTGAGAACAAGTAAGGCCTGCCTTTATTTCTCATCCATTCGATAATTTCCTTATGGCCGGAGATGCAGCCGCCGGAAGCGCCGCCAAGGGCTTTGCCGAAGGTAGTAGTGATAATATCAATTTTGCCCATAACGTCGCGGTATTCGTGAGTGCCACGTCCGGTTTTGCCCATAAAACCCGAAGAGTGGCTGTCGTCGACCATAACGAGGGCATCGTATTTCTCCGCCAGGACGACTATTTCATCGAGTTTAGCAATATCGCCATCCATAGAAAACACACCATCGGTTGCAATCATTTTAAAGCGGCAGTTCTTTTCGCAGGCTTCAATCAGGCAGCGCTCCAGGCCTTTTAATGTCTTGCCGGTGGCGGGGTCCAATTCTTCAGTGTTGCTCATATTGGCGTGGTTATAGATCCAGCGATGGGCCTTGCACAGGCGGATACCATCGATGATCGAAGCATGGTTCAGGGCGTCGGTGATAATGGCGTCATCGGGGCCGAGCAATGGCTCGAATACGGCTGCGTTGGCGTCGAAGCAGGAGCAGAACAGGATGGTGTCATCTGTGCCGAGGAATTCGCTTACCTTGCGTTCCAGGGTTTTGTGGATGTCCTGAGTGCCGCAGATGAACCTTACCGACGACAGCCCAAAACCGCGGGCGTCAATTTCCTTGTGGGCAGCTTGGATTAGCTCGGGGTGGGATGACAGGCCGAGGTAATTATTGGCACAAAAATTCAACACCCGCTTGCCGCCGACTGTGATTTCGGCTGCCTGCCGGCTTTCGATTATTCTTTCGTGTTTATATAATTTTTGCTGGCGAAGTTGCTCAAGCTCGCTGGAAAGGAAGTCTTTTAAATTGCCGTACATTTGATTCTCCGTTGGTGTAATCAGAAAATGTGAGATGTTATTATTTCAATTTTCCAAACTACGAAATATTGGGAAATGTACATATTGAAATCTTCCTATATATGGGGGGATGCTTGAGGTGCATTTTAAACATCTTTGTCATTCCGAATTAATTTCCGAATCCATGTATTGCTTAAGTTAATTCCAGATTAATTTAGAACTTCATCTCCTGTTTCACCGGCCACTGCTGATATATTCAACATGGAAACAGTAACAATTTACTCCGCTTTTATATACTCATGAGTGAATCCGTCATAAACATTTTCAGACAGTATCAATATGTTCTCAGCAGGAAAGAGATAAGAGTAAGTCATTTTCCCAATAATAATTACGGGTATCGAGCCGGAACTGAAAATTGTCTTGTCGGTTGCAAGCTGGTATGTTCCAGAGAAAATAATATTCATATCCCCAATATGCTGAACCATGCCATCGCCCGGGAAGACTAATTGCATGTTCTTGCCGGCCGAATCCGGGGTGGTAATTCCACCAGCGAAACCTCCGGTGGTTCGCACCCAATTCCATGTCCCGGAAAATTTATCAA
The DNA here is from genome assembly GCA_024278075.1 of Bacteroidota bacterium. Taxonomy (GTDB): domain Bacteria; phylum Bacteroidota; class Ignavibacteria; order Kapaibacteriales; family UBA2268; genus JAJRTW01. The sequence goes on along the minus strand of JAJRTW010000014.1, from coordinate 29,916 downwards.
CGGATTGCTTTTTTGTGCCATTGCCACTGCTGCCGCAAGAGATGTGGGAAAGAACGAAGACAACGAATATTATGTATTTGAGTTTGTTGAGCATAATAAATTTATTAATAATTAATTAAAAATAAATAAATAAATAAATAAAAAATTACAAATTACGAATTAACATGGACAATAAAAACACACGGGGAATGAATCCCTGCGTGAGCTTCACTGCTACTTAGTAGTTGCTGGAATGGCGGCAATAACCGAATTTTAAGAACACACGAAGAATTAAATCACAAAGAATGGAAACACACGAAGTGTGAAAACTAACGTAGTTAGTGGCTATAAATATTCACCAATGGCTATAAATATACACATGTTTTGGGGGAGTAAAATCACGACAAATTAATTTGCTTAAATAATCATAATTTTGTAACTATTTGATTAATATGGACATAGGCTTGTGAGGTAATTGAAATATATCACCATGTTTTTTTAATGGCACGTACATTGTATTAATGTGTCTAAACACAAAAAAAACAGATTAGCAGAATGGACATGCAAACAAAAAACATAACAAAGACAGTTGCCGTACAGTATAACGCTTTTAAGCAGAATGCGAATCCGGGCCATGGTAATCACATTGATGGCGTTCGGCAGGCGACATATTTTGCAAGGGGCGGGCCTGCTGAAAAGGTAATCGAGCTTGCAATGCAAAACGATGTGCCGATTCACCAAAATCTCGAATTGCTTACTCAGCTGTCAAATCTCGATTTCTTAGATAACGTTCCTGGTGAGCTTAATGCCGCAGTTGCCGAAATACTTTCGTTTATTTACAGGGTCAATGGAAATCAAACGAAAGTGCGGGGAGCAGTAAATGCTTAAGGAAATCTATACTGCGGCCATGGGAATGGTGCCACAGCAAACACGGCTCGAAGTAATAGCGAACAATATGGCAAATGCCGGCACTGCCGGATTCAAGCGCCAGTCGGTGTTCGAAAGGAACTTAATTGATGCCCGGGCGAACCTATATAACGTTCCGGGCGATGTGGAGCAGAACGATCCGCCGATCGGGTCGTACACTGATTTTAGTGCCGGTGCATTCACCCAAACCAACAACCCGCTGGATATTGCTATCGATGGCGATGGATTGTTTGCCGTTCAGGACGACGAAGGGAAATTGTACTATACAAGATCCGGAAGATTTAGAATGTCAGCAGACGGTACTATAATTACCATGGATGGTAAAACCCTTATGGGCATTGGCGGGCCATTAAATGTTCAGGGCGAGTTTTTGTCGAGGCCCATGATAACGGGGGATTCGAAATCGGTCGACATCAGGATTGACCTAAGCGGCGAAGTGTTTGCTAATGACTATAGTATTGGCAATCTTTTGATAGGCAGGGCCATTAATCCCCAGAGCCTCCAAAGAGTATCGAAAACTTCGTTTATTCCGACAATAAACACTGAAATTGAATATGTTCCGCTGGAGGAAATCACAGTTAAACAAGGATGGCTTGAAAACTCAAATGTTGATATCATCAGGGAGATGGTTTCTATGATTGAACTACAACGGATGTTCGAAGCAGGAAGCAAGGTCATTAAAACCAACGAGTCGACACTTGATGACAGCATAAGAATGGGACGTTATTATTAGTAATTATAATTAGTTGTAATGATTGATTATAATGCTTAATAACAGTCTCATTTATCCATATAATTCAGGGATGTAATTAAATACAAGGACGTACCATGGATAAAACATTAAGGACAGCATCCACGGGGCTAAGTGCCCAGCAAAGATACATTGAGATCATATCGAATAATCTTGCTAATGTTAACACTACGGGGTTCAAGAAAACCAGGCCGGAGTTCCAAGACCTTCTGTACGAAACTCTGCGTCCTGCCGGCAATACGGCGCGCACAGGCGTTGAGCCTTTGAACGAGGTTCAGATTGGTTCCGGCACCGAGCTGGTTGCCACCACTAAAATCTTTGGCCAGGGCGATATTCATCAAACAAACAACCGTTTAGACATTGCCATCAACGGCGATGGATTCTTTATAGTCCGAAGGCCTGATAATACTTATGCCTATACCCGCGACGGTTCGTTTCAGTTGGACCGCAATGGCCTGATAGTGACTTCGCAGGGATATTTTCTCGACCCGGGAATTACTATAGCCGATGACGTGATGGATGTGAAGATAAAAAGAGACGGCATAATTGAAATACTAAGGGAAGGCAGTGTGGATGAAGAGGCGGTGGGCAATATTGAACTGGCAAGATTTGTTAATCCCGCTGGACTGAGGTCGATTGGAGATAATCTTTTTGTCGAGACGCCCGGGTCTGGAAGAGCAATATTTGACCGACCCGGAGAAAATAACACAGGCGTGCTATACCAGTCGCACCTCGAGGCATCAAATGTGGACATAGTCGACGAGATGGTGAATATGATTACGGCGCAAAGGTCGTATGAGCTGAACTCCAAAGCAGTAAAAACCGCAGACGATGTGCTTGCAATGGCAGTAAATTTGAAAAGGTAATCGATGATGTTTAGGATTCACAAAGGCATATTGAGGGAATTAACTTTGGCGGGATTGTCTACGGCGATTCTGCTTTTGTTGTCTTATGAGTCCGAAGCGAAATCAACTTTCCCGGGTGGCAGGCTCGAAGCGGCTTGTGAAAATTATATCCTTAAGAATGTGGCCGGCGATATTGAAACCGAATGCATGCAGGTGGTGTTCGACCAGGAATTCGAGCAAGATGGCGTCACGGCAAGATGCACGGCGAATAAATCTTTATTAAGGGGATTGTGCAAGGTTAATATTGAGTTCATGCATAATGGAAGGGTTATCAAAAGGGTGCCGATTGCCTACAGGATAAAAATTTTCGGGCGTGTTCCAACTGCTTCCAAACGAATTGCAAAAGGGACAACGATTGAATCTGCCGATATTTCATTGGCAAGAATGGATATTACCGATTTATCGGCCAGTGAAATCCCAACACTCAATGAAATTGCCGGAGTCAAAAGTGCCTCGCATATTTCGAAAGGTGCGGTGATTAAGAGGAATATGCTGGAAGGTGAAAAAATAATCAGCCGCGGCGATAAGGTTGTTATAGTTGTGCAAACGCCGAGTGTCAGGATTAAAGCCTCCGGTGCGGCGCTTAGTGATGCAGCTATCGGCGATGAAATTAAAGTTATGAGGGACGGCGGCAGCAATGTGCTGAAGGGCATTGTTAATATTGATGGCAGTGTTGCTGTGGCGGGGAGATGAATCAGGTATTGGGTATCAGGTATTAGGTGTCGGGATTGAGTTGTGAGAATGTCGGGATTGAGTTGTGAGAATGTCATTCTGAACTCGTTTCAGAATCCATAAGCCTGTAATGCTGCGGTATTTGGATCCTGAAATAAATTTAGGATGACTTAATGAAAAAAAGAAATATATGAGAATCAAATGAATAAATCGAAAGCGAAAATATTGGCCTTTATTATCATAGCATTATTCTGTATGAATTGTTTTTTTGTTGATGATCTAAACGCCCAGTTCGTCCAGAACAATACCCGTTCCTTGTTCTCGGATGTGAAGGCATTTAAGTAAGGCGATGCGCTTATGGTGCTGATAATCGAAGATACTAAAGCCGACAACAGCGCTTCAACCACCGAAGGACGCTCAACTGATTTAGATGCCGGATTTGACCTGAGCACTGGCTCTGAAAGCGGGCCGACAAAGATAGATCTCGGCATTGGCAGTGGCAATGATTTTAGGGCAAGGGGGAAGAATTCACGCAGCGAGAGGATTAGGTCGAGATTATCAGCAAAGGTCGAAAGTGTGGAGGATAATGGCAACCTGAATATCAAGGGCGAGAGGACTACCAAAATTAACGGCGAAACGCAGAAAATAATGATTTCGGGAATTGTCCGGGTGGTTGATATTCAGCCAGATAATTCGGTTTTGTCATATAATATTATGGATCTGACATTGACGATTGAAGGCGAAGGCAATATCACAGAGATACAGGAACCGGGATTAATAACCAAATTTCTGCGAATGCTGTTTTAAGGTCGTGTCGTGTTAAGTGTTCTTTGTCATTCCGGCCGAAGAGCCGGAATCTATCTTGATACAACCAAATAGCATAGAGACACTGGATTCCTGCTTTCGCAGGAAAGACAATTCAAATGTTCCGTCATTCTATGATTCAAACGTTCTGTCAGTTGTTACAACTGACTAATAACAACAGTTTTTATATTGCAAGTTGTAACAACTGGCAGAACAAAAATAACTGGATATATATGCACCCATGCTCAGTACTTGGCAATTGAATAAATAGCTATGTGCTTTAGCTCGTGGGAAAAGCTTTCTTTAAAACAAGGCCTATGGTTAATATTTGGAATAATGAATTACAATCTAAATAAAATATCGTCACTTAAACTTATCATGCTGGCACTTGTTGCTTTTGTTCTTTCGTATAATCCTACATCGGGAGCGCGGATAAAGAACATAGCTGCTATCGAAGGCGTGAGCGGCGTTCAGGTGATTGGCTACGGTTTGGTGGTTGGCCTGAACCAGACCGGCGATAACCAGCTAACGTCGTATACGAACCAATCAGTATTAAATATGCTTAAGCGGTTTGGCCTTACCACGCCAAATAAAAATATACGAATGCGAAACGTGGCGGCCGTGATGATTACCGCAACGATTCCACAATTCCTAAAGGCCGGTTCCAAAGTTGATGTTCTTGTCTCTTCGCTTGGTGATGCGACTTCTCTGCAGGGCGGAGTGCTGCTGATGACTCCGATGTCAACTTCAAAAGGCACAATATTAGGAAACGCCCAGGGAGCTGTTTCGGTTGGTGGTTATGATTACCGTTCATTGGGGTCAAGGATAGGAAGGAATTTCGTGACGTCAGGCAGGGTGCCGAACGGGCTTATATTAGATTCGGCTGTGGATGCTAAATTCGTAACCAACCAGCTGCTTAGAATAGTATTGCGTGATCCCGATTTCACCACATCAACAAGGGTGGCGGCAGCAATTAACGGCTCGCCAAATTTGGCTAATTCAGCCACACCCATAGATGCGGGGGCAATTGAAGTGAAATTCCCTGATGGATCCGAGCAGATGCAAATAATGCAATATATTGCCCAAATAGAGGCGCTGAATGTAATTGCAGACCCAGTGGCAAGGGTGGTGATTAACGAAAGGACAGGCACAATAGTAGTCGGTGGAAATGTTGAACTATTGCCGGCGGTAATAGCTCACGGCGGGCTTGATATATTCATTCAGAGGCAGGTAGTTGTGGCGCAACCGGCACCATTTACGATATTTCCGCCGCGTCCGGTTGAATCGGCAATTATCGAAACTCAGGAGGAATTGAACCCGGCGACTCCATTGGAATTCACTGGTGCTTCGGTTGCTGATATTGCTGACGCCTTAAATTTATTACAAGTGAAACCACGTGATTTAATAGCCATATTCCAGGCATTAAAGGAAGCCGGGTCGCTGCAGGGCGAGCTGATTATTCAGTAAAGAGTGATGCAAAAAGATGGATATATCACCAATAAACAGCACAGATGTCAATAGCTCGATAGGCAAGGCCAGATTCGACAATCTCAAGAGGATTGCCAAGGCAAGGCCGGCTAAGAAAGCTATGGATAGTGCTGAAAAAGCACAACTGGCAAAGGCTGCCCGCGGATTCGAATCCATGTTTGTACACATGATGATTAAAGAGATGAAATCGGCAATGCTGGAAGAGAAAAAAGATGCTGAAAATTTCGGAGCCGATACTTTGTCGGGATATACCGATATGCTTTTGGCCGATGATATTGCCAACACTGGAAATGGCATTGGGATAGCCGAAAAAATATACTCTCAGCTCTCCGGCGGTGAGAAACTGGAGCCTAAAACTGTCATTAATAATCATGCCCGTACGGCAGTAAATATTCCATCGAATCATATTCCATTAAATAGTGATTCGTTAAATAATATTCTATCAAATAATGTTTTCGGTGATGTTGGCGGCGGGAACTTTATGGCACGGCTGATTGGCCGGCTGTCGGGCTACGAAAACTATATATCCGGTGCTTCCGATAAGTACGATGTGCCGGGAAGTCTTATCAAAGCGATAATTACAGCCGAATCGGCCGGGAAACATGATGCTGTTTCGAGCGCCGGTGCCAAAGGATTAATGCAGCTAATGGACGCTACTGCCACCGGCCTGGGCGTTGATAATTCTTTCGACCCGGAGCAGAATATCTATGGCGGCACAAGCTATATCAGCAAGATGATCGACCGCTTTGGCGGCGATCTTGAATTGGCTTTGGCCGCTTATAATGCCGGCCCGGGCAATGTTATGAAATACGGCGGTGTGCCTCCGTTTCCGGAAACCAGGGCGTATATATCGAGGGTGAAGAAATACAACGAAATATTTATGAATCCGGACGATGTGTAGGTTAACCACCCTTTCGGCCCTTTTTGTCGAGAAAAGAAGTTAAGTGGGCTTTGCATAAGATAAAATTGTATTAACAAAAAAATACAGAAACATAATGCTATCAACATTATTTACATATTTAAAACATGAACTTCATTTGCTTGTACAATATTCCGAGTTGACTGAAAAGCACCGGGAAGCTTTGGTTAAATTCGATATTAAAGCCCTCGAGTCCGTGGTGGAACAGCAGCTTGATTGCAGCAAAAAACTAAGGCAGATTGAAGAAAAGAGGATAAAGCTGATGATGGTATGGCTGTCAATCCCGATGAAAGATGCTGTGAAGATTAGGCTGTCGTCAATCGAAAAGCATTGCAAGGGCGTTGATCTTATTAAAATCAAGAGATTCAAGGAAGATATTAATAATGTGGTTGCAGACATTCTTAGCACAAACTCCACGAACAGGGTTTTGGCCAATCGCGCCCGGAGCAGTGTTCAGCAGATTCTGTCGGTTTTCACCAATGGCTTGAATCACGTATGTAATGTTAAAGTATAGAAAAATATGTTGTTAAATATTAAGATTTATTAATCGAAAACAGAGCAATCAAATAATGGAACAATCAACCCATAATAAACAAAATGACCTTCAGACAATGGCTGAAGAATTAAAGAGAAAGCTGACAGATTTTTGCGAATCCATACCCGATTCCGATGCGAGATATTTCAAAAGCCGGTTTCTGGATTGTATTTCGCCATTGCCAGATAATATTCATTCCCTGGGGATAGAAAAGAGCATAGTAGACAAAATGAGGTACTATGTACTGGCCGAAGTAAACCTGGACCAATGCAACGATTATTTGAATTTAGTCGAACAGCTGCAATACGCTGAAACTAAACACTTAGTCGATGAATTGCAGAAGTTCAGGAGATTTCTGAACTCGTCGAATAAGTACATCGGGTATGAAAGTTGATGTAGAAATAGTATTTTGGATATATTACAAATAATGCGGGTTAAGTAAATTGGCTTAACCACTTGGGAAATATTATATTTATTAATTGTCGTTTAATATGCCGCTATCGTCACTCGAAATAGGGAAACGTGCTTTACAGGCCCAAAGGCTGGGCCTTGAAATTACCAGTAATAATATTGGCAATGTGAATACACCCGGGTTTTCGCGGCGTGAAGCTACATTCTCAGAGGCCGACCCATTGATAAAGAATGGGAACTTCCTCGGCACCGGAGTTATCAATGAGAAAATGCGCACATTCCGGGAGGAGTTTTTTGACAAGGAAATCCGCAGGTCTATTTCGAGGAATATAGGTTATGAAACCGATGAGCGACTGGTGCAAAGGATTGAAGCCATACTTGCCGAGCCAACCGAAAACGGCTTGAGCGAAGTTGTATCGGGATTTCTTTATGACTTTGATGAAATAAGCCTGAAACCGGAAAGCGTGGCCCATAGGGAACTTGTGCTGAGCAATGCTAAAGGGGTGGTTGACCAGTTCCGCCGTACTGCTGTTCAGTTGAATGAAACAAGGAATGAAGTAAGAAATAATATTAGTGATGCCATCGACAGAGCCAATAAGCTAATAGGAAACATTACCGGCATAAATACAAGCATTGGTTCCACTAAAGTTATTGCAGGCACTGAAGTGCAGTCATTGCTTGACAAAAGAGAGGTTATGCTTGAGGAATTGTCTGAGCTTGGAGTTGTAACGGTGACTCAAAACGATGACGGCTCTTTGAACGCCTTTATGAATGGCAAGAACCTTATAACAGGCCAGACTCGTAACGAGTTGAAATTACAGGAAGATATAAATACTGCAACCGGCGAAAGAACGATACGGATTGTTACTATTAGTGCAAATAATGTGATTACCGGATCGGTGAATCCCGAAGCTGGCAAATTGAGCAGTTTGCTGAAGCATTATAATATTACACTCGACGATAAGGACAGTACGGATGAATTTTCAGTCTCGCAAAATCTAAATGATTTCGCAAATGCTTTAGTCCAAAAGGTAAATGAATTAACAATAGCCGGCTTTGGGTTGAATGACACTGGCCAAGTCCCTCCGGGCAGGTTCTTCTTCGAGCCGGCCGTTGGTGATGCCACGGCCATGACCATCGAGATTTCCGCTGATGTGAAGAACAAGCCATCGGACATTCCACTATCGGCCAAAGGCGGACAGCCGGGCGATTCGACAGTTGCGCGGCAGATAGCAAGGCTTGCCGACGATGCGGATTTTCTTCACGGCCAAAAGCCGGCGGAGTTCTATGCAAGCTTTTTGGGCAAGATAGGCAATCTTGGCAACGACGCCATCAATGGCAGCAAAACTACCAAGCTCGTGCTGGACCAATTGACCAATCAAAGGGAAGCGGTTATTGGAGTAAACCTCGACGAGGAAGCAATTAACCTGATTAAGTTCCAAAAGGCCTTCGAAGCTTCGGCAAGAATAATAGCAATAACCAATGAAATTCTCGGTACGATTGTGAATTTAGGAAGATAGTTAATATATGAGAGTTACAAGCAATTCATCATTCGGGCCTTTTCAAAGGAATCTCGAGGAAATTCAGGCAAGAAAAGCCCTGAATGAACTTCGTATAGCATCAGGCAAAAACATACAAAACCTATCGGAAGACCCGGTTGCTGTTGTGCAAGTCAAAAGGCTGTCCTCGATTATTGAGCAGAATCAGAACTATAACGACAACCTCAACTTAGCCCTAAGGGAGCTGTATGCAGTTGACGAGAGTATCCGCCAAATGTCCGACCTTTTGCAATCAATTCGGCAGATAACCATTGATGCTACCAGCACCGGCAACAGTGCAAGCACTTCCGGGATTGCATACTCAGTGAAAGGCTTCCTTGAATCAATTGTGAAAGATGCAAATGTGGAATTCAACGGGCATTTCCTTTTCTCCGGCACAGCCACCACACCAACTTCGATTGACAAATCCGAGGCTCCCGATAATAACCCGTTCCAAATAATTAAAACCACAGCAAGTCAAGACAATTTCTCAGGTTATAAGGTGGTTTATAAAGGCAACAACGAAGACAGGATAATGAATATAGATAAACAATCAACAGAAGTTTTAAACGTACAGGCAAAAGAGATGTTCGGGTCGGATGATTCCGATGTTTTCGAAAGTATTGTCGGCATATTTAATGTTTTGGCATATAATCCCGACGGCACACAGCGCGGCAGGCTGGACTTCCTGACGAAAGCAGACATAGATCAGTTGAATACTTTGCAACAGAAACTGGGCGCTGCCTATGAAGTGATGAATAACGCCGCATCAAGAAACGGGACGAAAATTACACGTTTCGAAGCTATGAACATGCAATTTATTGAAGAAAATATCAGATTGAAAGACTTAAGGTCAATTAAAGAAGATACCGATTTTGCAAAGGCGATCATGGATCTTCAGCGCGATAATACAGCCTTGCAATATGCTCTCCAGGTCGGTTCGCGTTTAATTCAGAATTCTTTATTTGATTTTCTCAGATAAGCTGACTAAATTGTTAATATGAAAGCAAGTACATTAGTAGCAATAATATTGGGTTTTGCAGCCGTATTCGGTGCATTTTATTGGGAAGGCGGGTCATTCGATATGGTGTTCTGGCTTCCGCCGATGTTAATAGTTTTTGGCGGAACGCTGATGGCGGGCATGGCGGGCAGTTCGTTTGAGCAATTCAAGAAGATGCCGTTTTTGATTAAGCTTTCGTTCACGCCAAAGAAATACGACGTCGAGAAGATAATAACTCAGATTGTTATGTTTGCGGGCATGGCACGAAAAGAAGGAATTCTGTCGATTGAACCCAGGCTGAATGAGGTTGATCACCCATTTCTTAAGAAGCTTTTCGAGATATGCATAGATGGTGCCGACCCGGAAACATTAGGCCAGATAATTGCTTCGGAAGTCTTGCATATAACTGACCGGCACGAAGCGAATATTAATTATTTCCTGAAACTCGGCGGCTATTCGCCCACCATGGGTATTATCGGAACCGTTATGGGGTTAATAGCTACTCTGGCTTCCGCCGGGCAGGACCCGAATGTTCTTATTCACCACATTGCTTCAGCTTTTATTGCTACCATGTGGGGCATACTGATGGCAAATATGTTTTGGCTGCCGATTGGTGATAAATTGCAAACAATGCACGACGAGGAAATGTCCGTAATGCAGGTTATGCTTGATGGAGTCAATGGTGTGCAGGTAGGCGAAACCCCAACTGTTATACGCGCAAGGTTGATAAGTGTGTTCACCTTAAGCCAGCAGCAGAAATATTCTTCGGCACAAAGAAGGATGGGGACAGGACGTCTGCAGCCAACAGGCAGGCCAATTGCAGCTGGCCTTAGCAAAGGAATTCACGGCTCTTCCGAAAAGCCTGAAATTAAAAAACAAGATGATACTAAACTGAAAAAAAATAACGATAAAAAACCCGATGTAAGCTTAATTACTAAGCTGTTTGCATCGAAAAAAAATAAGAAAGATTCCAAATCCGAAGTTAGAGATAAAACCAAAAAAGAGAAAGAACCGGTCAAAACTTAATCCGTCACACTTCGCGGGCTTTAATCCGGGCGATGACGTTTTTGTGATTATAAATCACACGAACCGTATTGTATTCCGGCAGGTTAACTTTCCTTTAATCCCACTCGTATTTTTCGCTCCGTTATTGCAGCATCCCTTTGAAAAATAAGTAATTATCAGCCATCCTTTTCCCACGATATAAAATAAATGTAGTCATTTTCCAATAGACTTAGTATATTTACCTTATTTACAAATTCCGATTTGGGAATGCAATATCCCGCAAATCTCCGTTTTGCAATAGATTGGGATATATAGCGTAGGTGAAGCAGACACCAAGTTTAATAACATAACATGTTTATTAGTGTATAGCTGCACCGGGGATCGGAAAAAGATACTGCATGATAGTAACTTTGATAATTTAATATTGTTATTAACAATATGAAACTACAAACACAATCAGCAATTATGATATATATAGCTATTATTATAGCATTATGCTGCAATTCTCAGCTCTTAGCACAGCCCTGGGTTGAAAGCCTCGCAAGCGAGAGGCGTGAGAATTTCAATTCAATCCGGCAATCCTTCGAGGAGTATTGGGATGGGAAATCGCCGGAAAAAGGCAGTGGATATAAGCAATATAAAAGATGGGAAGAATTTTGTCAGGCTCGTGTGGATGCCGATGGTAATTTCCCGGATGGCAAAGAAATATTGCGGCAATGGAAGCAAATTCAGCATCAAAGGAAAGGCAATTCCATCCAGGGTGAAACTGCAAATTGGCAGCCTTTAGGGCCATTTTCTAAACCGCAGAATATTATGCCTTTCGAATCATCCGGACTGGGCCGCGTCAACTGCGTTGCTTTCCATCCGTCCAACCCTAATATTATCTGGGTTGGCGCCGCAAGCGGCGGAGCATGGCTGAGCAACAATAACGGAACCACATGGCAGGAAGTTCCCGTCACGCAATTCCTAACTATTGGCATTACCGACATCGCAATTTCTCAGTCCAACCCCGACATAATGTACATGGCAACCGGCGATGCCAACGGTATTGGCATGACAAGGGCATACAGCCTGGGAGTGCTTAAATCCACAGATGGAGGCAAGACCTGGGATGAAACCGAGTATAGGCGCGATATTATTGAGAAGGCTCTTTGTTCGAGGATAATCATTCACCCCGATACGCCCGATATAGTCTACACAGCAACCACAAAAGGGATATTCAAAACAACTGACGGCGGGAAGAATTGGGAAATGGTGTCGCCGAATTACTATTTCAGGGATATGGAGTTCAAGCCGGGCGATGCCAATACGATTTATGCGTCGACATATTCAAGCAATGCGAAATATTTTGTATCAAGGGATGCCGGCGAAACCTGGCAGCAGAAAACCTTCGTCTTGAATTCCAACAGGATTGCACTGGCCGTTAGCCCCAGCGACCCTACATTGGTTTATGCCTTATGTTCGCAAGCCGGCAGCAGCGTTTTCTTGGGTTTATACAAGTCATCGGACAGCGGTAACAATTGGGACTTAATGTCCAATTCGCCCAATCTTTTCGACTATACGACAGAAGGGTCATCAATTTTCGGACTTGGATGGTATGCTTTGGCTTTTACTGTATCCCCGGTGAATTCCAATCTTCTTTTTGCCGGATGTATTAATAATTGGAAATCCACCGACGGCGGTGCAAGCTGGACAGTCATATCGGAGTGGCAGGGGAAATCCGGCCTGCCGTATGTTCATGCGGACAATCATTTCTTTGGCTTTCAGCCGGGCACGGGTATATTGTATTCCGGAAACGACGGCGGTATATATAAATCAGAAGATAATGGAACGACGTGGAAGGATATGTCCGATGGCCTGCCGATAGCACAGATATATCGCATTGGGGCCTCGCCGCATTCCGCCTCGGTTATCACGGGGATGCAGGACAACGGCACTAATTATCTTAGGAATGGCTCGTGGTTACATATCATGGGTGGTGATGGCACCGAGTGTGCTATTGACCCGGCCGATGCGAATATTATTTATTCTGCCTACCAGCGAGGTGCAATTTACAAATCCGAAGACGGAGGAGATTCGTATAGACTTATTATTTCCAGAAGCACCACTAAGGAAGCCGGCGCATGGGTAACGCCTTATATTATTTCTCCCCACAACCCGGATGTGTTGTTGGCCGGCTATGTGAATATATGGAAAAGCACGAATAAGGGCAATAGCTGGAATAAAACATCATCCTTTGTCAGCAATCAATCTATTATATTATCGATAATTATAGCACCATCGGATTCCAACGTAATTTATGCTTCCAAAGGCAATGATTTGTACCGGACGGCCGACGGAGGCGATAGCTGGGAAACTATTTTTATGGGTTCCGATAGAATAACCGACATAGAGGTAGACCCGACGAACCCATTCCGGGTTTGGCTGACGGCATCGAATTACTCAAGCAGCCGAAAAGTATATGAAATAAACGATAGGCTGGCCGTTGATATAACCTGCTCGCTGCCCATGGTGCCGGCCAATACGATAGTATGCCCAAAAGGCACTGAAGGGAAGCTGTTTGTTGGCACCGACCTCGGAGTGTATTACCGTGATTTTTTTATGGACGACTGGCTGCCTTTTTACCAGGGAATGCCTAATATAGTAATAAACGAACTCGAAATTCAATATAATACCGGCAAATTGCTTGCAGGCACGTTCTCGAGGGGGCTATGGTCGACCGATATTAACGAATGCACGCTGGGACGGCCGCAGTTAATTGTAACGGGCGAGCTTGAATTCTGCGAAGGCGACAGTGTCTATATCGAGGCCGCCGACAATTATGATAATTATTTATGGTCAAACGGCGAAACGGGGCAAAGGATAGTGGCCAAAAGTTCGGGAGTTTACGGACTTGTAGTGAAAGATGCCGAGGGCTGCTTAGGCTATTCGGAGGAAATAACGGTAAATGTCCTGGATGCTCCTGATGTAGATATTTCCTTTTCGTCGGATGCACCCTATTGCATAGGCGATACATTGACATTAATGATTGACGGCGAGTATGATGAACTGCTATGGTCGAACGGCGATACAACAAGATTAATAACTGTATCCGAAAGCGGAGTGTTCAGCGCCAGGGCAATAATGGCCAACGGATGCCATACCGATGCCGGTGAATATCATATCGAATTCCTGCCGCGCCCGCCAAAACCGGAGATAACCCAGAAGGGCAGAATGTTAAAATCCACCGTGGCCGGGCGGTACCAATGGTATTTTGAAGGTGAATTGATACCCGGAGCTAATGAACAATCGTTCGAAATGTCGGAAATCGGGCCTTACACTGTCGAGGCTATCAGCGCTGAAGGCTGTGGCACATTCTCCGATGAGTTTGATGTTACCTCTTCGATCAGCGGCAACTTGCCAGTCAATCCGTCTTTATCCATTATCCCCAATCCGAATACGGGAGTTTTTAGTATATCCGTTGCCGGACTGCAACCAGGGCCTTGCAATTTAATAATAAGCGATGTGTTCGGGCGGGAGATAATTACGTATGATCTGGAATCGGCCGCCGGGAGAATCGAAAAAGATTTTGATTTGCAGTATCTGCCTGTCGGAATATATCTAATGCAATTTGCCAACCGGACGATAAATATATATAGTAAGTTTATTAAGCGGTAGATATTCGATTTATACGATATTTGCTTTACACGATTTTTGCTTTAACCAATTTGTAGGGGGCGGTTCCAAACCGTCCCGCTGCCGAAGGGCACAGAGTGACTATTCAAATGTCATAGTGAGCGGAGTCGAACTATAGACGCGATCGGCATGGCTCAGAAAGGGCACAGAGTGACTATTCAAATGTCATAGTGAGCGGAGTCGAACTATAGACACGATCGGCTCCGTTTCGAGCCCCTACGGAGAAATTATACTTCATGCTATTGTAACAACTATTGGAGCATAACTCATTTTATTCATCAAAAACAATCCGATTACCCGAACCACTATGAGCCTGCCGCAGAAAATATCCACTACATTATTCTTATTTCCTGCATTCTTATTTCTTACCTTATTATTATTTATTGCAGCTTCAACTGCGTGCTATCCGCAAGCCGAAATCATTGACCGCTATAATGTCAATGAAATTAATTTTAATAGAATCAGTGAGAGCTTTTATAATAAATGGGAGCAGTCGAATAAAACCGACAGCTCTTCTTTGAAGCAATTTAAGCGGTGGGAGTATTATTGGAAATTCAGGACTTTGCCAGATGGCAGCCTGCCCGATCAATCGGTTCTTAATGCTGAATATCAGAAGTACCGTAGCAGGAAAGAACCAAATCGTATTCATGGAAATGATAATTCATGGACGCCTATTGGCCCCAGGGAGTTGTCAACAGATAAATATGAGAGACACGGCAACGGGCGGATTAATTGCATCGCCTTCCATCCCGACAACCCCGATATTGTTTGGGTGGGGACGGCAACATCCGGCTTGTGGAAATCTATTGACTATGGCAGGAATTGGGAGAGAATCAATCTGCACGGGTTCGTAGCATTGGGGATTAGCGCAATTGCATATTCGAGGTCAAGCCCGGATGTTATGTATGCTGCCACCGGCGATGCCGAAGCCGGAATAATGACAAGGGGATATTCTTCGGGCCTGCTCCGCTCTGATGATGGCGGCCAAACGTGGAGCCTGACGGGTTTTGCAGCTGAATTCACCGACAGGCTTGTAATTGCCGGCTGCCTTGTAATGCCAGATAATGCTGATAATGTTATCGTTTCGACGAATAAAGGTATTTATAAAAGCACCGATGGCGGCGAGCTGTGGAGGCTGACATCTGACAGCTTGTATTTTAAAGAAATAATCTATAAGCCCGGCGATCCTGACGTAATGTACACATCCACTTTCTTTACTGTTGATAATAATAATAACAAAAAATGCAGTATATATAAATCTACCGATGCGGGCGATACATGGACGGAAGCAGTGTCATTTAGCAATTCGAACCGCATTCGCCTTGCCGTTTGCGATAGCAAGCCAAATAAAATATGGGCATTAATTTCAACGGCCGACTTGTCTGTATTCGGTGGCCTGTTCGTTTCCGCTGATGAAGGAAATAATTGGACTGAAATCAAAATAAGCGAAGATATTAGCCTGATCAGAGCGCAAGGTGCATACAACCTTTCTATCGGCATTTCGCCGGCCGATGAGAATATTATTTACATAGGCGGAATTCCGGTATGGAAAAGCACCGATGGCGGCACATCATGGAGCGAGGTGAGCAAAGACATTCATGTGGATCATCATTGCTTGATATTCTCGCCGCACACCGGCGATATATTCAGCGCTAATGACGGCGGGATATTTAAGAGCGGCGGCGACGGCTTGGGAAATATCGGCTTGGGAAATATCGGATGGGAAAATATAAGCTTTGGCCTGAATATAACACAATTCTATAGAATAGGCGGCAATCCGCTCAATGACAATATGATATTCGGCGGCTCCCAGGACAATGGCAGTATGCTGTTTGCCAATGGTGAATGGATTCCGGTTGGCGGCGGCGACGGGATGGAATGTGCCGTGGACTACGAGAATCCGCAGTATGTATATATCTCGATGCAGAAAGGGGCTTTGTTCCGCTCCGAAGACGGCGGCAATTATTTCAATAAGGCCATCAGCGATTTCGAGCATAAGGAGCGAAAGCCCTGGCTGACGAATTTTCTGCTGCATCCCGCCGACCCGTCCGTGATTTACCTCGGATACGAGAATATCTGGAAATCAACCGACAGGGGAGACAGCTGGAAGAAAACATCCGATTTCGATTATCCGAATAATCCTACGGTAAACGCCTTGGCCATAGCACCAGGCAATCCGGATTATATCTATTTTGCAAATGAGCGCGGCCTGTTTATGACCTCAGACGGCGGCCGCAGCTGGGACTTGCTTATATCGCCCGAGCAGTTAATCACATCGATTGCAGTCGACAGCGACAACCCGCAGCATATATGGGCCGGCCTTTCCGGTTATTATCCGAATGAGAAAATCTATGAATTATTAAACGGCAAATGGAAGAATATTTCGGGCAGCCTGCCGAATTTCCCGGTGAATTGCATCGTATCTAATATAGTGAAAGACGGCGAAGTATATATCGGTACGGACATTGGCGTATTCAGGTATTCCGAATCCGAAAGGGATTGGCTATTATTTAATGAAGCCATGCCGGTAGCTATTATCAGCGAGCTGGAACTTAATTATCTATCGGGCAAATTAAGGGCTGCAACCTATGGCAATGGCGTATGGGAGGCCGAAGTGAATGATTGCAGTGTCCGTAAACCGGAGATAGGCGATTCCAATGAATTAATAATTTGTGAAGGCGGCACATTGACCGTTGCGGTAACTAATCCGGGCGGTTTGGAATATATATGGTCCAATGGAAAAACAGGCCCGTCTTTGGAAATTACCGAAGCAGGCCGGTATTACGTTACGGCGATTGATACTAATGGGATTAAGATTAATGGGATTAAGACTAATGTGAAGAATGGCTGCGGAGCGGTATCGGATATTATTAACGTTAGGGTGGTGGAATCGCCAAATGTAAGAGTTGCAATTCTTGGCCGGCATCCGGTATGCTATGGCGGCCGGCTGGCAGTGAGGGCAACGGTTGCGAATATGCCCGGTGCGGAGATTCAATATTTATGGTCCAACGGCGATACGGCCCGCCAGACAACGCTGGACAGCGCCGGCCAGTATTTCGTTTCGGCCACTTCCGCCAACGGATGCTTTGGCATAAGCAGTAAGTTCGAATTCGAAATATTGCCCGAGCCCTCAAAACCGGAAATCACGAAAATTGGTGATTCTTTAATGGTTAGCCCCGGCAAAATAGTGCGATGGATACTGGACGGCACTGATATTGATAATTCCAATGCCGAATCGATTAGAATTATTAAATTGGGCGGCTATCAGGCTGAAATAATTGACGATGATGGCTGCAAGGTGAAATCGGAGATTATTCGAATTGGCTTCGGAAATGAATATGATTTTGATGAAAACAAAGATGCTTTCCCGGCCAGAATCAATCCGAATCCGGCCGAATATGAGTTTGCAATAGAATCATATTTTGAAAAGCCCGGCAGCCTGGGAATAAAACTTACAGATGTTACAGGCCGCTTAGTGCTTGATAATAAAGTGCTTATCGACCCCGGATACTATTCTGGAGTAATAAATATCAATAATTTCTCAAGCGGGATTTATTATTTGATTTTGCAATATCAAGGCGGCATAGTCCATCGACTGATTATAAAACAATAAACTATTAAGAACGTTTCAATATTTAAAATAGCAGCATTTATTGTTACGATATTGTTACGAATTGTAACTTTTCATAGCAATAGAATGTCTTCTAATATATTTTGAAATTCGCAAGAACGTATAGTATTAATTATTAAGAGTGAATCATGCGGCCATATATAAAATTATATCTTTTCTTTCTTCTATCGGGCTTTTTCTTTCTGTCCGGATCTAAATTGAATTCTCAGCTGATGAACGAAACATTAGCAAAAATAGATAATCCTAATTTTTTTGATTATAAGCGATCATATAACCAGGCCCTGGAAGCAGCCGGCGGCAAGAACCTTCCCGGTTGGAAGCAATATAAACGGTGGGAATATTTCTGGGAGCCGCGAGTTGGCAAGGATGGGAGTTTCCCTGACCCGCAGATGATATACGATGCGTTCGAATATGTTACTGCTTTGAATAATAATTCCAAGCAAGGCAACCGGACGCTTGCAAGAAAATGGAATAACCTCGGGCCTAATCTTCACACAAATATAAGTGGCCACGGAAGGGTAAATATAGTCAGGTTAAATCCGAACAATGATAATGAAATTTGGGCGGGATCGGCCGGCGGTGGTGTGTGGAAATCGTCAAATGGCGGCCAATCGTGGATTAATTTCCCTTTCACCGGGATTCTTTCGATGGGTGTTTCCGATATTGCTTTAGCTCCATCGAACCCGAATGTAGTTTATGTTGCAACGGGAGACGCCAACGGGAGCGGGTCAACTCAGTATAGCACATACAGCGTTGGTATCCTGAAAACAACCGATGGCGGCAATACCTGGAATACGACCGGCTATAACCAGTCCATTGAGAGAAGGGGGCTTGTTGCAAGAATTCTTGTTCATCCATCCAATCAGAATATATTAATTGCCGGCACAAGTTCGGGGATTAAAAAATCGATTGATGGCGGCGATACGTGGTATGATACTTTTCAATCTATATATTTCAGGGATATGGAGTTCCTGCCCGGCCAACCGGATAAGATATATGCATCAACCTATAGCAGGTCTGGCGGAGCCGCAATGTATTATTCCGACGATACGGGCGAAACATGGAGCTTTATTGAATCGTACCCGGAAGCCAACAGGATAGCACTGGCCGTTTCAACAGCCAATCCCAACAAAGTTTATGCCGTACTGTCCAAATCGGCCGACAATGGTTTTCACTCTTTTATGGTCTTAAATGCAAATCCGAGCAATGAGTTTGAGGTGAGGGCAATTTATAATAATTCTCCGAATATTCTTGGCTGGAGCCTGAATGGGCAGGGGAGCGGAGGGCAAGGATTCTATGACCTGGCCATTGCGGTGAACCCGCAGAATGAAAACGAAATATACACAGGTGGTATCAATATATGGAAATCAACTAACGGCGGGTCCAATTGGACATTGGTTACCGGCGGCGGCGGCAAGCCATATATCCATTTTGACCACCATGACTTGCTTTTCAACGATGACGGCTCCTTGTTCATCTCGGCCAATGACGGAGGCCTGGACAAATCAACCAATAGAGGTGCAAGCTGGCAAAGCATAAGCAGGGGGCTTGAGATAACCCAGTTCTACCGCTTGGGCATTTCAACTATTTCTCCAACTCTTCTTTATGCCGGGGCCCAGGACAATGGCACAAGCTGGCATTCCAATGGGAATTGGGGAGCCGCCTCGGGTGGCGACGGGATGGAAGCCATCATTGACCCGACAAATGACAACAGGGTTTATGCTTCATCGCAAAGAGGCAGCCTTAAAAGAAGAAGGCTTAGCGACGGCCGCTTTTTAAGCATGCTTACCCAAAGCATGACAAATGAGAATTCGGCCTGGGTGACTCCTTATATCCTCGACCCCAACAATCCGAACATTCTGTACGCCGGATACACTAATATATGGAGATCCAGAAACTACGGCAGCAACGGCTCGTGGGAAAGAATATCGAACTTCACCAGCAACCGCACTTTTAGGTCGATGGCAATATCTCCGTCGGATCCAAGCGTTATTTATGCTGCCACTACAAATGTGCTGAATGCAACTTATGACGGAGGCTTGAATTGGGAAAGGATTTTAAGCTCATCATCAGCAATTACTTACGTTGCTGTGGATCCGGCAAACCCGAGAAGAATATTTGTGACTAAATCCGGATTTACTGAAGGAAATAAAGTAGTAGAGTACGATGGCGAGGAATGGTCGAATCTTTCCGGCAACCTGCCAAATGTGCCGGTAAATTGCATCGTTTATCAGAAAGATTCACCCGACAGGCTATATATCGGCACCGACATCGGAGTATATTATTCGGACTATAACTCAGCGTATTGGCTGCCCTTTGGAGAGGATATGCCTCATGTTTCCATCTCCGAACTTGAAATTAATTACAGCACAAGGAAGCTGCGGGTGTCCACTTATGGCAGGGGAGTTTGGGAAACAGACATCTTGGAATGTGATGCTGATGCACCTATTATTAAAGTTATCGGCGATCTGGAGTTTTGCAAGGGTGAGTCGATTGTCCTCGAAGCCGATAAGGACTATCCTAATTATTTATGGTCCACCGGTGAAACTACAAAAAGCATTACCGTAACAGAAGAAGGGTCGTTTACACTTATCATACCTGAATCCGATGAATGTATGCCAAAATCAAAAGTTGTTCATGTTTCAGTATTGAATGTGCCCAATTTGAGAATCAATATAAAGGGGAATAATCCCCTCTGCGACGGCGAAAGCGTTACTTTGTCGGCATCATTTGGTTTTATTGGCTATCAATGGTCCGATGGTACGACATCAAGGAAACTGACGACCACCGAACCGGGGAACTACAGTGTGATTGCAACAACCTCTAAGGGATGCACTGCTGAATCTGAGAATTATGAAGTATTCATTGGCTCATCTCCCGACAAGCCCACGATTACATTTGACAATGATGAACTGCGTGCTTCCGATGCGGCGTCATATAAATGGTATCGTAACGGAGAAATTATTCCCGGGGCTGTCAGCCAGGTATTCAGGCCGATTGCCGATGGATTATATGAAGTAGATGTGTATAATGAAGATGGATGCTCTTCCAAGTCCGATCCTTATCCTTACAATGTTTCTTCCGTTAATGATTTGGATATTGAGAGCATTTCAATCCATCCGAATCCTTTCGAGGGATATTTCAATATCGAGATGAATCTTCTAAGGCCGGGGAATCTTATAATATCGGTGACAAATATGATTGGCGAAGAAGTTGTTTCCATCTCAGAACCTATGGCCGGCGGAATGTTCAGCAAGCGAATTGACCTTGCCGGCAGCCCGAAGGGGATATATCTGATGATTATCAAATACGGCGATAATCAAATAGTCGAGAAATTGATAAATAGATAGCATATAACTTTTTATACTAAACTGCACCTAATGATTATTAACCGGTTATTAACCCGCATTATTCATAAAATATTCAAAATACCTGACAGGCAATGGATAATAGATATTTAAGATAACTCTAATAATAAGCCAAACATAATCACCGTGAAATCGGCCTAACTCGCATACTTCCTTAGAGATACGAAGCTCTTGAGTAAAAGTCCCGCAATATGCGGGTTAATCTGCAGGGAGCAGTTTTTTTTATATTATCCCGAAATAGCTTTATTTAATTGATACCTCTTGATATATTTGCAGATGGAGGTAATTAACAAATGATATCTCAGTTAGACGGAATTCTGATAGAGAAAACACCCACCGAAATAGTTGTCGATTGCGGTGGTGTTGGCTATTCTGCGCTTGTTTCGGTACGAACATCCGACTCGCTCCCCCAAACCGGCAATAAAGTAATAATCAAAACCTTGCTGATTCCCCGCGAAGATTCCCTCACTTTATTCGGCTTTCTAACCGAAATGGAGAGAAATACATTCAAATTGCTAATTTCAATTTCCGGCATAGGCCCGAAGATGGCAATCGGCATACTATCATCTGTTACGATAGCCGATTTCCAGGAATATATCATTAGCGGCAATGCAAATGCTATCACAAAATTTCCGGGAATCGGCAAGAAAACCGCACAGAGGCTTATTCTGGAGCTTAAGGATAAAATCAGCCTCCTTGGCGGCGGGGCTGCATCGGCGTTTGCAAAAGAGCAAAATCTTGTCAAACAGGAGGCGCTTTCGGCTTTGATTACATTAGGATATTCGAGGGCTGTGGCGGAGAAATCCATAACCAGGGCCTTGGGCGAGCTGGCGGCCGGCGAATTCACGGCGGAGGTATTAATAAGAAATTCCTTGAAATTTGCTTTGAAATAGGAAATACTTTGAAATAGGGATTGCCTTGAAATAGGGAAAATGGCTCTGAAATAGCATGTCAAGCAATCCGGCTTTGATAGGGAGAGCCAAAAGTATGCTTCATATTCTGCGAGCAAAAGTTCATGGTAATTATTCCCAATTGTGAATGCGTTTTACACGTAATTTATTACGAAGCACTATGATATTAGTCATTCCATCCATAGATATATCCGAAGGGATTTGTACCGATTGTATCGTTGGCCAGTCCGGCACAGAGCAGTATTACAAAGAATTGTCGAAGAATCTGACGGGTTTATTAGGGCTGCTTCGCCGGGAAAATACCAAGACAATTCATATTAATGATACGGATTCGCTAAATAACAAGAATAATCACAGCAATATTAATTCATTGATATATGCCACCGAAGCAATCGATATTCCCATCCAGTTTTATTCGAAATTTAATGATTGCCAGCAATGCAAGCTATTGCTCGACAGCGGAATATACAGAATCGTTGTCGATGATCTTGCCGTGAACGACCCCGCTGGAATAATTAAATTGATTGGCCAGTATTCCTCATCGCGAATATCATTTGCCGTTTTTGCCAATAAGTGGGAAGTGGCCCTAAATGATGGCAAAACGATTCTGCCGGTTTCTGATTATGTAAAGCATATTCAATCATTGGGTGGCGACAGGATTATTTTCCACGAAAAGCAATGGGAAACGTCCGATTCAGGATTTGATTTTGATAATTTCGTTCGGTTGTCGGAAATTTGCAAAATGAAAATCACTTTATATAAAGCGGCCAAGACTCCGCAACAGCTTTGGAAATTAGAGGAATTAAGGCCCTGCGGTGTGGATTCGTTAATAATCGGTAAACCCTTTTATGAGAATTGCTTCCCGTGCCAGAAAATCTGGAGATTGATCGAGGCTAAAGAATGCGGGGGATAGCCACCGGCAGCCAAACGCTTATAGTGATTAAATATCAGCCATGTGTCCGACTCGCCATTGGGAGTATGCCAGGCACTGCGTAAGGCCGTGGACAAAAACATCATAATTACATCATGCAATTTTAGACGGAAAATTCGCTACTAAATATTTTAAAGAGTGAGAAAAATTCGTATTTTGTAGAGTTATTTCCTTACTGTGTTTCATTATATGGTTTGACAACATATCGAATGATGATCAAACACCAATTGGAGATGCATTGGAGGTACATTTTAGATACGATATTGAACATTCTCAAACAGAACTGAATATCCTATTGCAATCATTACTGCAATATTTTATTTAATAAAATAATTTACAAGTGTCCGGTAATAAAATGAATCGTTCCAAATACTTACCGATATTCAATGAACTGTCATCCTGAGCGGAGTCGAAGGATCCAGTGTTTATAGGATTTTTGGCAGTATTAAGATGGATTCATCACTACGCCATAAATGGCTACGTTCTGAATGACAAAATTTGATCTATTTTCTTTGAAAGTTTTCATGGGAATGACAATTTCACTACTTTTCAGAAGTTTCAAATAATTTATATAAGTAAATAATTAATGCAGTACTTGACTCAGCTATGAAACGGAGCTTTATATATGCCACATATTGTTATTGACGGACAGAGGATTGAAGCCAGAGATGGCAAGACCGTGATCGAGGCGGCCTACGACAACGGAATGCAAATGCCGCATTTTTGCTGGCACCCGGAGCTGAGCGTATCCGGGAATTGCCGTATGTGCCTGGTTGAAGTCGGGTTGCCCAAAAGGCTGCCGGACGGCGATTTCGACACCAACCCCGATGGTACACCGGTGGTTAACTTCTTTCCGAAACTACAGATTGCTTGCGCCACCACAGTCGCCGACGGTATGCATATTCTGACCAATACCGAAAAAGCAATAACTGCCCGAGAAGCGGTGATGGAATTTATTTTAATTAACCACCCATTGGACTGCCCGATTTGCGACGAAGCCGGCCAATGTAAGCTCCAGGAATATTCTTTCAGGCATTCAAATGGCGAAAGCCGCTTCGATGAGGAGAAGAACCACAACCTGAAAAGGCAGAAATGGGGGCCGAATGTTATATATGACGGGGAAAGATGTATATCTTGTTCACGCTGCATAAGGTTTGCCAAAGAAGTGGCGCATCAGGATGTTCTGACATTTATTCATCGCGGCGACCATGTTACTATTAAATTATTTGACGGAACCGAATTCGACAATGATTATTCGATGAACGTTATTGATATTTGTCCGGTTGGGGCGCTGACAAGCCCTGATTTCAGGTTCAAGGCCCGCGTGTGGGACATGAGCTTTAATGATACGATCTGCACCGGATGTGCCAGGGGGTGTAATATCAGTGCCGGCGTGCGTGACAATGAAATATTAAGGTTCGAGCCAAGGACGAATATGTATGTGAACAAGCATTGGATGTGCGACTACGGCAGGCTGAATATATATCCGGATGTGAATTCGAACCGTGTTGAATCCCCAATGGTAATTGAAAAGGGAGAAAGAAGAAATACGGATTGGGATGAAGCCTGTGAATATGCATCTTACAATTTAAAGAAATACAGGTCAAACGAGATAATGGTAATCGGCTCGCCAAACGCCGCGAACGAGGATAATTATATTCTCCAGAAATTTGCCAAGACGGTATTAAGAACCCATAATATCGGTTTCCTTAAGGCGGAAGACGATAGCTTCACCGATGATTTCCTTAAATTATCCGACATAAGAGCTAATTCGCTCGGTGCGAATGAGGTAGGTGTCAATACCAATGTGCATGGAATTAGAATCAGCGATTTAGCCGATAAAATTAATAACGGCCATTTGAAAGCTCTTTACGTGATGGAAGAGGACTTCTTGATGTATCCGCATATTCTGGAGGCGCTGGGCCAGTTGGAATTCCTGGCTGTCCATGCCGTAAACAATTCAAAATTAACCGAATTGGCTCATGTAGTATTCCCCACTTCGTCATTTGCCGAAAGCGAAGGTACTTTTGTGAACGCCGGCCGGAGGGTGCAGTATTTCTCGCCCGTGCTGGCCACCAAAGAGAACCTGCGTACCATGGGAATGAAAATGAGCCGGTTAGATAAGTTTGGGACTGATAATGACCGGTGGACGTCGGATAATTATCGCAATGCAAGGCAAAGCTGGAGAGTGATTCAGGCCGTGGCCAATTGCATCGAACACAATTGGTCTTATAAAAGCTCGTCGGATATATTTGATGAAATTTCCAATACTATCGCTACATTCAAAGGGATGAGCTATTCCTTGCTGAAGCAGTATCAGGGAATTATTCTTAGCAGGGCGGACAAGCCGGAGCCGAAATTAGCCGTCTATCAGTCCTATTCGATGAAACCCGGATTACAAGTAATTAGGAATTTAGGTAATTAGAAGTCTAGTGACGTGTCAGGCATACTATGACGGATCATTTGATCTGTCATTCCGGCCGAAGAGCCGGAATCCATCTTGATATAACCTGATTGTGTTGGAATACCGGATTCCTGTTTTTACAGGAATGACATAGTACAGTTGACACGACACTAGTGCCGCCATCTCATAAATGATTGATAACTATTTTTTACAGTTCAATCAATGTATGTGTAGTGGCAGGTTCGCAACCTGCCTGAATTTATGTTCTGCCAGTTGTAACAACTGGCGATATAAAAACTGCCGCCATTTGCCAGTTGTAACAACTGACAGAACGTTGAATATTAATTTATTGTGAGATACCGTAATAGTTATTCAATAGCCAGGTGCACGCAATAGATTGCTTTAGCTCGTGGAAAAAAAATTCTATAGATAAATTTAAGTGGTTTTATTAAAACAGTAGATACAAAAGAAATTTAGATTAATAAATATAGATAGTAAATTATTATGCCGGAAATTGGATGGATATTGGTGGAAGCAGGCGTTAAGGCTGTGTTTATAGTAATATTAATTTTAAGTGCGGCCGCAGTTTCGGTATATGCCGAAAGGCGGGTTTCGGCAATTATTCAGTTACGATTGGGCCCGAACAGGGTCGGCCCGTTTGGATTATTGCAGCCGATAGCGGACGTATTTAAGCTGTTCTGGAAAGAGGATGTGGTGCCGAAAGCTGCCGATATGGGCTTCCACCGCCTGGCACCGGTTATCTCACTGGGAATTGCAATTGCCGTATATGCTGTAATCCCGTTTGCTCATTATATTGAAATTGGCGGAACTAAATATTACTTCGGAATTGCCCCGAATGTGAATATCGGACTGCTCTATATATTGGCTATGACCTCGGTGTCTGTGTACGGCATCACACTTGCCGGCTGGTCGTCGAATAATAAGTATTCGCTCTTTGGCGGCCTGAGGTCGTCGGCTCAGATGATTTCTTACGAGTTGTCGATGGGATTGTCGCTGATAGGAGTTCTGATGATTACGGGGACTTTATCTTTGAACGAAATCGTATTGCAGCAATCCGGCTGGGGGTGGAATGTTTTCGTGCAGCCACTTGGGTTTATAATCTTTTTAGTGTCATCGTTCGCCGAAACCAACCGGACTCCCTTTGATCTGCCCGAGGCCGAGCCGGAGCTTGTGGGCGGTTTCAACACGGAATACAGCGGCATGAAATTCGGGATGTTCTTCCTTGCCGAATACGCCAATATGGCCACTGCGTCTGCTTTTATAGTATTAGTCTATTTCGGCGGCTGGCAGATTCCGTTCGACATTGGCCTCGGGGCCGGTTCTATTGCCCTTGCTCTTGTGCAATTCGCATGGTTCCTGGCTAAGGTAATTTTCTTCATATTATTCTTTATCTGGGTGCGTTGGACGGTGCCGCGTTTCAGGTATGACCAATTGATGAACCTCGGCTGGAAAGTCCTTCTGCCGCTTGCAATATTGAACATAGTTATTACCGGCGTATGGATAATGATATTTGGATAGGGGTTTAGGAGGCGTGGGGGCCGTAGGAGTTTAGGTTGAAGATAAGAGAGATCATAATAAGCTTCGTGCATTTGAGATAGCCGACGAATTGGCTATGATTATCTATCATGCAACAGAAAATTATTTTTAACACCTGACAGCCATTTTGAAATAACTGGCGTGGAAAAAATACATGAAGAAGTAATAACTGTTTCTATGAGTATGACAAAGGATTAACATGTCAATTATAGATAGATGGAATGCGGACTCGCAAGGTTTTCTATATGGGTTTTCTCAATGTATTAATTGCAAGCATTTGATAGATTATAAAAGCAAATCATGCAAAGCATTCGAAGAGATACCAAAGGCCTTACTAAATAATGATGAATGGCATGACAAGCCGTATTTAAATCAAGATAATGAAATAATATTCGAGCCGAAATGAGTGTGCAAATAGAAATAATCGACGCTTATTCTAATAATCTGAATAAGATAGAAAAAGAATCCCTTAATTTAAACCCCGTTATGGAAGTCGTACCTGCGATTGTAGCCAATGCTATTGATACTGATTTCGACTCAAAATTTATTGAAACTGAAAAGGTTTTGAGGGCTTTAATCAGATCTTTACGCAAAACCTAAATGGCTAAAAACCTAAAAGGCTAAATTAGAAATAACAATTTGGAATCAATAAATGAACAACACAAAAAATACGGAAGCGGAAAGACTGAATTTCATGGAGAAATTATATCTTCCCGAGATAGCCAAAGGCCTGGGCCTTACGATGAAATATATGTTCAAGCCGAAGTTCACGCGGCAGTATCCCGAAGAGCGATTCGAGCCTACAGGGTCATACAGGGGGCGGCCGGTTCTGGTGGATACCACAGGTGGCGAAAGGTGCGTTGCCTGCGGGCTATGCTCGCGGGTTTGCCCGGCGCTGGCAATTGAAGTTCAGGCAAGCGAGACAGAACGCGAAAAAGAAAGATACCCCGTGAAATTCGAAATTAATATGCTGCGGTGCATCTTCTGCGGCTTCTGCGAGGAGGTATGCCCCGAAGAGGCAATCGTTATGAGCAAGGAATACGATATTGTCTTCACAAGCCAGGAGGAGGCCATACTCGGCAAAGAAGATCTGCTCGTCCCCGAAGAGCAATTGCAAGACCGGCTGGAGTATTTGGCGGAATATAAGTGAAAAGGTTTGTGTTTGTAGTATGTTTTGTCATTCTGAATTAATTTCAGAATCCATATCTTTGTCTTTTCGGCCACAGGGAGAAATCTATTATTCAATGTTAAGTCAGGCGTTACACCTGACTTGCAATAACAGTCGCTTTTCGTCAGTTGTAACAACTGACGGAACAATCGAACAAAGCCGTTATCATTCTGCTATCCTCTTAACAGCTTCCACCACATCATCCGTCGAAATTAATTCCATGCAATCGAAGTGTCTCTTCGGGCATTTATCCCTGCCAATATGAGTGCATGGCCTGCAATTCATATCCTTCTCAACAATTATATTCTTAACTCTGTAAGGCCTAAAGCCAAAATCCGTAACGGTAGAGCCAAAGATAGCCACTACCGGCGTTTGGCGGGCAGCGGCTATGTGCATAACTCCGGTGTCGTTGGTTATCAATAAGTCACAATTGTCGATAATCGCGGCAGTATCCAATATTGAGGTGGAACCCGACAAGTCGTTAATCTCAAAATCGTATTTCGTAGATATGTAACTGCACACATCGCTGTCTTTCACGCCGCCGAGAAGAGTTATCTCACAGCCGAATTCGGAATGTAATATATTTGCCAAATCGGCATACCTCTCCGGCAGCCAGCGTTTGGTAAAATGGAAAGCTCCGGGAGCAATAGCGATATTCTCGAATGCTTCAGGCACACCGGACTTTATATCTTTATTGAAAGGGGGATATTTATCCAAATCCTTCTCATTCTCAAGCCATAATTCAAGCCCTTTATTATCGTCAGTAATTCGAAGGGCATCAATGGAATTCCTGTAAATATCGGGGATTGATCTGGCGGATTTGGCTGATGATTTCTTAAAATATACAAGAGACAATTTATTCAACCTGTTTTTGGCAACTTTATATTTGACAGAATTCAATCCGTATGAAAAAACTTTTGACCGCAAATTATTTTGCAAATCGATGATAACATCATAACTTGAATGCCCGAGCGATGAAATCATTTCATTTTTGATATGCTTATTTCCAAATGCAGATTGGCTTTTATCGTATTCAAATAAATTTGAAATTCTCGGATTATATCTGTAAATTTCAGAAAACGTTGAGGATACAAGGAAATCGATTCGTGCTTGTGGGAAAATTTTCCTGATTTGTCTTAGTAGCGATGTGGTGAGTATAACATCTCCCATCGAGCTAAGCCGGATTATCAAAATACTTTTAATATTATTTAATACTGAATTATTTAATACTGAATTATTTAATACTGAATTATTTAATACTGAATTATTTAATACTGAATTATTTAATACTGAATTATTTAATACTGAATTATTTAATACTGAATTATTTAATACTG
>JAJRTW010000231.1 GCA_024278075.1 Bacteroidota bacterium | reverse complement strand
GGTTGCATGTGCATTGTTAGAGATTGAGAAAAGAATGAGAAAAGTAGATAATTATAGCAACCTATACGAAATGAAACTGGCGATCAAGAAAGAAATTGATAGTAGGAACCGTTAATTTTCAACTAAGATTTGGATTATACCCTATAATCAGCTTAATAAACTTATTTACTGGTTTTTAACCGGACACTACTGATCATTAATACATAATTATCAATTTATAATACATACAAATCCCTGCGATACCATTCCATATCTATTAGATACTATTAAGAATGCTTATGCTAAGGCTTCTGGGGCATTCGAAAGGGCTTCTGGGGCATTCGAAAGGGCTTCTGGGGCATTCGAAAGGGCTTCTGGGGCATTCGAAAGGGCTTCTAAGTCTTAAGCAGGTGCGGGAAAGGTATTTTCTAATGCGGGAAAGGGATAATCTAATGCGGGAAAGGGATTTTTTAGTACGGGAAACCTTTAAGGAGGTACGGGAAGAGCATTTTTCAGTACAGGAAGAGTATTTTTCAGCACGGGAAGAGTATTTTTCAGCACGGGAAGAGTATTTTTCAGCACGGGAAGAGCATTATTTGATACGGGAAACTATTACGGAGGTTCGGGAAAGGATTTTGACAGATAATAATAGTAATTATCCAATTCGGAATATTGGAAATGAGGCAGTAGTGTCGGGTAAAATGTGAGAGACGTTCTTAATTTATACTTGATTATTATAGATTGTCATTCCGAACATAGTGAGGAATCCAGTGTTTATAGTGTCTTTGCCAGTATTAAGATGGATTCTTCGCTACGCTCTGAATGACTCCATTTAATATTTTATTTGTTAATTTCAAAATCGTATCCATAATAGTACAATATAGGCCATAATAGAGTTTATTACTACGAATTTCACAAATTGACTGCTTTTTAACCGGACACTAATGGAAATGAGGTTATAATATACAACCGAGAAGCATCGTCCTATATCTTTTTGCCGAAGAGCGTCGCCGAAGTCGAGCCTTCCACCCGCACTTTCACTGTGTCGCCAATCTTTTCGCCGGCCCGCGGAAAGATTAAAACCTTATTTGTGCTTGTCCGCCCCTGCCATTCCGCCTTATTCTTCTTGCTCGGGCCTTCAACCAGCACATCATATTCATTTCCACGCTCGTCCCGGTTGATTTCTTTGGCAATATTATTTTGCAAATTAATAATATCGGTCAATCTTTGCTGTTTTATGGCCTCCGGCACATCATCGGGCATGTCCCAGGACTTAGTATTCTCCCGAGGGGAATATTTGAACATGAAAGCACCATCGAACCGCACCTTATTTATCAATTCCAGCGTCTTTTGATGATCTTCTGCCGTTTCCGAGGGATAGCCGGCGATAATATCAGTTGAAATTGCACAGTCCGGCATCAGTTTCCTGATATATTTTATTCTTTCCAGAAAAGAATCAGCCGTATAATGGCGGTTCATAAGCTCAAGAATCCTGTCCGAGCCAGATTGCACCGGCAAATGAATAAAATTGCAGATATTATCGAATTCGGCCATCGTTTCAATAAGCTCATCGGACATATCATAGGGGTGTGAAGTCGTGTATCTGATTCTCATCCTCGGCACAGCAGCGGCAACCAACCGCAATAATTGTGCAAAATTGGCGTTTGAATCCGGATCGTTATAGCTGTTGACGTTTTGCCCCAGCAATGTGAGTTCCATAATCCCATTTTCGTAGAGTTCTTTTGCTTCTTTGATGATAACGGGCATGGATTTGGAGCGTTCCCGCCCGCGAGTGAACGGAACAATGCAGAAGGAGCAGAATTTATCGCATCCGCGCATGATGGAAATCCATGCACTGATGCCATCGGTGCGTAAGGGGATGATATCATCGTATGTTTCCACACGGGAAAGCTTTACGGCGATGCCGGATTCGCCTTCGAAGGCATGGTTGAGCATTTCGGGCAGGCTTCGGTACTCATCGGGGCCTACGACAATGCTTACCAAACCTTCGCGGCCGATTAATTTGCTGCGCAAGCGTTCTGCCATGCAGCCCAATATGCCTACGATTAGTTTTGAGTTGGATTTTTTGAATTGTCTGAGGTGTTGGAGCCGTTTAAATATCTTTGCTTCGGCATTATCGCGCACCGAGCAGGTATTTAGAAGTATTACATTTGAACGGGCGATGTCATCGGTCATGGCAAAGCCGGCTGAGTTCAATATACCGGCGACTATTTCGCTATCGCTGACATTCATTTGGCAGCCATAGGTTTCGATATAGACCTTTTTAGTGTTTGGTATTATTTCCGTGGCTTCAATTTCCTTATTCCCATTATTATCCGAATACATCTAATCATTCCGCATTTTTATTTGATAAATAATTGGCTATAACATTATCGATGCTGAATCTGCCCGGGCCTGTGATAATCAATCCGGTGAAGATAATCAGAAGTTCGAGTGGATGTGAATATGCAATAAAGCCATCGCCGAGGCCGATGTGCATCATCACGGCAACAAGCATAGTGACAGCCAGCATAGCGGACGCCGGAGCAAACATTAATCCTGCCATCAGAAGTATGCCGCACCCGAATTCGGCAAAGGCGGCCATAAATCCCCAGGCTCCGGGCATAAAATCAATGCCGAGTGATTGCATCACAGAGCCGATCTTCTCCCATTTGTCCGGCCCGCCGGCAATTTTCGGCCAGCCGTGCAGCGCCATCGACATTCCGAGGCCTATTCGTATGAAAAGCAAGCCGAAATTAGCAAACCTGCCTTTGTTGTTCAGGAAATTTATCATAGTATTAATCATAATATACCGTTTCAATTATTCAAAATTAGCAATTCAATAATCAATTAAACAATAAGATACGGATATAATACAAAAAGCACCCGTCGAGGTGCTCCCCATTGGAATCACTTCCTCGAAAAACTCGCAAGGCGCATACAAATAATATCCTGCAGGTTGGTCGCAATGCTCGGCGGCACATCATAATTCATTATCATAATTGCAAATGCGAGGGGTTCGCCGTCCCGTGTGCGAATGTAACCACATAGATTATTAACACTATTCATCGACCCCGTCTTAGCCCTTAAATTATTCTCCGCCAGGGTCCGCCTCATTCTGGCCTCCAACGTGCCGGCCTTGCCCGGGGCCGCCAATGAATTAGCGAAGGTGGCACCAAATTTGGAATGATACATAGCCGAAAGGATGGAAATCAAATATTTCGGCGACAGAAGGTTCATTCTGGAAAGCCCGGAGCCATCGACCATGGATATTTTCTCGGGCGGTATCCCATTTTTAGAAACAAATTTCTTAACAAGCTCAATTCCATTCCGGAAACTGCCTGTGCCGGTCATCTCTTTAGCAATCGTTTTTAGAAGTAGTTCCGCAGCAAGGTTGTCGCTTTTCCTATTTATCATTTTGATTATTTCCGACAAAGGCGGCGATTCGAACTCGAATACCGGCCTCATCTTATAGTAATTAATATCCTCATAATAATCATCTGCATCAACCATCGCTCCCCTGTGAAGAATATTATGACTATCAAGTTTTTCCTTTACAATGTTTAATAAAAACAGCGTAGGATTGTCGATAGTAATTGGCAGGACTTCGCTGCGGCTGCCGGAAGAATCATATTCGATAACACCGAACAATTCGATTATATTAGTTCGCGCTTCCCTGAAATGGGAGATTTCGGTCAGGTCGGACTGCTTAACCGTTGTAATGTTATTTATCAGCCTGACATAAGAATTATCAGGATACATCGACAGTTTGGCAGGAGAGCCAATGCTGTCGCCTTGCTCAACCACAACGTCAACTTTATTGCCATTAATTGAAATAGCATTTATCTGGGCCGAGAAAGGATAGATCATATCATCCCATGCCCAGCCCTTTGCATAATAGATGTTGTCAAAGTAGCGGTCATCGCCAATAATATTACCGCGAATAGAATTGATACCCATAGAATCGAGTTTCTCAATAAAATAATCGATTATTAGATACGGGTCTTTCATAAAAAATGTATTCCAGGAGGGGTCGCCGCTGCCGCGAATAATTATTCTGCCCTGGAATATTCCATTGCTCTCGATTGTGCCATCAAGGTAAAAAGATGTGGAAAATCTGAAATCCTCGCCGAGATATTCCAATGCCGCTGCGGTTGTTAACAATTTTAGTGTTGAAGCCGGAATGGAGTTCTTATTTTCGTTGTACTTAAAAAAATACTCACCGGTTTCGAGCGAACGGATTGAAATACCTATAGTTGCGCTTGCCAAATCAGGATTGTCGATTAATGCCGACAAATCGCTTTGCAACTCACTTACAGTCGATTTTTCAGTTTGCTTGGCCTTTTCATTAGGCGAATTATTATCCTGGCCCCGAATGCCCGGGATAATAATGCAGAAAAGAAAAACTAAGATGAGAGTAAAAGACTTGGATTTCATTGAGTTTAACTAATTGATTGACAAAATCGATCCGAACATTTTACCGAAAAATAGCGTTAATAGCAAGCAACTTAATGCGAAATAGCCGGATATTAACACTTTTTCTTAAATGAAACCACTTAATTCATTATCAAATATGGCATTCCTACATTTTTTCCTTGACTTGAGCTTCTTTTTTATTTATATTACTAATTGTTAATCGAACATAAGCGTCAGGTACTTACCGAACAAGCCGGACTACAAGAAGCATTACAATTATAAATTTAAACCTATTCATATTCTGGGGGGGCTATGAAACGTTTTAAATACCAACTTTTTTTCCTGCTTTCAATTATTATTGCTATTTCTATTATCGGATAGGATTCGGTAGAGTCCTTAAAGGATTTGCTCGGTAGAGTCCTTAAAGGATTTGCACTGCTATAGCAATTCTATAACGAATCTATAGCAATTCTATAACGAATCTATAGCAATTCTATAACGAATCTATAGCAATTCTATAACGAATCTATAGCAATTCTATAACGAATCTATAGCAATTCTATAACGAATCTAT
>JAJRTW010000230.1 GCA_024278075.1 Bacteroidota bacterium | reverse complement strand
GCAAAGCGAGCAGGGGGTTGTCCTACAATCTGCAAGGCATAAGGGCATAATAAATCCATTTCCTTGCACTTTCTAATTGAATAGTTTTCGTAATTACTATAACAATAAACAGTTAGTACTTTTTGAGGGCAATCTAATTATTTTGACTAATCCATTGCAAAACAGAGATTTGCGGGGAAATTGCATTCCCAAATCGGAATTTTGCAATGAGATGAAATTAGATAATTATAATTCGAGATAACAACCGGCGGCGGCTAATTGGCCGTGCATATCTTTGCCGGCGGTAACAACCGACAGGGCGGAAAAGTAAATTAACCCGTTAGGGAATTAATTATTTATAAGGTATTACGATGTTAGATTTTTTCCAGAGTTTTATATTGATGTCTCCTCAGCAAGGCGACGACGGAGCAAGCATCCTGCCAACATTATTCATGTTCGGTGCGATAATTCTGATTATGTACTTCCTGATGATTCGCCCACAACAAAAAAGGCAAAAAGAACACAAGCAGATGGTCGAAAGTATTGGCAAAGGCGATAAGGTTATCACTTCGTCGGGTATGCACGGCACTGTTACGGATAAGGACGATAAATCATTCGAGATTCAGATTGCCGACAACGTTAGGGTCAGGTTCGAGAAGGGCTCGATTACCGCCAAGAAAGAGAAATAGTAATTTACAATTATTTTATTTCTTAAGTGTTAATGGGCATACAGCTTCTCATTGATTATTTCCGGTTCACTCGCGTTTAATTGCATTTATGAATCGGACAGATAACAATGATTTATAACTCGGAATTATAACTCGCAGTGAAGTTATTCTCGAAATACATTTAATCGACACAACTTTAGGAATTAAAATCTTTCATCGAATACGGAATTGATGAAAGATTTATGTTTTAAGTTCTGATTTTATTGTATTATACTCATAAGTGTTCGGAAAAAAAGCAGCAAAATGGTTTGAAGCATAACTATATGGTTCATTTTGTCCCATAGTGTACTGGGTTAGATGCAATTTTCTTGTTCTGCCATTTGTTACAACTGGAAATTTAAGAACTGTCGTCTTTCGTCGGTTGTAACAACTAACGGAACATTATAATGTGTCATTCCGGACACTATTGTATTATTCTCTATTAAATTATCAAATGTAATCAATATAGATTCGAGGCCATAGATGATGAATACGATTGAAGAAGCCCTGAGAGACCTTGTTTCGGGCAAAATGATTATAGTGATGGACGACGAAGACCGCGAGAATGAGGGCGACCTGATAGCCGCATCGGAGCTTTGCACGCCGGAGACTGTGAATTTTATGTCGACCCACGGCAAGGGATTGATATGCGTATCTATTACGGAGGAAAGGGCCAGGCAATTAAAATTAGGTGAAATGGTAAGCGACAACACAGCCATGCACGATACGAAATTCACCGTATCTGTCGATTATGCACATGGCACCACCACCGGCATTTCAGCCTACGACAGGGCGGCTACCATTCGCGCCCTGTGCATCCGTGATACCAAACCCGAGGACCTCGCCCGCCCGGGCCATATATTCCCATTGATTGCTGCCGATGGCGGAGTGCTAAGGCGTGCCGGCCACACCGAAGCCACGGTTGATTTGATGAAGGCAGCCGGATTGAAACCATCCGGGGTGCTGTGCGAGATAATCACCGAAGACGGGTCGATGGCGAGAAAGCCCGAATTGATGGAATTTGCTAAGAAATTCAACTTAAAGATTATAACCGTAAAAGATTTAATCGCATACAGATTTAAGCAGGACACTCTTGTTAAATGCGTTGCAACCGCCGACGCCCCCACCGAGCAGGGCGAGTTTACGATTCATGTTTTCGAGAACGTAATCGATGGTAAAGATCACGTGGCATTGGTCAAGGGCGATTGGCAGCCGGATGAAGATATATTGGTGCGGGTGCATTCGGAATGCCTGACAGGCGACGTGTTTGGCTCGCTTAGATGCGATTGCGGCAATCAATTGCAGGCAGCCATGCGTATGATCGAGGAGGAAGGCAAGGGCGTTTTGCTATATATGAGGCAGGAGGGGCGAGGCATTGGCCTTACCAATAAAGTCAAGGCCTATGCGCTGCAAGACAAGGGCTATGATACGGTTGAGGCTAACCTTAAATTAGGTTTCCAGGCCGACCCGAGGGACTACGGTATCGGCGCTCAGATACTCTCCAGCCTGGGCGTTAAAAAGATGAGATTAATAACTAATAATCCGCGCAAGCGTGTGGGGCTGGAAAGTTATAAGATTGAGATTACTGAATTACTGCCATTGGAAATTGAGCCTAATTCCATTAATAAGGATTATTTGAAAACTAAAAAGGATAAATTAGGCCATATCCTGCATAATGATAAATTACGGTAGTACACCGTCTCACAAAGATTTAATAGCATCGTTTCCGCAGCCAAATGTTGGGATTGCCATGTGAGGAAAAGACGTCAGGACGGGAAATCCTGACGGCAGTTTCTATATTGCAAGTTATAACAACTGGCGAAAGCAAAAGTGTAACAAAGCCGGGGGCTTAGATACAAGGGTTAACATTGCAATTATTTATGAGATGATGCACCAGTGACGTGTCAGTTGTACTATGTCATTCCGGACTTGATCCGGAATCCATCTTAATATAGCCATATAGCCTGTGAATACTGGATTCTGAAACAGGTTCCGCAATGACAGCCAACAAGTAATTTGTCATAGTATGCTTGACACGACACTATGTTTCAGGGCAGGCCTTGTCTGAATAGTAATTCATTATCATAATTTATTAACATAGAATACATCAACTATTAATTTGGGAATCAAATGCTTGACAGAGTATATTTAACCAAGGAACGGGTTAGGGAAATAGAAAAGGAGCTTTTCGTGCTAAAAACAAAAGGCCGAAAGGAAATGGCTATGAAAATTGCCGATGCCAGATCGCATGGCGACCTTTCCGAGAATGCAGATTATGATGCTGCAAAAGAAGCCCAGGGCCTGTTGGAATTAAAAATATCCAAACTCGATCAAATTTTATCAAAATGCCAGGTGATCTCGGCCGATGATTTTCCTGATGATAAGGTCTATATACTGTCCAAAGTAAAAGTGAAAAATATTACTCACGGCATTGAAATGGATTATTTAATGGTTAGCCCGGAAGAGGCTGATTTCGAGCAAGATAAAATCTCGGTCACTTCTCCGCTGGGTAAAGTAATAATGGGCAAGAACGTTGGCGACATTGCAGAACTCACGGTTCCGGCCGGCACGGTTAAATACGAAATTCTCGAAATATCGAAGTAATATTGCTAAAAAGATAGTTAAACTGAACTTGCCCGCTGAACTTGTCCATAGTTTGAAACTTTGGACAAGTTTTACGTTTAAGCTGATTATGGCACTACCATAAACTTCTGCAACTCCGACTCGAACTCTATCCCATCTTTGTCCGATCCGGTAACCGTATATAAATAAACGCCCTCCGGAATAATATTGCCGGAGCGGTCTTTGCCGTTCCACTCCACTCCGCCATTGCCGTCGGTCTCTTCGATTATCGTTATTAATTCTCCATCGGGCTTGTATATCGTAATCGTTGCCCTGGTGGTTAGATTGGCAAAAAATATTGGCAAAGATTCCGACAGCTTAATCGGATTGGGATAGATATATGGCTGCTCAAGGGATTTGGCCGGTAGAACAAACCCAAGAGTATTGCCCGCCCCTTTTGTTATGTCCACACCGGAAGCAGCCCTAACGTTCCGGACGGTCAGAGTGTAATCCTTGCCCCTGGCTCCGTATCTTGCGGCGTTGTCCAGCACCAGCCTAACCTGCGAGCTGTCCAACGTGTTGAATTCCACAAATATAATGCTGCCCAATGGTTGAAGCTCATAATTCGATATATTGAGAACCGTAGTGTCGACTGCTTCCGAGTAGGAGAGCAAAATCAGCTTCGTATTGGCTATGAACTCTAACTTCTTCAGATATAATTCCCCGGGCGGGGTGATTAGATTCAAATCAATATCAAGAGCCGCTTCCAGAGTTGGTGAATTATAATAATCCCTAAAAGATGAAACATCAAGCCTGTAGGCGCCGTTTGGTATCTCATCGTTAAATATTAATACCGCAGCCGAATCATTGATCACAAGGGCGGATTGCGGAACAGAGAATAAATTATTATCGGAATCATATAACTGAAAATTCGATGGCTCAATATTATCATGCGGCAGTTTGCCGGAAAATAAAACATTTATAGATTTGGAATTATTGACTTCCGTACCCACCGGCTGCACCTGATCGTGAGTGTAAACCTCAGCAATCTTTCGGCTGAAATCACTAAATTGTTCCGAAGAATCCAGACTGAATGACCGGATAACGAAACGGTATAAAGTGTTGCCCGATAATGTGTCAATAATAATTTCAGTTTCATTAGTTGCGGCGTAAAAGATAAGTGAATTGTCATCATTTAGCTTTCGCAATTCATAGCTGTCGGTTCCTGCCACAGGATCCCACTTCAGATAGGCAGCCGAATTGCCGGTGGCCCAGCCGTCGAATCCGGCCGGAACCGATGGTTTTGATATATTTGCATCATATTCGTAAAACGCCATTGAGCTAAATGTTGAAAAACCGATTTCATTGATACCGTTACCATCAAAATCGTGGATCAAAGCCGAATTGGAATAGGCAGAGCCATAACGCCATAACGGTTCCATCTCCTTACTGCTGTCATCCCAGCTAAATACATGCAGGTTCGGGAAAGTCGACAATACGATTTCATCTCCGGGCCTGCTGTCAATATCACCACAGGCAACCCCGTTCTTGTATGATATTTTTAGCGATGGGATGAATCCAGCCCGCACACCGCTGATGTGGCCGGTCCAGACGATATCGTATGAATTTGCTGCCGTCGACTGCAATATTCTGTACGACCATATATTATGCGTTCGCGTGGATTCGCCGAACATCATATTGCTGCCGTAGAACATGTGCAGAATCTCTTTGCTGCCGTCGCCGTCGATGTCGGGGGCGCACATATATTGGTTGATTATCCCAACTTCATCAAGGTCCTGGAATTCGAGATTGAATTTTCCATCCCTGAATTCATAAACAAAAATGCTTCCGCGGCCGTTCGTATAGCACAATTCCACATAGCCGTCGCCATCGAAGTCCGCCACGGCCGATGCTTTCGATACCTGCATCCGGTTTTGGCCCGGCTCCAGAGGCACTACGCCAAGGAGTAGATATTTCCCGCCGATATTTTTATAAGCAAAATAAGCTGTATCGTTATACGCAATGATTTCATCACTGCCGTCATTATCCAAATCATAGAATATGCGGCTCCAGAATTTTTCGCCGGGCTGGCTTTCGTACAAAACATTCGAATATGGCGAGGAACCATCAGCATCTCTTTGGCTAAGGGAAGTAGCGCCTCCGCCGGTGCCTAATATTTCCGGGATGCCGTCACCGTTCGAATCTCCGAATCCAACCGTTATCCACCCCGCAAGGCTCGAATCCTTAACTACCATTTTCTCTATTTCATTTACTTTTTCATATTCATATACATAAGAAGTGCCGATAGATAAGGAACTTATATCATTGACCACGAAAGCATTCTTGCCATTGCCTCTTATATCCGATGTTCCGTTGAATATATACGACAGGGGCAACCCGTAAGGCTTGCGAGAGAATTTATCGGTTGGCAATTCCTCGTTTTTCTTAATGAACTGGAAATTGTATACAACCGAATCCGCCGTGCCGCGAAAAGCCACAGCCGATGCCTCCATCAATACATCAGCCGGAACCCCTTCGCCCAGCATTATTGAATGGTATCGCGATGAATTGTCAATCTCGCTTATGGATTTGAAATCATCGTTGCTGCCGGCAGGCCTGTATTTAACATAAAATGAAGCATCATGGCTGGTCTTTGCCGCAACCAATACGGCCTTTTTCCCATCGTCCCAAATGTCGAGTTTCTTAAAAGTTAATATCTCCAATGGAGATTCATCGGAGGTGATGTTGATATATATTCGCTGCTCCATCGTTTTGGTGTTCTTCTGATTCACTCTGATGCTAATAGTATAAATAGTGTCCCGCAGGTTCCGAAGGCCGATAGTTGCAAGTGTGTCATTTACTTGCGTTTGCGTCTTTGTGCTTCCTCTTTTATACATATTTGACGGCAGCAGCCCCTCGCCGATATACACTTCATAATTTTCGAAAAGGGGAGAAGTGATTGTGCCGAATAATGTTAAAGAATCAGCTTTACTTCTGTTAATCACCGCCTCGTTATCCGGCGAAATAATCTTAAACGCGGAACTGCCCTGCATTGCCAAAGCCGATGCCGAATTCAGCAATCCGGCTCCGAATTGTTCGTCCCAGCCAAACTCACCGGCCTCGGCTGCCGAGGTCCGGATTATGCCGCTCAATTCCGCTGGAGTAAGCCCGGGGTTCTTTTCGAGCAGCAGTGCGGCAGTGGCCGTTACATGAGGCGCCGACAGCGATGTTCCGTTTGCTTTTTTATAATCCTGGTGGTAGGCAGTGGTAAGAACTCCACGGCCCGGAGCAGATATATCGAGCATCGAGCCATAATTCCCATCGCCATATTTCCTACGATTATCCGAAGAACCGCCAACGGTCATAACTTCCTTATAACCCGATGGATAATGCCGGCCGAATTTATTCTCATTGCCAGCCGAGGAAGCCATGAAACAGCCCAGGGAATAGGCAAACTTAATAGCATCTTTCAAAACCGGCGAACTATACGGCTCGCCAAAACTAAAATTCAATACCTTAGCTCCGTTCATCGCCGCATATACTATGGCCGCCGCTATATCGTCGGATTCGCCATTGCCCGTGGCGTCGAAAGCCCGCAGAGTCATTATCTTAGCATTATATGCAAGGCCGGCTATTCCGATATTATTATTCGCCTTTGCGGCAATTATGCCAGATACGAGGGTTCCGTGATTGGTCTCATCGGTGGGTATCCCATCCGGATCGGATGCATCTCCGAGATTCATTACAGCCTGATCTACGAAATCGTAGCCGATTACGTCGTCGATGGCTCCGTTTTTGTCATCATCAATTCCGTTCATATCGCCGGGGACTCCATCTTTAACTACGCCTGCCGGCCAGGGGTCGAACCTGCCGTTGGCATTAATATCCTCGGTCGGATTTATCCACAATTGCGAATGCGTCCACGTGGAATCCTCCGAAAATGATTTGAACTCGGGATGGTCGAAGTCTATGCCGGTGTCAATCACCCCTACAATAACGTCCTTTCCGGTAGAAATTTTCCAGGCCTTCTCCGCCTGCACTTGCCGCAGAGCCCACTGCTCGCCATATTTCGGGTCATCCGGCGATTGTGCGAAATCACCCGTAGGCAGTTCTATCCGATATATTCTGTTTGGCTCTATGCTTTCAATTTCGGGCGAGGCCAGTAATTTTTCTAATAATTGCCGGCCAGAGCTACTATTAACATTAAATATGTGGTATTTCTTCAATTCTTCTGCATACGCTTTTTGTTCCGGCGATTGGATTTTATTCGATAATTTGCTGTTGTTTGATAATCTCAGTTCTTTGAATAAGGGTGTAAATCCTGATGAATTAATCTTGTTTTCGTTAATAAATATGGATATATTCGAATCTTTGAACTTGACTATATATGATTCGTAATTGAATTGGGCGGCAATCGGGAAGTAAGAAATAATAAGCAGAATAAGAATTAATAAGGGTTTAAGTTTCATTGCTTTCTAATATTTTTTATGAAGAAATTATGAAGAAAACTTGCTCTACCGGTCGTATAGAAGCATCAGACGAATAACAGTGGAAATAATGTAACGCTGCTGAAATATTAAGATGTGAGCTTGTTCATATAAAGCGGAATACACAATCTTGAATGCACGATTACCTCGGCAGTGTACGTCTGTTGTTTATAGTAGTGATTATAGGTATGGGTTCGGCGGAATGGAAAAAGATGATGAGATTAAAGGCAGGGGGATTTACTGGTAAATATCCTTTCTATGGCCTAAATCAATCACATCCACAAGCAGAACATCATCAATAATCTCATAGATAATTCGGTAATCGGCCACACGAATGCGATAAGCCTTTCTGCCTTTTAATTTTTTGCAACCTTTTGGCCTTGGGTTGTTGCCTAAGTCAAGAATAGCAGTTCTGATTTTAGAATAATAGGGACTATGAATTTTATCTAATCTCTTTTGGGCTTTACGCTCTATACGAACTTTATACATTGGAGCGTTCTCGTTTTTCTTCAATTTCTTTAAAAACATCTTTGGCATCTTTAAACTCTTGCTTGCCTTTTTTCGCCTTGTCATAGAGTTTTACATCTTCAAAGTCTTCCAGCTTTTCAATCATTTTATTGTATTCTTTAATCGGAAGAATTACGGCTAATTTATGCCCTGCATCGTCCGTTACAAATTGAGTTCTCATTTTAATGTAATCCTATTTAATCAATAAGTGCTGCGTATATGCGAATATATAGATTTATCAGACGAAATAAAAACCAATATCTTTTGGGTTGTTTTGAGAAATATAATCTGTTTTTATTTTATGCTTAAAAAGATTATTTTTGTAGAGCAGCATTTAAGAGAAATATTAGAACAGGGAAATTCAATGAGAAGTTTATTAACTTTTTTCTTCATAGCATTTCTGATTGCCACAAGCTCTCTTCAATCGCAGAAATCATTAAGTATATTAAATTTTAATATAAATGATTATCCCGTCGTATCAGGGGAAATTTTTATTTATGACGATAATATCCAGCCTTCAAGCAATTTCGCTCCGGG
This sequence comes from Bacteroidota bacterium, assembly GCA_024278075.1. GTDB lineage: Bacteria > Bacteroidota > Ignavibacteria > Kapaibacteriales > UBA2268 > JAJRTW01. Next base: position 14,104 of record JAJRTW010000230.1, on the reverse strand, counting down.
TGATTTCACAGTAACGGACAATGGCATCGGCTCGGCAATTATTGATTATTCATGCCCGTCCCAAACGATAACCAATCAACATTCGATAGCAATTGCTTTCGATCTGGGGCTTCGCCATTATTTCGATTCGGCATCCCGTTTTAATTATGGCAAAACCGTCGTTGGCGAAATTATTAAGCTAATCAATCTCGGCGAGAGCCATGCCGCTGTCACCAGCTTCGACATGATAAGCTATCTGAATTCGGATTTCACTACCGACCAAAATATACTATTGTCTTCATTGACCATGGCCCAGCCTAAGAGCGGCTCTTCCATCGAAGCGGGGCTGCTGTATCCGCTGTCGGGTGCTATGCAGATTGCTAAATCGGGGCAGCATAAGAAATCAATAATTGTGGTGACAGACGGCACCGGGAATATTAATACCAGCGAAATAATACAATCGGCGCTGGATAATGGAATCTCAATTTATAGTGTGATGATAGGAAAACCAATATCCGCCGAGCTTGCATCTGTGTGCAGCCAAACCGGCGGGGCATGGATTGATAATGTGCCGATTGAAAAGAATCCTATCGAAATTGCAAAAGATATTTTGAGCTATACCTACGGTTTCAAACCGTGCAAGATAACATGGAAAGGCGAACAGATTTGCGATGACATCCATAATATAGACATCTCTGTCCAATCGGAATCCATTGCAGGCGGCTCGCAGTATTTCCTGCCCGATGAGAATAAACCCAGAATAAATGCCCAGCCTGCCTATCTTAGCTTCAGTTCGGTTGTTCCACTCAAATCTGAAGATCAATATGTAAAATTATATGCAAAGAACGGAGATGTTACCGTTACCAAAACAACAATAGCCCACCCGGCCTTTATAATCCTTAATGAGATTGGGCCTGGCAAGGGCGACCCTCAAACTATCAAAAAAGACAGCTCCTATGGACTTAGCATCCGCTTTTCACCAACCGATTCTGCCATAGTTTTCACAAAAATTGAGATTGAATCCAACGGCTGCTTTGGAAATGAAATATATATTACCGGCGGATTTCCCAATATAGCTCCGAAAGAACCTACGATTGAACTATTGACACCCGTTTGCGGTGATGTGCTTATTGTTGGCGACAACGTTCCGGTTACATGGACAGGCATGCTCCCGCGTGATGTAATTCAATTGGAATATTCTATTGATAACGCCAATACCTGGGATACGCTTGCAAAGAATGTGATTGGCCTGGAATATGACTGGCTTGTACCCGACAGGCAAAGCGAGGAATGCCTTGTGAGGGCTATCCAGCTATGGCCGAATAACATAGGCCGGACAATCGACCTAAGGCATTCCGGGGGCGTTAATTCAGCTTTCTTCAATTCCGACGGCACACTCGTTGTGACTGCCAGCAGTGACACTACTGCCGCAATATGGAATTCGAATCTTGGCAGAAAGCTATTTGTGCTTGACAGCCATACTAAGCCGGTTCTGTATGCACAATTCAGCCCGGATGATAATTTTGTTATAACGTCGAGTGCCGATTCCACTGCTATTTTATGGGATGCGAATACCGGTGGTTTCATTAGAAGGTTTTCCGGCCATACAGGATATGTATTGTCAGCGCGTTTTGGCCCCGATGGCAGTAAAATTGTTACGGCAAGTCGCGACAAAACGGTGAAAGTCTGGGATGTGAATACCGGTGAGATTGTTAAAAGTTTTAGCCCAAGCAACAAGATAGTGAAATTCGCAACTTTCGACCCAACCGGAAATTATATCCTAACAGCCGATAATTCGGGAATTGCCAAGATGTGGGATTCCAATACTCTTGAATCATTTAAGGAATTCGACACCCGTTTCGGAAACACTGTCGGCAATGTGGTCTTTGCTGATTTCAATCCGGATGGCAGCAGAATTGTAGCTGTCAGCCAAATAAAAAAAAATGCAACGGTTTGGGATGTTGCTGCCGTTGACACTCTATTCAGTGTTACCCACAACGACGACACAACGAGCAATGCACTGATTAACTCCGCCAGTTTTTATTATCACCCGATAAATGGTAATCTATTAATAACATCCGGGGTCGCTAACGCAAGAATATGGGATGCCGATAATGGTTCCTACATCCCGCCGCCACTGAGCGAGCATACAAGTGCCGTAACCTCGGCCGTACTTAATTTCGACGGCAGCAGGTATCTGACTGCAAGCTGGGATTCGACCGCAAAAATTTGGAACGCATCGGACACCGGCCGCTCATTGCCAATTGATACTACCGCCTGCGCATTCACTATTGCAAAGACAGATAACCTTATTGAAGATATTGATTTTGGCGAATTGCCCGTAAGCAGCATCCGTGATTCGTTGATCGACCCGTTTATTGTCAACAGGTCGGAATTCGGATATGATATTAGATATATTAGAATTTTTGGTGGCGATAGTGATGATTTTAAAATTATCGAAGGTTCATCGCCCTATTTTCTTGATTCATTAGGAAAATCCATTATAGAATTGCGATTTAGGCCATTGGGCTTAGGTCAGCGGTCAACTAATATTGAGATAATTGTGCCGGGGGATACGATTATTCGAGCAATATCCGGAATCGGCATCGCACCGGATTTGCAGATAGTAAGTTCAACTATTGATTTCGGCGATGTGGAAGTCGGTGATTTTAAAGATAAAAGCGTTTCGGTATTATTGCAAAATTTATCTGACGGGCCAATCAGCATTAGTAATATTTATCTAAATAACCCCGACACCTTGCATTTCAAGATAATTGAAGGCGGCAGTCCTATACTGCTCAATTCCGGCGAAGGGCTGCCGGTTACCATTAGGTTCACTCCCGAGTATTACGGCCGGAAAAACGGAATAATAGAATTCGAAAATGACGGCAATATTACTCCGGCGAGAGTTTCGGTTTTTGGCAACGGAGCCAGGCCAGCCAGAGATACGGCAACTATTAGAATATCGGATGCTGCCGGAGCGGCCGGCGATATAATTCAAATACCAATTTATTTGGATAATGTCAAATCCAATATTGTGAATAAGATGATTACGGGAATCTCTGCACAATTAAAATTCAACTCAACTCTGCTCGAGCCTTTGGACGGCTTCGAATATGACGAAATATTGGGGTCGGAAAGAACAATAGCATTAACTCTGCCGGTCGAATCGGAAAACGGAACCCTATCCGGGCCTGGAGGTGGTTCTTTGCTTGCAACGCTGCGATTCCGTGTCGGGCTTGGCAACGATACGTCAACCGCTTTAAAATTAGAGAATGTAATTCCCATCGGGCCGGCCAAGATTGCTTTGTTTACTGAGAACGGACTTTTCGCTTTGCAGGGCTATTGCACCGAAGGCGGCAACAGGCTGATTGATTCTGAGGGGAGATTCGTCCTGATGCAAAATTTGCCGAATCCTTTTTCCGAATCCACTACGATAGAATTCGAGGTGGTGGAAAGTGGCAATACCAAGCTGTCTGTTATTAATTATTTGGGCGAAGTGGTGAAGATTCTGGTGGATGCCAATCTGCCGAAAGGCCGGCATTCGTTTCAATTCAAATCATCGGGCTTGCCGTCGGGGGTTTATAACTATATCCTGGAAACTCCCTCCAGGAATACATCCATGCGTATGCAAATCTGGAAATAACCATTGATTTTATTCCATATTCCATTGATTATACCGGATTCGTGTAACGGGATGGTTGGGAACCATCCCCTACGGTTGTGATTCGTGTATGTAGGGACAGGTTCGCAACCTGCCCGCTTAAATAAATTAAATTTATTTGCGTTCGGATTGTTAATTTTGTACACAGTGCTAATTGTGAATAATCTTCGGGAATATGATGCTTCAAAACGTAAAAGGAACTAAAGATATACTGCCTGGCCAAATATCAAAATGGCAATATATCGAAGATGTAATCAGGAAGGAAACTGCAAAATTTGGCTACGTGGAATACCGCACTCCGATATTCGAGAAAACTGAGGTATTCTCCCGAAGTATAGGCGAAAATACGGATATAGTAAATAAAGAGATGTATACATTCGCAGACAAAGGCGGCGATTCGGTAACGCTACGTCCGGAAATGACAGCCGCTTTGGTTCGCTCCGTCCTCCAGCACAACCTCCATTCATTAACACCCACCCAGAGATATTGGTACTTCGGCCCGTTCTTCAGATACGAAAGGCCTCAGAAGGGGCGTTTGAGGCAATTCCATCAATTCGGTGCCGAGTGCATTTCCTCGCCCAATCCCGAAAGTGATTACGAGATAATTCTATTGGCAGATTATGTCAGCAAAGCGCTTGGAATAAATGATTACACACTGAAATTAAATTCACTTGGGAATATAGCTTCAAGAGAGAAATACAGGGAAGCGTTGATCCGGTATTTTAGCTCGGTTAGATCGTCTCTATCGGCCGACAGCCAAAACCGCCTTGAAATCAACCCTCTTAGAGTGCTGGACTCAAAAGCTCCCGAAGATATTGAAGCTGCGAAAGGCTCGCCAAATATTCTTGATTTTCTTGACACCGAAAGCCGAGACCATTTCGAATTGGTGATTAAATTATTGAAACAGTCCGGAATCGAACCTGAGATTTGTCCGAGGCTTGTGCGAGGGCTCGACTATTACAGCCACACGGTATTCGAATTCCAAAGCTCAGCGTTGGGGGCGCAGGATTCATTCGGCGGCGGCGGCAGATATAATGAACTATTCCAAGAGTTTGGCGGCAAGCCGAATCCGGCAGTTGGCTTTGCCATGGGAGTAGAGAGGATGTTGATAATCTTGGATGCGTTGGATAAATATCCCGGCCTTTCTGACTTGCCCGATGTTTATGTTGTTTCTGGCAATACTAATTTGCTGCCATACATTAACAGAGTAGTTAATATATTGCGAAATAAGGGGTTAAGAACCCTATCGGATTTGCAGCGCAAGTCGATGAAGTCGCAATTCCGCGAGGCTAACAAAGCCGGAGTTAAATTCGTTGTGGTGGTGGGCGTGGAGGAGTTTGAAAATGAAAAAGTTCAGATTAAGAACATGGCAGGTGGCGAACAAATAGAAATTGGCATTTCGGAATTGGCGGAATATGATTTTTGATTATGACACAGCTTATGAAACTTTGCGAACAATACTATCAGGAAGGGGTTGAGAATATCGCCACTACTTATTATTATCAATTAGTTACAGATTGCACTTAATATATCATAATTACCGCTAAGGTAGTAAAATGAAACTAATATCCAAGCTTAAATCGATAACCCTTTACGCACCCGACCTGTCAAAATGGCAGATAAAAATAATCTTCTCGATAATTGCTTTGGGAATTGTTATTGGGGTTGTAATTTTTACTCAGAACCTGGTTGACGAACTTGTTAAAAGAGAACATCGAATTTTGCAAACTTATGCCAAAATTTATGAACATTTTGATATATATACCGAGAGCGATGATTTGCTTTTCCTGGTAGAACAAATTACACCTACGATTACATTTCCGTTCATCAGCACTGATGAAAACGGCATGCCGAACTATCCCTTCGAAGATTATTCACTGAATATTGAAGTGGATCACACGCAAACGATACAGCAGCAAAGGGCCTATTTCCGGGAGTACATAGAAAAAATGGGCAAGCAATATCCGCCAATTGTTGTTTCCCTGGGCGGCGAGGATGGCAAGATATTGAACAAGTTCTATTATACTCACTCCGAACTCGTGGAAAGGCTCATGTATTTCCCCTATGTGGCCATCGTTGCAATCTCGGCATTCGTTGCAATCGGCTATATGGCATTTAGTAATATTCGCCGAAACGAGCAGTCGAAAGTCTGGGTTGGCATGTCGAAGGAAGCAGCCCACCAGCTGGGCACACCACTCTCGAGCCTGCTGGCCTGGATTGAAATTCTGCGCAATAGCAAGAATGACCCTATAGCTATTGATGACACTTTGTCAGAAATGGAAAAAGACATTCAGAGGCTGAATACCATTGCAACGCGTTTTTCGAAAATTGGGTCGCAGCCAATCAAAACCGAAGAACATATCCCTGATATTCTTGACAGAACTTGCGATTATTTCGACCGCAGGCTGCCGAATATCGGCCGGAAAGTTGAGATAGTAAGGAATTTCGAAGCCGGCACCTATGCAAATGTTAATACGGATTTATTCACATGGGTGATTGAAAATTTACTTAAAAATGCAGCCGAATCCATCGAAAGCAGAAATGGGAAGATATTCATTGAATCTCACCGGAAGCATAACGGCAATATATGTATTCATGTCCGCGACACCGGCAAAGGGATGTCGGCTAAGCTAAAAAGACAGGTGTTTAATCCCGGGTTTACTACCAAGAAAAGAGGCTGGGGGCTTGGCCTTAGTTTATGCAAAAGGATTGTGGAGGAATATCACGACGGCAGGATAATTGTGAAGGATTCCACAATAGGGAAGGGGACAACATTCCAGGTTGAAATTCCTTCGGTTGATAGGGATTTAGTCGAATAATAAATAAAAGTTACTTTACAAGAATAACGTTTTGTGTAATCACTTTATCGTCTAATTCCATTCTCAATATATAGTTGCCCGAAGCATAATTAAAAGTAGGATATGTATATTCGTGTCTGCCTTTACTAAATATTTCATCCAAAATCAAACTGCTGTTACCAAGTAAATCACTTAAATATATCCTGACACGCTCCCTTTTACTGGTTTCAAAGCCAATAACGAAATGATCGGAAAAAGGGTGAGGAGATACTTCTAATTTCACTTCTCCGGGTTCAGCTTCTTGTTTAATACTAACAACCGGATCGCCAACCGAAGCAGTGCAATATAACCTTCTGAACCTGTCAACATCACACATTTCAAGATCTACCTGTCGCCCCCTTTCGCCTGAAGCCATAACCGAAGTGGAACTGCCGTCGTGATCAAGCCCGACATAATGGCCAAGTTCATGCAGGATTATTGTCTGAAAATCAAGACAATAATATCTACCACAATCGCCGTAATCCGTAGATGTTGTCCACCTTTTTGGGGGGACTTGAACATATATCTCCGGAGTATCACTTAAAATAATGATACTTGCTAAATTATTACCTGCAGGAGTGCAGTCAGATTGTGCAACGAGAATGGAAATGTTATCAGGATCAACAGCAGCTTGGTACATTGCATTTACACTAGCGGGAATTTGCATTTGATCACTACTCCAAAAAATTCTGCCACCACTGGTTGTGGTCTCCCAGGTCAGCCCTCTTGGGCCGTTACATTGATTCGACCAGGCCGAACGTGCCCAATTGAAATGCGCTATTGCTTCATTTATGTTAAAATTAATAGTTTCGTTAGGCCCGCTCGGAGGATTGATAGCGATTTGATTTTGATACATTGCTATATGCGGATTGTTGCCGGTAGCAGGAGCCGGCCAACGATAACATTCATCAAGTAATGGTGTGGTAGTTGAAAGAACCCATTCTGCGTTACATGAGGGTGCATAGAAATGCCGATTATTGCACTGACTATAACAAACAACGACCGAGTAAATACAAATAGATATTATTATTAAAGGAATCCTTATCATTTAACCCACCATGTTTTAATGGTTGCAATTTTTGAATTAATTCTTGTAAGAAAATCCGCAACCGTTGGGCTTGTGCCCAATCCCCATATATCGGAAGGGTCTTCAACCAAACCATTGCTAATCCTGAACAAACCGCCATTGGCTTCTAACAGATGAACCGGTATTAATATATCGGCATTATCCCTTAAGGACACATGAATAAGGAAAACGAAATATTCATCACCTTTCGCAAGGGTTCTCATTCTTGTTCCTGTGCGCAATGGCCGGTCGCTGTAACCACCACCTGTCGGCCAATTCTCCAGATATCCAAAATTCAGGCAGTTCGACGGGTCAACTAAGATATTGTCGGATTTGCCGGATTTGTCAATAATGCCTATGTCTGATTCATATTTGCAATTACTGGGAATGATTTGCCCCTTGATTTTATGAGTAACGGAACACGCTACATTTACCCAGGGTTTTGGATTATTAACTGTCGTGTCGAGGCCGGTAACAACAGAATCTATCTCGACGCGTAATATATAATGCGATATCATAAGGAGGGCATAGTCTTTACCGAACTCATCAAGTCTTTCGTTTATTATTGCATGTTCAATGCCGTAGTAACTATTGGCCGGCCATGAAATATATTTACTGTTGGGATCAATTGGCATGGTTACCGAGTCATTTGTTGAATATATGTAACGTCTAAATAATCTCGGATCGTAATCTGCGACCGCATACATAAATCTTGCGGAAGTTTGCAGTGAATCAAGGGAAATAGTAAGAGGTTTTTGATATACTTCTCTCCAATTAGCTGTTCTGGACAATGAATCCATTACTATGTAACCAACCATACAATCCAATGGCATATCGGTAATCAAGGGCGGGACATTATTCAAACCAGGGATAGCAATAATCGATTGTGTTCTCTGGTAAATATCTCCGGCAAACTGAGAATAAGCATTGTTGCAGTAGATTATGGTAATAAATAAAATAGTCACTATTCTAATCATTGATTTAAGCATTTAACATTCCTCAGAATGTGATGAAATATTTCCTTTCTTTTTATAAAATAATGAAAATACATGAGTAATGCAAGTATTACTTCTTTTATTTTTAATTAACGAATTGCTATCATTTTTTAACCGGACAGAAGTGGTGATATATGGATAATGAAACGGGTTCAGGATAACAACTCCGTTGCCTTTTCAAACACAGCCCCGGAATATGGTTAGGTTAATAAACTAACAAGGTTAGTTATCATCCCTCCAGATTGACATCTTCCAGGGATCGCCCTCTTTTTCTCTCACAAGCCTTAGGTTGGCAAATCCATCGGCAGTCACCTGATCGGTCGGAGAGAAAACGACAGTGAGGGAGAAATTACGAATTACATCAACCACATTTGAGTCAGCGGCCGGTATGATCGGCCCGGGCCATACAAGGTCCAGCCTTTGAGTGCCGTCAAATAATCTGGCCGTTGTAATCATCTCTTCCTGCCGCCTCCAGGTAACTTCCGGAGTGCCGAGCACGTTATAATTATTGAATACGAAAGTGAAATCCTCGTGCAGCAAATCGCCATACACCAAAGTATCTTTGAAATTATAGGCATAGCTCCAGTTGGTAAAGAATCCATCCAGTGTGGTTTGGTCGCCCAAAAAGCCTTCAACGTGCTTATTAAGTAATTTCGGTGCAAACGGATTATTGCATGAGACTAACGATAGGTGAATAATGATTGAAAAAGAAAATAAATATATTATTTTTATTAGGCAAGGGCAATAATATTTGAGCGTTATATTCACTGTCAGAATAACATTAGTAATTATAAAACAAAGCCTTCAGAATGCTCCACGACTTAGTGGAATCCCCGGCTGGCGGGTCTATATCATACCATGTGCTAATACTGAACAGCCCGGATTTATCCTTAATTATTGTCATGCGTATTTTCCCCGAAAAATCCGTAGGGATATTCACTATACTGTGGCGTATTTCTAATTTATAGTCGGCTGTATATAGGACTGAGTCCGGGCCAAGAGGGACATCTGAATTCGGAGGCAATAGAATTGAAGGCCTGGTTTCCTCGTTGAGCCGCGAAATCATGGATTTGAAAGCGTTAACCTCGGCATTGACGTCCCATCGGGCAAATGTCCCGCTGTATGTTGCAATTGCTTCGGCCGACGGTATAAACTGGAAGCCAAGATTGAGCGAATCCAGGTCGGAAAAGCATTTCCTGTAGTTATCGGCATTTTTTTCGGTGATTGCGTTGGTTAGGTTATATATTACGATATACGGATCTGTGGGAGGCATAAAGCTGCTGCTGCCCACATCCGGCTGTTCGGGCGCCCTGGTCGAGAATAAATCGCAGGATTGCAAACCGGCCAATATCAAAATGATAATAATAACTTTGTTAATCATACTAAATTATTATAGAATAATTATTATAGAATAATTATTTGGAATAAATTGGAATCCATACAAACAACGCCCGAAATATTCGAGTTAAATCGCTATCCTGCATTCCATAGCCCTGGACAATGTAGCTTCATCTGAAAATTCCAAAGACGACCCAATCGGAATTCCGCTGGCAATTCTCGATACCTTAATCCCCAAAGGTTTAATCAAACGGCTTAAATATTGAGTGGTGGCCTCGCCCTCCACGCTTGAGTTCAGCGCCAGAATTACCTCCTCGGTGTGATCTATCCTCTGCAACAGTTCCTTCACCTTCAAATCCTCCGGCGTCACGCCGTCCAGCGGATTCAGCACGCCGTGCAGAACGTGGTAATAACCAAAGAATTCGCTGGTTTTCTCGATAGCCAGCACATCATTCGGCTCCTCGACCACGCAAATTATCTTATTGTCCCTTTTGGCAGATGAACATATCGGGCATGGGTCATTTTCGGTGTAATTAAAACACTTGGAACAATAATGCACTTTTTCCTTTAAGTCAATTAACGTATCGGCAAAATTCCGGGAAAAATCAGCCGGTTCGCGCAGAAGATAAAAAGTCAGCCTTTGCGCTGTTTTCCTGCCGATGGTTGGCAATGCCGAGAAAATCTCAACCATCTTTTCAATAGCTTCCGAAGTGTATTGCATATTATTATTTGGTAATTATCTATATCAATATATGTATCTGTTTGGCTTTGCCCTTTGAAGGATTTATAAGCAATTCCGTTTCATTTCGACGCTAATTATCAATACTTTAATTTTCTTTATCTTCTGCATTGTAACCCTGATCGGGTATAGCTTTTTTGCAATGTTTCGCGCTGTTCCCTATTGAAATATTTCTCAAGCTGAATAAATGCCCCTTTCCAAGCGTTAATAAAATATTCCCTTGCATTCTCCCATTCGTCTGTGTCTCGCCATCCCGTGTGGATTAAGGTAACATTGGCCTGATCACCACTTTTAGCAAAAATCACAGTCACATTTGTGAGAGGTCGAGCGTTATTCATAAAATGCTTGAACTGCTTTGGCCCCTTCCATTCAAAGTTGAGATAGTCCGGCTTTTCAATCGCAAGAATTTTACAACCGATGGTGCTATTATTTTCAGGGTCGTCAGGTTCCCAAAAGAGTTCGTATTTCCCACCTACTATGGGTTCAACGTTCGCCTCTGCTGTCAACCAGCTTTCTAAATACTTGTTGTCAGTAAACATTTCAAAAGCTTTTTCTGCTGAACAATTAAGTGTTGCTTTCTGAATTATTATTCTTCCCATTTTATTTTGATTATTTGTATTCTTATTCCCATCATAAGCAAGCCCCAACACGAAAAATGAACACATTGTCAATACAGCCACGATTTTCATTGTCATTGTCTCTCAAATTCCAACATACATCAAAGTTTGTATAGATAAATAAGTTAGTAATAATATATTTCAAATACTATAACTTTCATATTGCAATAGCCTTTTTCTCTTGCAATTGGCATGAGGAATTAATCCGTATTCGAGATGCGCCGAAAGCCACACAACGATGGAAATCTAAAGCCCCAGGTTCAATCCCGAGAGGTCCGGCATCATCCCGCCAAATTTTCCCATCTCCTGCGATACCATATTGTCAACATCCTTCTTTGCTTTGTTGACAGCCGCCAGCACCAAATCCTCAAGCATCTCAATCTCATTCGGGTCAACAATTTCCTTTGCGATTTTGAGCGAAACCAAATCGCCGGAGCCTCGCATAGTTACTTCAACCATGCCTCCGCCGGCATCTGCGGTTACTTCCTTAGCATTCATCTCGCTTTTCATCTTCTCCATTTCCTCCTGCATCTTCTGTGCCTGCTGGAGCATACCCTGCATATTTTGCATATTAAATTTCATTTGATTCTCCTTAAAATAAATTGCCGTTTCATAAGTCGAGGCTTCTGAAAAATTTGTTTAGTGCTGTCATTCGTTAATAACCAACTGTATGAAAAGTTCTCTAAATTGTCATTCTGAACTCGTTTCAGAATCTACAAGCCAGTATTCATGCGATATTTGGATGCTGAAATAAATTCAGCATGACATTGCTTGGTAGTTTTCTTATATCTGCCTAACCAGGAATCCATTCCTCGCATAAATACCGGATTCTCGTTCAGCCAGTTGTTTCAACTGGCTATTGAATCCAGCTCAAGGCTATATTTCAGGTGCAACACCTGAAATAATAATGTATATAAATACGTTTAATTAATTTACTAAAGAACAAAAATAGAAATTTCCAGATGGATTTGGAAAGTATATTTCGTAATTTGAATTATAGACAGATAATAAATAATTTTATTTGATTAATGTGAGAGGTTAGGATGGGAATATTTGGCCGTATTGCAGATGTGTTCAAGGCAAATGTGAACGATGTGCTCGACAAGGCGGAAGACCCCGAGAAAATGCTGAAGCAGATGGTTATTGAAATGGAAGAGTCCGTCAATAAAGCGACGCTTTCGGTTGCCAAGGCAGTCTCGAACGAAAAATCATTGGAAAGGAAGCTCGAAAAAGCCAAAAAAGATATTGGCAATTGGGAGCAAAAAGCAATTCAGGCTCTTAGTGCTAATCGCGAAGACCTCGCCAAAGCCGCACTCGAGAAGAAGGCCGTAGCCCAGCGCAACGCCGACGATCTCGCCCCGATCTACGAGCAGGCAAGGCAGACCGCCCTGAAACTTCGCTCGCAGCTTGGCTCTCTGAAAAGCAAACTCGACGAAGCTCGCAGCCGGCAGAACACTTTGATCGCACGCTCGCAGGCCGCAAAGGCACAGAAGATGCTTTCGCAATCCATGGGCGGAGTCGGCTCGGATGCCTTCAGCAAATTCGATAAATTGGAATCCAAAGTGGAGACGATGGAGGCAGAGGCAGAGGCTTTCGGTGAACTCGCCGGCGAGGACACCAGCCTTGAGGATGAATTCAAGCAACTTGCCGCCGGCCCGGGGGTCGACGACGAACTGGCTCAATTAAAAGCTAAGATGAGTAAGTAATTTGTTCCGCCGAATAGATTTGCTTTGTTTGATTTGAATTTATATATTGATTATTGAAAAAAAACAGGAGCTTCTCCAATGAATGATAATAATATAAATAATAGTAATATTGAAAATAATAAGAACGCCAATGATCCGGAACTAAAGGAATCCGTCCACACGCCCGACGCACTCCTCAAAAGCACAATGGCCAAAGTCGAAGCGATTCTTGCCAAGCATTTTCCCGATAATCTCAACTTCGGAAATGGTGCATATACGATTTCCCGCGGCTCAACTCAGATTATGATCATGGTGCTTTCATATACTGAGAACGAAACTTGCATTGAATTCCTCTCCCAAGTGGTTTCTGGCGCTAAGGTCGATGATAAATTGATGAAATTTCTGCTGCGCAAGAATGCCGAGCTTCATTTTGGCTCATTCGGACTGCTTTTTGACGATACGATTACGTTCGCACACTCTATCGCCGGCACTCATCTCGACGAAAATGAATTTATGACAACTATTAATAGCGTTGCGGTCATTGCCGATCATTATGATGACGTCATTGTCGGGCTGGCCGGATGCAAAAGAGCTGCCGATTTGGTGGAAGATCTGGAAGCGTAGGGGCGGCTATAACTAATTACCGCTAAGCTAACAAGGAGTAGCTGCTTATTTCTCATACAATTAAGCGGCCACTCCTTTTTTAATAGTATATTGCAAATTATCCCCACATCAAGGCGCCGCCGGCACATCCAAAAACACAATATCACTGTACGGACTCGTATCCGTATCATTTTTCGCCTTGATTTTATAGTAATTCCGCTTCTCTAAAATCGGCGGAACCATCGCCGGAGAAGTTGGAAAATTATTCAAAAGCGTGAAACTCCCTGCCGGAGCACCCGTTTCGGCAATATTATAATATACATCATACGACGTAGCCTCGGCAACCAAATCCCAACTCAATGTAACCGGCGCAACATTCACCGGATCAACTGCGGCGGCCAAATTCTGCGGCTTCGAAAGCGATGATTGCACCGCCGGATAGATTACATAATCATTATACTTCGCCTCGTCCACATCCTGCCAGATAATTTTCCCAATCTCGCAGTATAGCGCCACAAATCCATACAATTCATTACCGTCATTAATCCTTTCCTGAGTCTTCAAATCCCTCAGCGACTCCT
>JAJRTW010000229.1 GCA_024278075.1 Bacteroidota bacterium | reverse complement strand
ATAACTTTTTGTTCAGCGGTAAAGCGTGGATTGTTGGCCATAATAACTCCAAAATATATTTCTACAATATAATAAATTTATCATTAGCCGGTTTGTCTTATTCCATATGAGGCTTTACAATACTTCAAGCTCCTCCACAGCCTTTCTATGAACACATTGTCTATTGCACGCCCCTTGCCATCCATGCTGATCTTGATTGAATGTGTTTTCAAGACTTTCGTATAATCATTACTGGTAAACTGACTCCCTTGGTCAGTATTGAATATCTCAGGCTTGCAACCGGCCAGAGCCTTCTCTAAAGCATTGATGCAAAAGCTGTTTTCCAGACTGTTGGACAATTCCCACGACAACACGTAACGGCTGTAAATATCTATTATCGCAACAAGATATAAATATCCCTTTGCCATCGGCAGATACGTTATATCGCTGCTCCATACCTGGTTGATCCGTTCGATCTTCAAATCTTTTAACAAATAGGGATATATTTTATGCTCCTTATTTGGCTTGCTCAGGTTTGGCTTCGGGTAGATCGCTTCCAATCCCATTTTTCGCATCAAACGCCTTACCCGCTTGGGGTTTACATGATATTTCAATGAACGTAAATATTGAGTCATTTTCGGCACTCCATAAAATGGAGTTTTTAAATACTGCTCGTCGAGAAGCCGCATGTAGTGAAGGTTTTCCTCGCTTTCACCCAATGGCTTGTAATAATAACTTCCACGGCTTATCCCCAATAATTCGCATTGCCGGCTTATGCTTATTTTCGGGCGATCAGCATCTATTAGCTTTCTCTTTGTTTCAACATCATAAGCAAGATTTTTTTTTAAGCCAGTCTAATTCTACTTTCAATCGTCCGATTTCCTCATATAGAATTGCTTCGGTTTTATCTGTTGCGGCCTCTGCCTTTTGTCTTTTGCCCTTGAAAATATCTTCTGCGCCTGCGAATAATTGTTTCTTCCAATTTGATATTTGATTCGGGTGGACACCGTATTCAGCCGATATTTCGCTGATCGTTTTAAGCTCCTTGATTGATTCCAGGGCAACTTGCTTTTTAAATTTGCTGCTGTAATTCTTGCGTAATCTTGTCATTTCTCTCCTCATTTCTTGGTTAGGTAATTTACGGTTTTTCCACCTTAACTACCTGTTCAAATTTTGGGGAGTAGCTCATATAACCAGTTTTTCTTGAACCAACGCTACCGTGATATAAAAAAATAAAATTCCCAAAAATACTTTCATTCACTCCTTTTGGGTCGCAACCTAACTCATAGATTATTTTTGAAATTGTTGATAATTGCGGGTAGTATGAGTAAAATGCTGAAGTCAGAGAAAGAAATAATACTATTAGAGTAGCTTTTTTCAACATATCATTAGTCCTTCTATTGTTATTTTCATAATATTTCTTTGATTATCACTTGGATTCAGGAATAGATATACTCTTTAAAATTCCATTCCTACATATTATGATTGTTCTGTTAACCGATTTCTTTTATGAACATATACTAACAATCATAATTTCAGACTTCAAGTTAGTAAATTCTTGCCATTATTAATTGTTTCAATGGTTCTCCATTGTAAGCATATTTCTTTATTATACTTTAAAATATCTAATGTCATTTTTTTCTGTTTTTACATTTAAGAATTGTCTCATTATAGCTCCTACAGCGATACTTTTAGTTTTTCATTTCCCGTTCATTTATCCATGAAATATGATTTGGTTTCATCTTTTTCTTATTAATTTTACTTCTGAAGTGTCAAATGTCGGATTTTTCCTTATATTTATAATCATAGGGTAGATTCATAAAGCTCCAATCAAATGACTCCATGTGTATATTGAGAAAAAATATTTTTTTGAAACCAAAAAGAAACTCAGGGATATATGGGTGTAGCAACTATTTCGATTGAAGATCAATTATTTTGCGATTATAGAGACAATGGCAATAAGAACAGCTTTGAGGAATTGTTCATTATTGTGAAGCCTTGGCTATTGAAAATGCTTTGCAATATTGTTGCAGATAGGGATGTTGCTGAAGATCTTCAGCAGGAGACCTGGATTAAAGTTCTAAGAAAAAAAGACAGCTTTGATCCGAAAAAGGGGAAAATCTCCAATCTGATATTTACGATTGCAAAAAATGAAGCTCTTAAATGGATTAGAGACAATAAGAAGTTTTACAGGAGCAGTACGATGGAGAATACTGACGGTGGCAGCCCGGTTTTTGGTGTGGAAGAAAGAAATCCGGAAATTAATTTCCAGGAGGTTGAAAGAACTAATGCCATTAGCAAAGCAATTAAAAGACTGCCACAGGACTATCAGGATGTTATATTGCTATACTATTTTGGTGAATTGAGTATTAAATACATTGCGATCACACTCGATAAACCGGAGGGGACTGTAAAAACATGGCTCGACAGGGGGCGAAAAAAGTTGAAAAAAACTTTGCCTAAATATTTATCTTAATAATGAATTTGATTAACGCATTCAGAAGAAGATTGCTATGAAAAAGAGAAAAGAATTTGATTTAGATAGCTTCATTGAGAATCACAAGCGATCTCTGCCAAAGATTGACCACTCTGAAGTTGATGACAGGGCTGTTGCGAGGCGTATATTAAACTTACATGAAGCAGAGGAAAAGGAGATGAAATTAAATTTTTTTCGCCAAGCTTTGTTGAGCGGACGGGAAACATTCTCGAGAATATCTGATTCAATGATAATTGGCGGGTACAGGGTGTTATCACCTCAGTTTGGGATGGTTACTTCGGTTATTATTCTCATTTCTGCAATAATTCTTATGTGGGATACTACTGAAGAGCAGCCAAGCCTTGCATTAATAACTGAAACGGAACAACCCATAAATAATACAATAGCTGAAGAAAATCTAATTACTGATGATAAGGTATCAAAAGAATCACAACAGAATATCACCGATGACGATAATGTTGAGTACGCTGATAATAAAGAGCAATCAGTTGACGACAGTGAAAGCAGTATCCCCAAAGACGAAGGGCAAGCCATAGAAGAAGAAATTGAAACTGTAATAATACCCGAAGAAAGTGATTTCGTTTCGGATGATGAGATTGAAGAAAATGATTTTGGCTCCCTACCAATTGAATACACGGACAGGGGAAAGGGAGAATCTAAAACAAGCTTTGATAAACGATTGGATATAGCTTTCACAATGATACAAAATGTATTGAAGGATCATGGTGTATCAATTGCAAAGGTTAAATCAGGCAACGTAATTGTAACCGAATGGCTGTTAAACAAGGAGAACGCAAGCAAGCAGAGCCGAATGACCTTTAAATATAACACATCAACAAAGAAAATCGACGTCAAAGTTGAGTCACAAAAATCAAAACCACAAACCACAAAAAAGATCAACCTAACGAAACTATACGATGATATAGATTACGAGGTTTTTCAGAGGCTGCAGTTTCTGAAATAAGGCCATAGATTTCGAAATAATTCCTATCACTTTATTAAATGGGACTTCTGAATAATAGACAAATTGTCATTCCCGTGAAAACGGGAATCCAGTATTTATGCGAGGAATAGATTCTGCCCAGCGCAGGAATGACCACATAAATCGAATTTTTCAGAAGTCTCTAAATTTAAATACAATCCTGAGCGCTAAATGAAGATAATAAAATTACTCTTGGCTTCTCTCTTTATCACTTGTAATGTTTGTTCTTTGAATGGACAGGATATTACAACGGACTTAGGGGGTAATACCGGGTTAGAAATATCTGACGATACCACAAAGAATAATCAGGTGGCTAACTCATCTTTGAGAATTCTTTCCCCGAACGGAGGCGAACGGTTTATTCCCGGCGATACAATTGAAATAGTGTGGGAAGGAGTGGAAGCAGAGGATACCGTAAGGCTAGAGTACAGTGTTGATAATGGCAGCAGGTGGAATGTAATAAGTGCTGTGGCAACGGGATTAAGTTATGAATGGATAGTGCCAAATGAAATAAGCGATAGCTGTTTGATAAGGGTCTCCTCAGGGCAGATTGATGACGTAATGATACTTGGTTTGGGAACTCTTAGCCAGGTTATATACAGCCCGGACGGAACAAGGCTCGCTTCATGTGGTGGCGGCGGTATATTTATTTGGGACATTGCCACGGAGGACACAATTCTTTCAATCAGAGAAAACACCGGTTATGTTTATTCTATTGCTTACAGCCCCGACGGCAGCAGGATTGTTAGCGGGAGTTCAGATAAAACAATCAAGATATGGGACGCGAATACGGGTGCAGAAATAAGAACTCTATCAGGGCATACATTTGGGGTTAATAGCGTGAGTTACAGTCCCGACGGCAACAGGATTGTTAGCGGGAGCGGGTACTGGGATAACACAATCAAGATATGGGACGCCAATACGGGAGTTGAAATAAGAACATTTTCAGGTCATCCGGTTGGTGTTAGTAGCGTGAGTTACAGCCCGGACGGCGGCCGGATTGTTAGCGGGAGTTGGGATAACACAATCAAGATATGGGACGCGAATACAGGTGCGGAAATAAGGACACTATCCGGGCATACAAACGATGTTTATAGCGTGAGCTACAGCCCGGACGGCAGCCGGATTGTTAGCGGGAGTCGGGATAACACAATCAAGATATGGGACTCAAATACAGTATCTGAAATAAGGACACTATCAGGTCATAAATTAAATGTTTATAGCGTGAGTTACAGCCCGGACGGCAGCAAGATTGTAAGTGGAAGTGGGGACAATACAATCAAGATATGGGACTCAAATACAGGATCTGAAATAAGGACACTGTCGGGGCATACCTTGTTTGTTAGTAGCGTAAGTTACAGTCCCGATGGCAGCCAGATTGTTAGTGGGAGCGGTGATGGAACATTAAGAATATGGAATTTGGAAGGAAGCTCTATAATAAGTGACATTTCAGACTCTGTCTGGTCCATTCAGGCTTCCAAGAAAGCTATATTGGAAGTGGAGTCATTATCCTTTGGCAATTTAATTTGTGAAAAAGAAACAAAAAGAACAATACATATTAAAAATACCGGTGAGGCCATTTTAGATGTTCTTTCTATTCAAATAAATGATGAAAATTTTGAATTGGAGAAGCCATTCTCATTGATTAATATTCCTCCGGGCGGGCTGGATAGTATTGAAGTAATATTTAAACCAATACAAATTGGTCCATCATCAGCCACTCTTGAAATAAAATCTAATGCGTATAATGCCCAAGATAGCTTAACATTCATCTCTCTTACCGGAAGAAAAGACAGTGTAGCATTCGAGTTATCGGAAACCTATATTGAATTAACCGACAGTGATGGAAAATTAAAAGAGAACGTTACATTTGATATTATGAATACCGGAACCTACCCGTTAACGTGGGCAACACCTATAGATATTGGTAATTTTCATATAAAATCAATATTACCCAACCCAACTCCTCCCGGGCAGGCATCATCGGCGTTGGTTGTGCTTAATGATTACAATTCAGATACCACTTATGAAGAAATATTTGAGCTATCCGATACTTGTGGCAATTCAATTGAACTGCTTTTCTTTGCCCGTATTAAAGAAAGCCCGGGCCAATTAACTATTCAGGCAGGTGACATTTCTGCCAAGAATGGTGTTATAGTGCAACTGCCGATATACATTAAGAACCCCGAAAAACTTGAGCTGACTGATGCAACCGGAATCAAATCATATCTGAGATTCAATGCAAATATTTTATATCCCCAATTTCAGACTAATTATAATATTATGGAAGGGGATACACGGGAAATCCTTCTCGAATTTCCATTCATCCCGGAAAAAGATACAGTTTTATATTTTCCATTCTTGGCTATGCTTGGCAACCAGGACAGCACTATCCTGGATATTTACGGCACGACTTCGTTGAACCAGATTCAGGATTCAATAAACATCACCGAAATAGACGGCATGTTCACTTTGGATATATGCAGAGCGGGAGGCAAGAGATTAATTAATTCAAACATTGTTTATCTAAAGCAAAACCGCCCGAACCCGGCTTTCGAAACAACAACTATAGAATTTTATATTGACTCATCACAACCCTTTAGGCTGTCATTATTTAATATATACGGCGATGAAATAAAAGATATTGCCAAGGGAATATCGGAGAAAGGGAACAATAATTTTAGTGTTAATGTGAGTGATTTACAATCCGGAGTTTATATATACAAACTTGAAATAAATGAAGTCATAATGACTGATAAACTGTGGATAATCAGATAAATATTTTAGAATAATCAAAGTGGTATTCGGTTTGAGAAAAATATTGCTCTTAAATTTGTTGCTTGTTATAAGCACCTATCATCTGTATTCTCAAAGCAACGAGAATGTTAGCCCCAATGTGATCTGGTATTCCGGCGGTAGCGGTGGCCTAAACAATAATATCCATAATGTAGATTTCCAGCAACTGCCGGGGGTAGCAAATTGCTGTGAAAAATTCGAATCCGGCGATGGCTTTGGATTCTCAGGGGGATTTCTATTTGGCCTTCCGCTATCGAATAGTTTTGGATTGGAGCTCAGGACAGATTTTCAAACAAATAATGCCCTGATACAATCTATTGAGCCAGCAATATTTGGAATAGGAGGTGAACCGGTAGATGGTGAAATCGAACATTCGCTTGATATAAAAATGTCAACTATCGGGATTCAGCCCTTATTAAAAATTAACCCGTTCGGACAATTCAATATTTATTTGGGAAGCAGGATTTCCCTGTTTATGCAAAATGATTTTTATCAAAAAGAAACGATAATTAAACCGGCTATAGAATTTCTTGATGATGATAATACCCGTAATGACACTTCAGGTATTGTTGAGGATTTGAGAGGAATGAATTACTCAATAACCGGTGGAATTAGTTACAATATTCCATTGAACTCAACCGGATCGGTTATGCTCTCACCGGAAATATTTATCGATTACGGATTGAATTCTATAATGAATAATATTAGTTGGAATATCTATACCGTCAGAGCGGGACTTTCATTGATTTACAATTTATATGGCTCAGGTAAAATGGATAATAGGGAACTCGAACTCATGCCGCCGCCTTATCCTGACCTCCCTTTGCCAATTGAGCCATTACCGCCGGTTCGTTCTAAAAAATATGAAGTTTCAGAATCATTAATTGAAGTAACGGGCAGCCTAAAGGATGTTCTATACGCCTCTTTTGAGGTGCCGCCTGAAAAGGCAGAGGCGATCGAAACCGGCTTGGCTGCATCCGTCCGGGCTGTTACTTTAGATGACAGGGGTTTTGAAAATCCTGACCCTAATATAGAAGTCGAAGAGTTTTTGTCAACTAATATGAGGCCAATATTAAATTATATATTCTTTGAGGCTAATTCTTTTGAGATACCTGAGCGATACAAAAAATTATCGGAATTTGGAACCAACATCTTTTTAGAAGAAGACCTGACGAATTTATCTACTCTTCCAACATATTATCAAATATTAAATATAATCGGACTGCGGATGACAGATAATTCTGAATCCAAAATCACTCTGATTGGTTGTAATAATGGTAGAAATAGTGAAAACAATAGCATCCGGCTATCACAGAAACGAGCCGAAAGCATCAGCAATTATCTAACATCAACCTGGGGAATTGCACCTCAGAGGATACAAACACTGGCACGGAATCTACCCGAAATGCCTTCGCGAAGCAATGAATCCGACGGCGTGGAAGAAAATCAAAGAGTTGAAATCTATTCTGATGATTGGGATATGATGAAGCCGGTAATAACTCAGGATACCATCAGGAAAGTATCAACTAAAGGCATCAGGTTCTATCCGAAAATATATTCGGAAAGGGGGGTGAATTCGTGGCAAATTGATATTAACCACGGCGGCTATGCCCTAAAGACATTAAAAGGAACTTCCGCACCACCATTGAATGTTGATTGGAGTTTAAATACTGAGATGGAATATCTGCCACAAAGCTCGGAGCAGGTTGAATTCTATATGTCGGTTAGAGATATTATGGGTGCTGAATTTCAAACGAACAGCGAGACAATTCGATTTAAGCCGATTACTATTGTTGATAAAAAAACAAAGGGGACCGATGATATACGAATAGACAGGTACAGCCTTATTCTGTTCGAATATGCACAGTCCGAATTATCAACGGGGAACGAAAAAATTGCCAAGATTATAAAGGATAGAATAGGCCACGGTTCGAAGGTTTTAATTACGGGATATACCGACCGGTTTGGCGATGAGGATTTTAACAGGCAATTATCCGAGGCAAGGGCTAAAACACTGGCAAAAGTTCTTATGCCCGATGCCTCGCAAATACCTTTTACACGCGGGATGGGAGAAACTTTTGAGATATTCGACAACGATCTTCCCGAGGGGCGGTTCTACAGCCGTACTGTTGTGGTCGAAGTTGAATCACCTTTGAAATGGAAGTAATAATTAAAAAGATTATGAATAGGAACTTATTATGAAAATCATAAAATTACTCTTGGCTTTTCTCATTATCACTTGTAATATTTGTTCTTTGAATGGACAGGACATTACAATGGATTCAGGTGATGATTTCGGATTCGGAACTTCTGATGGAACCGCAAAGTATAATCAGGAGACTAACTCATCATTGAGAATTGTTTCCCCGAACGGAGGCGAACGGTTTATTCCGGGTGATACGATTGAAATAGTGTGGGAAGGAGTGGAAGCTGAGGATACCGTAAGGCTTGAGTACAGTGTTGATAATGGCAGCAGGTGGAATGTAATAAGTGCTGTGGCAACGGGATTAAGTTATGAATGGATAGTGCCAAATGAAATAAGCGATAGCTGCCTGATAAGGGCTTCTTTGATTCAGAATTCCGGGATAAATGACGTATTGATACTTGGCTTTGGTAGCCTTGAACAGGTTATTTACAGCCCCGACGGAACAAAGTTAGCTTCCTGCGGTACCGGCGGTATATTTATCTGGGACATAGCCACGGGGGATACAATTCTTTCAATCAGGGAGAATACCGGTTGGGTTGAAAGTATTGCATACAGCCCCGACGGCAGCAGGATTGTTAGCGGGGGAAGTGATGACAATACAATCAAGATATGGGATGCCAATACTGGTGCAGAAATAAGGACACTATCAGGGCATTCCAGTTGGGTTTGGAGCGTGAGTTACAGCCCCGACGGCAGCAGGATTGTCAGCGGGAGTTATGATAAAACAATCAAGATATGGGACGCGAATACGGGAGCAGAAATAAGGACACTATCAGGACATGCGTCCGCTGTAAGTGACGTAAGTTACAGCCCTGACGGTAGCAGAATTGTTAGTAGTAGCGATAACACAATCAAGATATGGGACGCAAATACGGGAGATGAAATAAGAACACTATCAGGCCATACAGGCTCTGTTCGTAGCGTGAGTTACAGTCCGGACGGCAGCAGGATTGTTAGTGGTGGTTTACCATATGGAACAATCAAAATATGGGACGCAAATACGGGAGATGAAATAAGAACCCTATCAGGTCATACCAATGATGTTTACAGCGTAAGTTACAGCCCCGACGGCAGCAGGATTGTTAGCGGGGGAAGTGGGGACAATACAATCAAGATATGGGACTCAAATACGGGAGATGAAATAAGGACGCTATCGGGACATACCAGCTCAGTTCGTAGCGTGAGTTACAGCCCTGACGGTAGCAGGATTGTTAGCGGAAGTGATGATGCAACAATCAAGATATGGGATGCCAATACTGGTGCAGAAATAAGGACACTATCAGGGCATTCCAGTTGGGTTTGGAGCGTGAGTTACAGTCCCGACGGGAGCAAGATTGTTAGCGGGAGTTGGCTTGGATCAATCAAGATATGGGATGCAAATACAGGAACTGAAATAAGAACGTTGTCAGGTCATACTTATGTGGTTAATAGCGTGAGTTATAGCCCGGACGGCAGCAGGATTGTTAGCGGGAGTGGGGATAAAACAACTAAGATATGGGACGCAAATACGGGAGCTGAAATAAAGACACTATCAGGAGCTAGCGGAGGGGTTAATAGCGTGAGTTACAGCCCCGACGGCAGCAGAATTGTTAGTGGTGGTTTACCATATGGAACAATCAAAATATGGGACGCAAATACGGGAGCTGAAATAAGAACGTTGTCAGGTCATACTTATATGGTTAATAGTGTGAGTTACAGCCCGAACGGCAACCGGATTGTTAGCGGAAGTTATGACAGCACAATCAAGA
Source organism: Bacteroidota bacterium (assembly GCA_024278075.1). GTDB lineage: Bacteria > Bacteroidota > Ignavibacteria > Kapaibacteriales > UBA2268 > JAJRTW01. Next base: position 6,783 of record JAJRTW010000229.1, on the reverse strand, counting down.
TATGGGATGCAAATGCTGGAGTTGAAATAAGGACGCTATCAGGCCATACAGGTTCGGTTTCAAGCGTGAGTTACAGTCCCGACGGCGGCAGAATAGCCAGCGGGAGCTCTGATAGTACAATCAAGATATGGGATGCCAATACGGGAGCAGAAATAAGGACACTATCGGGGCATGAGTACAGAGTTAATAGCGTGAGTTACAGTCCCGACGGCAGCAGGATTGTTAGTGGGAGCGGTGACAAAACAATCAAGATATGGGACGCAAATACGGGAGCCGAAATAATGACATTGGAGTATACCGTTTGGGTAAATAGCGTGAGTTACAGCCCGAACGGCAGCAGGATTGTTAGTGGGAGCCATGACAGCACAATCAAGATATGGGATGCCAATACGGGAGCAGAAATAAGGACGCTATCGGGACATACCAGCTCAGTTCGTAGCGTGAGTTACAGCCCTGACGGTAGCAGGATTGTTAGCGGGAGTTGGCTTGGATCAATCAAGATATGGGATGCCAATACGGGAGTTGAAATTAGGACACTTTCGGGGCATAACTATTGGGCTATGAGCGTGAGCTACAGCCCCGACGGCAGCAGGATTGTTAGCGGGAGTATGGATAGAACAATCAAGATATGGGATGCCAATACTGGTGCAGAAATAAGAACGTTGTCAGGTCATACTTATGCGGTTAATAGCATAAGTTACAATCCCGACGGTAGCCGGATTGTTTGTGGGAGCAGTAATATCGAGATAAGGGATGCCGATACTGGAGCCGAAATAAGAACGTTTTCAGGTCATACTTATAGGGTTAATATCGTAAGTTACAGCCCGGACGGCAGCAGGATTGTTAGCGGAAGTGATGATGCAACAATCAAGATATGGGACACCAATACAGGAGATGAAATAAGAACTCTGTTAGGACATACAGACGTTGTTAATAGCGTGAGTTACAGCCCCGACGGCAGCCGGATTGTTAGTGGAAGCGGGGACAGTACAATCAAGATATGGGACGCCAATACGGGAGATGGAATAAGAACACTGTTAGGGCATACTGGTTGGGTAAATAGCGTGAGTTACAGTCCCGACGGCAGCCGGATTGTTAGTGGGAGCGGAGGCTGGAATTCTTATGATTACACAATCAAGATATGGGATGCCAAAACGGGAGCAGAAATAATGTCACTATCAGGCCATACCTGGAACGTTAAAAGCGTGAGCTACAGCCCCGACGGCAGCAGGATTATTAGCGGAAGCATGGACGGAACAATACGTATATGGAATGTGGAAGAAAGCTTAATAGAAAGTGACATATCCGATTCTGTCTGGTCCATTCAGGATTCCAAAGAAAGCCCGGGCCAATTAACTATACAGGCAGGTAATGTTTCAGCCAAGATGGGGGATGTTGTTCAATTGCCGATATATCTAAAGAATCCCGAAAAGCTTGAGCTGACTGATGCTACCGGAATCAAATCATATCTGAGATTCAATGCAAATATTTTATATCCCCAATTCCCGACAAATTATAATATTATGGAAGGTGATACACGGGAAATCCTTCTCGAATTCCCTTTCATCCCGGAAAAAGATACAGTAGTTTACTATCCATTTCTTGCTATGCTTGGCAATACAGACACAACTACATTGGGTATATTTAATTCTAACATAATCGGCGAAAGCAATAATTCAACTATAATTGAAATAGACGGCTTGTTCACTTTGGATATATGCAGAGCCGGAGGCAAGAGACTGATAAATAGCAGTGTTATTCTACTGCAAAATTACCCAAACCCGGCTCAGGCTAAGACTAATATTGCATTTATTAGTGAAAGCGAAATCAAATACGATCTATCAATATTTAACATATTTGGTAGTAAAGTTATGGAAATCTCAAGCGGTATATCAATAAAAGGGAGAAATGAATTCGAAGTTAATTTGTATGCTCTACCGTCAGGTACAAATTTTTACAGGCTCCGTTCAGATGGATTTGTTTTAACTAACAGATTAGAAATTATTAAGTAAATCAAGAAAATATTCAGGAATTATTATGAGATATGTGAAATTATTAGCACCTATTGTTCTTCTGGCAATTGTCGGTATTAAGCCTTTAATCTCTCAATCCTGGGATGAATGTATTGAAAGTACATTATTTCACATTCAGAAAGGGAAGTACGATAAAGCACTGGTTTATGCAGAGAAAGCCCGCAAACTGTCTGTCCAAGACAATCCCAAGAATTACGCAATATCGCTCGATCTTATCGGACAAATATATTTTTGGAAAGGAAAACTATACAAGGCAGAAGAGAATCTTGTTACTTCGAAGAAATTAAAAGAAGATCTGCTCATAGATAATGATTCGTCCTATGCCCAAACATTGAATAATTTAAGCTCGGTGTATCAGTATATCGGGAAGTATAAGGAAGCCGAGAAATTACTTGTCAGAGCTAAGGAAATATATTTAAAGCAATTTGGCACTAATAATTTATCATACGCGAAAGTCCTTCACAACATTGCAAAACTCAATCAAACACTTAGCAGATATAGTGAATCCGAAGAAGCCTTTATCGAGGCACTTGAAATTAAAAAAAACATAACAGGGGAAAATGACCCTACTTATGCAAATACATTATTAAATTTAGGTTCTCTCTATATTTCTTTGAACAACAATTCCAAAGCAAAGGAACACATAGAAGAAGCCGTGAAAATTTATCGGCAATCCTTTGGAATTGTAAATTCCATCACTATCAATTCAGAAATTCAGTTAGCTAAACTTTATCTTACTTTAGGGATGTATAAGGAAGTAAAAAGCATCCTCCAACAAATTAGGCAAGTTGAGAATATTATTGTTAGCTCAAATCCGGAATTTACAACCTCATATTACGATCTGGCAATGATTAATTATTCACTTGGTTATTATAAGGAAGCTGAAGAATTATTGAAATGGACAAAAACAGCTATTGAAAAACAATTTGGAAAGACAAGCCCTCAATTTTTCTCATGTTTGAATTCCTTAGGAATTATTGAATGGATTCTTGGTGACTATGAAGAAGCCCATAAATACTTATACCAGGTTGTAGCTTTAAGATCGTTATATTACGGAGAATTACACCCCGAATATGCAACTTCACTGCATAATCTTGCAGGACTTTTATTTGTTCAAAAGAATTACTCTCAATCAGAGCAGTATTACCATCAAGCTATGAAAATATACTTATCACAAATTGATACATATTTCCCCTTTTTGAGTGAAAATGAGAGGGGCAAATTCTATTCACAGTTGAAGGAAAGGTTCGACTTATATAATAATTTTGTTCTTCATAGGTGGCCTGAGAATCCGGAAATATTATCCCAAATGTATAACTATCAATTGGCTACAAAAGCAGTGCTTTTAAATAGTTCATTAAAAGTTAGAAACGAGATATATAATAGTAAAGATGATATTCTTATTGAGAAATTTGCAAAATGGAAATCATTAAAAGAAAAGTTAGCAAAGCTATATCACTTTTCGAAGAGCGAATCCGAAACTCTAAAGAGAAATGTTGATTCAATTGAAAACCAGGTTAATACTTTAGAAAAAGAAATTTCAAAAAAATCCTTAGCATTCAAAAAAGAATATTTAAAAAAAGACCTAACATGGAAAAATATTAAAAATAATCTAAAAAAAGATGAAGCCAGCGTTGAAATATTAAGGTTCAATCTTTTTGTTAATGGATGGACTGATAAGATTTATTATGTTGCTTTAATAATCAAGAATAGCACACCGGACAACCCTGAAATAGTGATTATGGAAAATAGCAACGAACTCGAAGGAAAATATTTTACAGATTATACCAATGCAATAAACCCACCTGATTCAACAACAAATGATTATTCCAAGTTTAAATCATACTTATCAAGTTTACCAAATAGGCTTAATCATCTTTATCAAAAATACTGGTCGAGAATACAAGAGAAACTTGTCGGGATAAATAAGGTTTATTTATCTGTTGACGGCATTTATAACAAGATTAATTTAAATACCCTGGTTGCAGATAATGGCAACAATCTTGTTGATAATATTGACATCCACCTTGTAACAAGCACCAGGGATTTGATCGAACGTAAATTTGATAAAACAGAAGACTCTCAACAAATTGCTGCCCTCTTTGGCAACCCAAACTATGACCTTGATACGACAATAGCCAAACAGTATGCGTCGCTTTTCGATGAACCAATTGACAGTCCGTTTAACTACAACCTAACCCGTTCATCTGCTAACAAGGAATGGCAGCCCCTGAAAGGAACGGAAGATGAAGTAAATGACATCTCCAGATTATTAAGCAGCAATAAATGGGAAACAATCGTTTTTGTTGGTGATACCGCAACCGAACGGGCAGTTAAATCTGTAAACAATCCGAAAGTTCTTCATATTGCCACGCATGGCTTCTTCGATGAAGATATTGAATTGAGCGGCAATACAATGATGATTGAACAAAAAAGGACAGAAAACCCATTATTAAGATCTGGCCTTGTATTTTCAGGCGCCAATAAAACAATCGAATTGGTAAATGAAAAGAACTATGACGCTTTATTGAGCATGCCAGAGGATGGGATACTAACAGCTTATGAAGTAATGAACATGAACCTTGACAACACGGATTTGGTTGTATTGTCAGCATGTGAGACAGGCTTGGGTGAAGTTAGGAACGGCGAAGGGGTTTATGGTTTACAAAGAGCGTTTTTAGTTGCCGGTGCAAAGAGTTTAATAATGAGCCTGTGGGAAGTTGATGACAACGCAACCAGGGAATTAATGGCCGAATTTTATAAAAGCTGGATGCAAACAAACAATATCCGGCAATCATTCAGAACTGCCCAAAGGAAGCTTGCAAACAGCAGGAAATACTCTCATCCACGCTATTGGGGCGGCTTTGTGATTCTGGGGGATTAATATCAGATCTTTTTTCATCAAGATTCAGATTCTTAACGGTTTTACCGAAGCATCTTGGCGTTGGAACGGTAAATTTAACATTTTCAAATACTGATTCTACAAAATCAGCATTTTCACTATTGACCTTGAACCAATCTGTGTTCTTTATTTTATTTTCTTGTCCGTTTTTTAATGCAGCAGTTAGGGCAAATGCTTCTGAAAAACATCCGAAAAGAACACCTTTTGATAACCTTATAATCCTATTAGCTAATGGTCCCATCACAGCTTTCAATCTTGCGGAATATGCATTTCCAGCATCAATTCTGATTACTTTTTCGCTGCATTTTGAATATTCTTCTCTCGTAAGATTCGCTGGCTCGGCTACGTCAACAACAAGAAGCTTTCTATTGGACTTACGAATAAAATCAATATCTTCATGATTCAACCTGGCCTTTTCAGAATGAGTACAAGCAATAATAGCATCAACCTTGCCTGCATCCCGGATATTTTCAAAAACTTCTATTTCATATTCTTTCATCACACGTTCCAAACCCGAGATATTCCTCCCGATACCTACCACATCGTATCCCTTTGATACTAATGACTTTACCATATACTCACCCAAAATCCCATAAGGAGCAATAACAGCAATTATTGAATTTGTAGGGTTAATACCTGAACTTTCAAAAGTTTTAAGTGTTTCATTTTTCAGAATAAGACCTGTTCCATTATCCCCAATAGTAAAAATCATTTCAGGGAATTCCTCTTTCAAATCATGTCCGTCTCTTCCAAAGAGTCTTTTAGTAGATGCAGCTGAAAGGATTACTTTAGCTCCTTTTTGACCTGCCCATTCAACAGCAGCTTTGAATTGTTCTCTTGCTCTTTTTCTACCGCTCAGTGAATATAGTTCTTCTGCCGTGCTGTCTATGCAAATGCAACGCCCGGATGTAGTTCGATCTAACCAATATCTTTGCATTGGTGTGAATCCACCACGGGGTTTCAATACACCAATAAATCTTTTCTTGTCTTCTTTATCCCTTAAATTTGAAATGAAAGCTACATCTATTGTAGGTTCACCTTTAAGTTTTCTAATTAATGTACGCCAATCAAAAACCATTGATATAACTCTGAATATGAGACTTAACATTTTGAACACCAAATAATATGAATAACTGATTTCTTTACACCATTTATCCATCATTTGGGAATCGGTTTCAACTTTTTTTATATTTTAAGTATTATACTCACTATTCGAAAATTACTAAGTGCAATATTTCATAAAAAAAGCACCTATAATAAGGTGCTTTTACATTTTTTCAGATGAATTAACGTACTATGTTTATTTTCTTGAAATATAGCCCTGTTCTTGTTCTAATCAGCAAAACATAATTTCCAGTATTAAAAGAAGAAACATCAAATTGAGTGTTCGAAGTAGAATTATCCCAATTGCGAACCATTTTACCAGATATATCTACAATGGCAACTTCATCAATTTTAGTTCCTGAACTTACTTCAATAGTTAAAATATCTGTCGCCGGATTAGGATAAACATTAAGGTTAAGATTCTCATCCCAGTTTTCCGAAACGTCCTTTGGACTATTTGCAGTTTTATTACTCTCGAATGAATCTGTTGGCAAACTGTTTCCCAAGTTTTGCATTATTCTTGAAAATAATCCGGTGTGGTCATCATTATAAGCAAGTGCTGTTATATCTGAATCGTATAGATACAATTTTGTATCTGTTGAGCCATTGACCTGATAAGTTTCAATGGTGACTGTCGAACCAGTCATATTTACCCGTAAGCCATAAGCTCCTTCTGTACTTGATCTGTAACCTACTACTCTGATATAATAATTATTGCTATCGTATGAAAACTTGAACCAGTCT
>JAJRTW010000228.1 GCA_024278075.1 Bacteroidota bacterium | reverse complement strand
GGACCCCGTCCGGAATCCATCTTAATATAGCCACATAGCACGTGAATACTGGATTCTGAAACGAGTTCCGCAATGACAAATCATAATTATTAGGTATAAATTAGGAACGTCTCTCATTTTTAACCGGACACTACTGATTTTATGAATAACACGGGTTAAATCAAAATTAATATTGAAACTCTCAGGGCTTTGGTATAATTTCCCTGGTTGATATAGCGCAGGGGCATTCGGCCGTTCGCCCCTGCTGTTCCTACGAGCTATGGACTGTCATTCAGAACCCTTCGGAAAAGCTCAGGGTGACTATTATAGTGTCATAGTGAGCGGAGTCGAACTATAGACACGATCGGCCTGGCTCAGGATAAACTCCATGAAGAATCCAGTTCTCATGCGGCTTATGGATTCTTCGCTCCACTACGCCACAGGTGGCTGGGTTACGCTCTGAATGACGTTTTTCACTCGAACTATTTGGGGAGCAATGAAAGCAAGAATCGAATTTTTCAGAAGTTTCAAATTACCTAAATAAAATCATCTTCCCGCTCTCGATTCTATTGCCAATCCGGATTGTATAATAATACATGCCTTCGGGGTGGCTGCCGGCATTGAACACAGCCGAGTAGTTGCCTGCATCCCGGTATTCATTCACCAACTCGGCCACTTCATTGCCCAGCACATCATATACTTTAAGCACTAAATGTCCGGGATTTGTCATATCGTAGTTGATAGTTGTGGATTCGGAAAATGGGTTGGGATAGGGTGGAGACATGGCAATTTTGCTTCCATCCGGAACAGAGCTCAGAGGATAGTACTCTATCTCCATGCGATGGCCGTAGTACCTATACTGCCTTTCTTTGTAATCGGTGAATTCCACCTGGCCGGAGAAATCTGACCACTGGCCGCCTTGCCATCTTTTGCTTTCCCATGTTTCCATATTGCCGAGTTCATTATATTCATAATTGAATTTTGTTACATTTTCCCATTGCGAGTCTATCCAAATTTCGGCGGTCTCTTCCAAAAGGTTGCTGTTAACATCATAGGAATATGTAATCTTATTATTGTAAACCCACTCGTCGCCATTGGCAAATTCCGCAATATGTGATGTCATGTTATTGTTGCCATCATATTCGTAAGTATTTCGGGAAACTTTGCGCCAATCCGTCTCGTCCCAGGCTTCATTGCGGAACTCGGTCATATTTCCATTGTCGTCATAATTATAAATATACTGATAATTGTTCACCCAAGCGTCACCTGTCCATGCTTTTACGTCTAATAACGTATTCAAATGGGATTCGTTATATTCGAATGTCCACAATTGGCTGTTCTCCCAGGCCTGGCCGTTCCATTGCTCGTACAAATGAGTTAGTGCATCCCCTTCGGAGTTGTAAGCAAAATTAAGGCGCCACATTCCTTCCCAGTGGTCTACACTCCAATTATTCATTCCAACTGATGTCCGTTGGTTATTCTGGTTATAAGTGAAGACGTATTGGGTCGTTTTCGTCCATTGATTATTTAACCAGCTTTCGGTAATCTCGGAAATCAGATTTCCATTCTGGTCATACTCCATTGATTTACGAACTGTGCCCAACCACTCGCTAATATTCCAGGTTTCGTTTATATAGCTTGTCAAATTATTATTCTCATCATAACCATATTTGCTTCTGAGCTCATAGACCCAGCTGCCACTGATATACCTTTCGGCAATCCGCATAGTCCTAAAACCATCGGCGTTATACTCCAAAGTTTCTCTTTGCGTGGCTGCCCATGCATCAATAATCCATGTTTCAGAAATGGAATTCAAAATGTTGTCATTCCCATCAAATTCCCAAGTGACCCGGGTTAGGTTCACCCAATCGCCGTCAATATTTTCCTGGTCCAATAGCGTCAGTTTATTCCCTTTTCCATCATAAGTAAAAGAGTTTCTGAACTCGTTCTGTATCGAATATATTGTTATACTTCGGATTGATTGATTGATAACAAGATTAAGCATTTCCGATGCCATCTTCTTTTCCTCGGAAAGCCGAAGCAATCCCTGATTGTCAATGATTCCGGGCCGGGTTAATTCGATTGACGATAGCGTTATTCCCTGCGGGGTTAATGTGCTGCCACTGCCGCAAGCGGAAGTTTTAGTTAAACCGAAAATAATAAAAGTAAGGGCTAAAAGTAATGTGTTGGCTTTCATAATATCACCGCCGATAAATTGAACAAATTGGTACATCTATAATAAATATTTTTTTGAAGTAATCTTCGAAGTAACCTGTTGTGGATTTTGCATTGCTTTTAATGACTGTGCCTGTAGATTTACATTAATACACTACGGGAATATTAATATAAAGTTACAAAGAATTAACATTCTGATAGATCCCGGGGGAATTGGGAATTAGCATCAAATGAATTTCGGGCAGCTACGTTATTGAGATGGATTCAGTAGTGTCCGGTTAAAAAAGAGAGACGTTCCTAATTTATACCTAATAATTATGATTTGTCATTGCAGAACTCGTTTCAGAATCCAGTATTTACGTACTATGTGGCTATATTAAGATGGATTCCGGACGGGGTCCGGAATGACAAGTAATATTATTATAATTGCTATGATACGAAATTGTATCTAAACCAGCGTTATATAGGGCAAAATACAGGCTATAACTGTGATT
>JAJRTW010000227.1 GCA_024278075.1 Bacteroidota bacterium | reverse complement strand
TTAGGGCAGGTTTAGAACCTGCCCCTACGGTTTTAATAGCTATTAGGGCAGGTTTAGAACCTGCCCCTACGGTTTTAATAGTATTTGTCGTTGGCAACATATCGGATAACATAACGTTGTTTTCGAGTATAAATTAGGAACTGCTCTCATTTTTAACCGGACACTTGTGATATGAAAACATATATAACTTTTTGTATATTACGGTGTAATTTAGTAAACTGTGTTTAGTTAAAATAAAAACAGGTGATATTTAATATGCTATCGAAACGAATCTATCATTTTCATAGACTTGCGGAAATAATTGTAATAATCATTTTAGCAAATTCCGCTTTTTCCCCCGTTGAACTTAATTGCCAGGATAAATTCGGCCTGCTTAATTTGATTGACAATGGCGATTTCGAACAAGGCAATGTCGATTTTACTTCCGGCCTAATATACGTTCCAGATATTATTGGCCAGCAAAATGAACTCTATAGTATTGGGCGGTATTCAATTAGCACTACTCCGAATGAAGTGCATAATGTTCAACCCAGCTGCGCAGACCATACAACCGGTTCCGGGCTGCAAATGATTATTAATCCAAATGATTCCTCTGACATTTATGAATTTTATATTTGGTCGCAAACAATTCGCAATATCAGGCCAAATACTCTTTATTCTTTCTCTTTCTGGTTCGTTAAAACATTCATTGATAATCCGGCTATGCTGGCTGTCCTATTTAATAACAAGGAAATATCCGATACAATTGTACTGGACAAAAGAGTTTGCGAATGGGATGAATTTACTTTCGTATGGGATTCGGGAGAAAATAGTTCTCTTAAAATTACAATTGTTGATTATGAGACCGAGGCCTTTGGTAATGATTTCGCCCTCGATGATTTTGCATTATATGGCGAATGCAGCTTAGGCTTAACACCGTTGCCGGATATGACTGTCTGTTTCAATACCGATACTATTCTTAGCATTGGTGCTATTAATGGTGTGCTGCCGTATAGTTACGAATGGTTCCCCAAAACGGGGCTAAGCGATTACTATTCACCCGCTCCGGTTGCTACCGTTACTTCGGATATAACTTATACCGTGAAAGTGGCCGATGGATACGGGTGCGAAATATATGATACTTTGAATATTACCACGATTGATGTGCCCGAATTTGAGATTGTCAGCGACCGGGGAACAACGGTTTGCCCTTGTGAAGATATTACGCTAACAGCACCTCACGGATATGAATACCTTTGGTCGGACGGCTCAACAAGTCGAACGATAGTAGTTAGTGATTCGGGGAAATATTCCGTTTCTATTTATAACAATATCGAATGCCCCGGCTATAGTGAAATCCGAATTGATTACTATGAAGCCGAAACGATGCTAAGTATTTCGAATTCCGCCGGAGAAACCGGCGACACTATACGAGTGCCGATCGAAATTATTTCGCAAATTAATCCCGGAGATTGCGAATTGGGTGGTTATAAGGCTAAAATTACGTTTAATAAATCTTTATTAACTCCAACGGGCCTAACATACGATGGCGTTATCAATGGTGATTTCCTAACAATAGATATTGAGGGCAATTCTCTGGATAATTTACTGACGGAACTGAAGTTTATTACAACATTTGGCAATGCCGAATGCACCGATATAGTTATTGATGAATTTGATTGGGATTGCCCTGGCACTACGATTGCTACGGAAACGGGCAGGTTCTGCCTTGTGGATATATGCAAGAGTGCTGGCATCCGGCTGTTTTCCGATAACGGCAGATTGTTTCTTAATTCAGGCTATCCCAATCCCGCTGCGGACATTTCGAATATTGAATTTGGAATTATTGAAGAGGCTCCATCTAATTTATATTTGATGAACTCGCTTGGCGAAAGAATAATTGACATATTATCAGGCTTTGATCAGCCCGGTGAGTATGCTTTTAGTATCAACCTAACGGATTTGGCCAATGGCATATATTTTTATGTACTGGAAACTCCTACTGCGGTACTTACCCAAACAATGGTAGTTGCAAAATAGATCACAAACCTTATTTCCTTAGGCGAGGTGGCATCCCAGTAAACGTTATATTCCATTTACCAGTACGCAGTTCGCTTTTGTAACCAGCCCCGGCTGAATTATTGCATTGCTTTGCCTTCTAAAAGATTCAACGGAAGAGCAAACTAAATAGATTTTGAAGTTGTAAACGGGAATTAAAATGAATTTATACTTGATGCTTCGCAAAAAATATTCCGTCCCGAGCTTCGTAACCAAGAAAGAATGCAATTCCTGCTTATCGGAAAGCACAGAAAGCTCCAAGATAGTTTAAATTAGAATAAATGAGGAATAAGTTGGCCGAAAGAATTATATTTGCAGGCGTAGATGTGGGGGCCTCAAGAACCAAAGCGGCTATTATAGATAGCGATAAGAACATCCTCGGCTGGAATGTGCGGAAATCAGGAACGAATTTCACCCTCAGCTCCAACCTTTGCCTTGCAGAAGCCCTATCCATGGCACATGCAGACAAAAGCGAGATTCGGATTGCCTACTCAACCGGCTACGGAAGAAAGAATGTTACATTCGCAGCCGGCAGCCGTACCGAAATTGGCTGCCATGCAAAGGGCTGCTATCATTATTTCCCCATCGCAATGACGATTATCGACATCGGAGGGCAGGATAATAAGATTATAAAGGTAGATGAGAATGGCAAACGTACGAATTTCAAGATGAACAGGAAATGTGCTGCCGGCACGGGGGCGTTCTTGGAAGAGATGTGCCTGCGGCTTGATGTCGGGCTCGAAGATATGAACGGCCTTGCAGCCGATGCGGAGGGTATCATAAAACTCGGCAGCTACTGCACGGTTTTCTCTGCAACCGAAGTCCTTGAAAACATTCGGAATGGCAAACCATTGGCCGATTTGATGAAAGGCATCTTCTATTCGGTAATCAAAAGGGTGCTCGAAATGGATTCATTGACTGATAAAGTGCTGATGACTGGCGGCGTTGTTGCATATAATCCGTATCTTGTGAAAATGACGGAAGAACTTATCCAAAGTGAGATATTGGTGCCGAAATTGCCACAACTGACCGGGGCGTTGGGCGCTGCCCTTTTTGCATTGGAGAGCAGACAGCAATGATTAATAATCCTTTTGCGAATCTTGACTAAGGGGAATGGGAAGATGATTTCTTGTCAAGGTAATATTACGAACGGGAAAGGCTCATTTATGAGTAATGAAGGCTCATTTATGAGTAATAAAGTAAGTGAATGGAGAATATGTCATTTTCCCCCTTTGAAGGGGGATAAAGGGGGATGACAATAAAACTAACAATTAATAATAACAAAAGATTAAAAACAAAAGATTAACACAGGCAATCATTACATTTTTATGAGGAAGAACTAAATGACACAAGAAATAAAGCCAATCAGAAAGAAAATAGAGGCCACCGGCCTGATGAATAAATACATGGCTGAGTATTTCCATGAACTCGACGATGCCTCGAAATCCAGGGACAGGAAAATAGCCTGGTGTACGAGCGTAGGGCCGGCGGAGCTGCTTCATTCATTCGGTTTTCTGGTCTATTATCCGGAGAATCACGGTGCGATGCTCGGTGCAACGAGGATAGCAACCGATTTGATTCCCTATGCGAATGCCATTGGCTATTCGCCGGACATTTGTTCGTATTTAACGTCCGACATTGGCTCTTATCTGACCAATAATACCCCTCTGACGAAGGCATATGGCATCAAAAGCGTTCCGAAGCCGGATGTACTGGTGTTTAATACGAATCAATGCCGCGATGTGCAGGACTGGATGGCATGGTATGCCTATGAGTTTAAAGTTCCGTTGATTGGGGTTAACACGCCGCGGACTCCAACGGAGGTAAATGACGTTATAATCGAATCGGTGGCAAAGCAGATTGAGGGCATGGCGGTCGAGTTAGAGGAAATATCGGGCAATAAGTTCGATCCGAATAAGCTGAAGGCGGTAATGGCATTATCAAAGGAATGCACTGAGCTTTGGAAAGAAGTTCTGAGCCTAGCAGCTACAAAGCCATCGCCAATTTCTTTCTTCGACGGCACTATTCACATGGGGCCGGCGGTTGTGCTTAGAGGCACTCAGCATGCGGTGGATTATTATGAGGTATTGCTTACCGAATTGAAGGAGAGGGTGGCAAATAAGGTCGGTGCGATAGAGGACGAAAAGTATCGGATATACTGGGAGGGCATGCCGATATGGGGCCGGCTTCGGCAGCATTCGGATTTGTTTGCCGGGCTGAATGCCTGCGTGTTGGCTTCGACGTATTGCAACAGCTGGATATTTTCGGATTTCGACGAAAGCGATCCGTTCACCAGCATGGCGAAGGCTTATACCGAATTATTCATTGTCCGTTCCGATGCGGCTAAGGAAGAGTATATTAAGAAAATGATTAAGGCGTTTTCCATCGACGGGATAATTTATCACGACGCTAAAACCTGTCCGAATAATTCCAATTGCAGATATGGGATGCCGCGCCGGATAGAAACTGAAACCGGTGTGCCAAGCATTACTATCAATGGCGACCTGAATGACCTTAGGATGATTTCCGATGAACAGAATAAAACCAATATAGAAGCCTTTATAGAACAGATTGAAGAGAATAGGTAATCAATTACGAATTACGAATTACGAATTAAGCTGTCAGCTATCAGGTGTCAGCGAATTGGATTTCCCCCTTAGAAGGGGGATTAAGGGGGATAACCTTTACAATTACGAATTATGAATTACGCTGTCAGGTGTCAGCTATCAGGTATCAGCGAATTGGATTTCCCCCTTAGAAGGGGGATTAAGGGGGATGACCTTTACAATTACAATTACAATTACAATTACGAATTACAAATTAAGCTGTCAGCTATCAGGTATCAGCGAATTGGATTTCCCCCTTAGAAGGGGGATTAAGGGGGATGACCTTTACAATTACAATTACGAATTACGAATTAAGCTGTCAGCTATCAGGTATCAGGTATCAGCGAATTGGATTTCCCCCTTAGAAGGGGGATGACCTTTACAATTACGAATGTAAGCTCTCAGCTACCAGGATTTTGACTGTCATTACGTCATGACAATAAGTAGGGGACGGTTCAAAACCGTCCCGGGAAATGACATATAGGGACTTAAGGGCAGGTTTTGAACCTGCCCCTACGTAACCAGGTCAGCCATAAAATTAACTTAAAATCAACAAAAACAGGAGAATTTGTAAATGCTGCATACGTTGTTCAATCCGAAATCAGTTGCCATAATCGGAGCCTCTGCCAAAGAACTTTCGATTGGCAATGTAATTACCAAGAATCTGCTAAAATATAATTTCAAAGGCCCGATCTATCCAATTAACCCAAAGGCACCGGAAGTGCGGGGCGTGAAAGCGTATCCGTCAATCACTGATGTCCCGGGTGATATTGACTTGGCCCATATCAGTATCCCTGCTAAATTTTCACCGCAGGCCGTGGATGAATGCGGCAAAAAAGGCGTTAAGTTCATAATTATCAACAGTGCCGGCTATAAGGAAGTTGGCCCCGAAGGCGAGGCTATAGAGAAGGAAGTTGTAAGGATAGCCCACAGCTATGGCATGAGAATATTCGGCCCGAATTGCCAGGGGATAATTAACTCCGACCCAGATGTAAGGGCCTACTGCGACTTCACATTCACCTACCCCGATCCGGGGCATATATCAATTGTGGCCCAAAGCGGCGGCGTCGGAGCCGTGATAATGCAGAATATCCACGACCTCGGCGTGGGCATGAGGCACTATGCCTCGAACGGCAATGCAGCCGATATTTCAATACCGGAAATTATTAAATACTATGGCGAAGACGAAAAGACAAAAGTAATAATCCTCTACGTGGAGGGCTTTGCCGACCCGCATGAATTCATGGAGGCAGCCAAAGAAGTAGCCGCCAAAAAGCCGATCCTTGCAATGAGGGCAGGCCGGACAGAAGAGGGCGCCAAAGCCGCTACTTCCCATACCGGAGGCCTGGCCGGTGCCGGTATATCAACAGAATTAATATTCTATAAAACAGGAATCCTTACCTTCCGCGACGAAGCTGAAATGTGCCAATCAGCCGTCGCTTTTGCCAATCAGCCTGTACCATCGGGAAATCGTGTTGGCATGATTACCGACACCGGAGGCCCCGCAATTATTGCCACCGACGAACTTATCGACGGAGGCCTGAAGATTCCGCCGCTGACCGATAAAGCCAAAGAATACCTGGCCGACAGGCTTTATCCCGAAGCAACAATCAGCAACCCTATCGACGTACTTGCCACAGCCAATGCCCGGCACTACCGCTCGGCCCTGGACGCCCTGCTGAATGAAGATCAAATTGACAGCATCTATATTAATTTCGTCACTCCGCCATTTGTTGATTGCGAGGCGGTGGCCAAAGAGATGGCCGAGGTAAGCAAGATGAGGCAAAAAACGTTGGTTTGCAATTATATGACCGATAAACCGCAATGGACCGGCACTACGGCTATTATGAAAGATGGCAATGTGCCTTGCTATGATTTCCCCGAAATGGCAGCGAAAGCCTTGATTGCCATGACGAGATATAATGAACTCCGGTCTCGTGAAATTGGCTCGGTAATCACTTTTGATGATGTGGATAAAAGCAAAGCTAAGGGAGTAATCAACAGTGCAATAAAACAAAAAAGGGAAATCCTGCTTGCCGATGAAGTATATGAAATCTTGGCCTGCTATGGAATCCCCGTTGCCGAATGGGAAATAGCCGGCTCGCCGGAAGAAGCTGCAAGTGCGGCCATGACAATTGGATACCCGGTGGTGCTTAAAGCCGATTCGGAGCAGATAATTCATAAAAGCGATGTGGGTGGTGTGAAAGTTAACCTAAAAGACAGCGGTGAAGTTCTTGCTGCGGCTATTGAAATGGATGAGAAATTCGGCAAGAGCGGGCTAAGGTATTTCGTGCAGAAGTTCATGCCAGGTGGCAAGGAGATAATCATAGGTGCGAATAAGGAACCCGGGCTTGGGCATCTCATCATGTTTGGCCTGGGCGGTATTTTCGTCGAACTTCTCAAAGATGTGGCTTTCGATATTACTCCTATTACTGAATTCGAGGCCAATCACATGATCGAATCAATCAAGACATATCCGCTCATTGAGGGCTTTCGGGGCGAGAAGGGAGCCGATAAAGCAAAGCTGACGGAGATATTGCAGAGGGTATCGCAATTAGTAACGGATCTGCCGGAAATCGGCGAAATGGACTTGAACCCGATAATGGCCTTCGAAAATGAAGTTTTCGTTGTTGATGCAAGGATTAAAATTTAGTCAATGGTTTACATTTTATTACGTAAATTCGTTTTCTCTTATTGCTTAAATATATAAAATATCACACCGCAGGCAACGGGCAATCAAACCCGGTATGCGAAATGAAAACTTATGGAGAATCAATATGTTAGAAGAATTAAAAGGCAAGGAAGTAACAATTCAACTGGGTACTGCAACTGGCTTTTCAGACAGGCTTAAAGGCAGAGTCCTTGACATCGGAGAATCCTGGATCAAAATTCAAACCAGTAAGAAAATTCAATATGTTAATTTGGAAAAGATAGGAAGAATCATTACTGATTTATAGAGTTTCCATAGGCTGGCTCTTCAAGCAATTCCTCCTCCAACCCGAATTCAGATTTGGGAAGGAAGATTAGAAGATAAGTAAATCACCTGGCCTAAAGGCGGGGGCTAGTAAATATCATTTTGCGAAACATTAGTGACTAAATATATTACCAAATTTGATTGGGACAAAAAAATGGAGAATAACAAACATAAAATTGGCATTGTGGGCCTTGGCCCGGTCGGGATGATTCTTGCGGTGCATTTAAAGAGCTATGGCTGTGAAGTTGCTATATGCGATCATAATAAAAGCAAAATGAACCTGATCAGGAATAGTGGTATCGAGCTTAACGGCTTTATCAACAAATCGGAGTTTTTCAGTTATAACTATTCGTCGATTGTTGAGCTTTTAGACCACGACATTAATATTCTGATTGCAAGTGTAAAGTCCTACGACGCTGATAACATGCTTGATTTGGTTGAAAAATACAAGCATAAGGATATTTTTCTTGTGTGCGCCCAAGACGGGATCGACATAAGTTTTAAATATACCAGCCATTTCAACGAATCTCAGATACTGCGTTTAGTACCGAATTTTGCCGGTGTTATGCAGGCGCCCAACGTAATCAACGTTTCATTTTTCACCCCGCCGAACTACATTGCCTCGCTGGATGATACCAACACCAACGTTTCCACCGAGATAGCATCGCTGTTCACCGCAACCGGCCTGCAAACCGAGAGCATGGATTCGTTTACAATAGCAAGTCAAATCTGGCGAAAAGCAATTCTGATTTCTGCTGTCAGCTCCATTTGCGGGCTGTCGAACCTGACAATTAAAGAAGCAATGTCCAATTCCGATACCGTTGAAATTATCGAACAGTCAATACTCGAATCCGTCGAGGTGGCCAATGCCGAGGGCATTAAATTCGAACCGAATTTTGTGAAGATGTGCATGAGAGAACTAAAGAATGCCGGTGATCATACACCAACCCTGGCAGTTGATATTCAGAACAACAGAGAAACGGAAATTGATTATTTCTGTGGCAAAATTGTTGAATACGGCAGAAAGCATTATATTCAAACGCCGTTGAACCTAACATTCACTAACCTTGTAAATGCGGTTACGATGAAGTATTTGAACGAGAAGCATTTATAGGGATATTGGTATCTGCCCGGGATTATTATTTATATTACCCGCTGCAAGAAATGGGAATGGAACAATCAACGATTAAATGGGAATGACAGTAGTGTCCGGTAATAAAAGAGAAACACTCAGAATATGTACCTGATTATTATGACTTGTCATTGCAGAACTCGTTTCAGACCACGAAGTAGCAGCGAAGCTAATCCAGTATTCACGGGCTATTTGGATGTATCAAAATGGATTCCGGATTCCCGATAGCGGGATTTCACTTGACTCAACAAGTCCGGAATGACATAGTACAGTTGACACGACAGTAGGGCCTGTCACGAGCCAAGCCGAAAGGATTTGGGATGAGACGGTGTAATGTTAGTTTTAGCTATATATTTCGCTGCTTCCGAAAAGGCATCTAAGATAGTGCAATTTAGCCCAAAATGTAGCATCTTACTGCGATATTTAGTACTTGGATGCTATTCAACCATAAGATATGGTATCTCTATTCAAAATTGAGCCTATTAAGATAAATGAAAATATACTATTGAATAAGTTTATAAAATATATAGCGTTATTGATACTGCCCCTTTCTTTGCTTATGCAGAATCTATCTGCACAGCGTGAATTCGTTTATTTTCCCAAAGCAATACCAGCCTGGGATATTAGCCATACGGCAGGCATTTCATTAGCTATTCTCCCACGGGCGATTGTGGAAGAGGAAATTCGGCAAGTGCCGGTGCTTGACTATCAACTAAGATTGGGCTTGCCTTATAATTTTTCAATTAATACCAGGGTAAGTGCGGTTTACATAGCCAATCAGGCATCCATCGGCTTGCAATGGTCTTATTCCTATGATGATTTCTCCTTTTCAATTGGCGACAACACTGCTTATTGGTACGGTTTTGCCGATATTGATGGATTCGATATAGTGGCAACCGGATGGATGAACTATCCTTTTATTTCGATAGGAGCAGACCTGGAAGAGGTGTATCTGACCATCAAAGCCGAGATGCTTATAATAACAAACCAGAACACTTCAGTGGGCGAAACCAGCCTATATAACCAAAGAAATAAAATGGCAGGATATGCCGTATCGTTTGCAATTGAACAACCTTTTTGGAAAGACAATGATTTCCTGTTGGCAGTCAGGCTAAACTATGCAACTTTCATGTACCAGTCGTGGCTGGCCGTTTCAACTTCTGATAACAAGAGGATGTTTCCCGAATTCATTATTGGTTTTATACTGTGAAAATGTCAAATTTAAATATCCTGTTTCTGTCCTTAATAGTTTTATCATCAATTCTGTTTTCTTCGATTATATTATCTTCGTGCAAAGGCGATTATAGTGTGAATATCACCGGATTTGCCGATAGCCAACTAAAGAATACCACATCTTTAAATGGATTCATCAAGAAAAAGATTAGCGGGTTATACAAAGTTCGTACCGGAAAGAAAATGTTTGGCGACACAGTAGTTGTCAAATGGTCCGGCACCACTATGTCCGTATTTGCCCGCCGAAACGAAGCGTATATGGTATTGAAGGGCGGAAGCCTCGATTCATCTTTGGTGTTCGAGGGCTATTGGCGATTTGCCCAATCCGACAGAAGCGGGAATATCCGCCTGCATATAGCATATATGGAAGGTGCCAAAGAGTTATTGCAGGAATTGCCACCCGGCAAAGTCATTCTGAGCGGCTTTGCCAACGAAGATGGGACATCAAGAAGCAGCATTTCATTAGAATATATTAAGCCGTTAAAAGTTAACGATGGCTTTTATATTGTGGCCCACAGGGGAGGCGGCAGAAATTCCGACCTGCTGCCATATTCCGAAAACAGCCTGGAAATTATCCAATATGCTGAAATTCTAGGTGCCAATGCCATCGAAATTGATATTAGACTGACCAAAGATAAAGAGCCGATTCTCTATCATGATGATAACTTTAATACAAGGCTCATCAAAGGAGAATATATGGTCGGGCCGGTCGAAAATTATTATCTGTATCAGGTGAAGAATTTTTGCACACTTAAAAAAGGCGAAATAATCCCGACTTTAAGCGAAGCCCTGGAGGTAGTGATTAAAAAGACAAATATTAAATTCGTATGGCTTGATATTAAGTCAGTTGAGGCAGCAAGGATATCCATCCCTGTTATGAACAACTACATGAAGATGGCCAATCAGCGGGGAAGGGACCTTGTGATACTGGTGGGGATGCCAACTCGGGAAATATTTGATTTCATTGTGTCCGGCAGCGAATATGAAACAGCATTAAAATTATGTGAATTAAGCATAGACGACGTCCGGAAATCCAACTCAAAAGTTTGGGCACCTCGGTGGACACTGGGCTATCTGACTAATCAAGTAGAGGCAATGCAAAGCGAAGGCCGAAAGACGGTGGTATGGACTTTGGACGAACCGGGTTTCATACGCAAAT
This sequence comes from Bacteroidota bacterium, assembly GCA_024278075.1. Lineage (GTDB taxonomy): Bacteria > Bacteroidota > Ignavibacteria > Kapaibacteriales > UBA2268 > JAJRTW01. The sequence continues at coordinate 22,725 of JAJRTW010000227.1, read as the reverse complement.
TCATTAATGAAAGTAAATTTGACGGAATATTGACAAATTACCCAACTCTTGTTGCTTATGAATATTACATTAAAGATCAATAAAATATACAAATATTTACTTCTCTTTATCCTCATTCCCAAATTCAGATTTGGGAATGCTTGCTCCGCAGGCCAAACTCCGATGAATCGCTTTCCTCGACGTATGTTTTCTTGTAATGAAAAACAATGGTTGACTCGTCACAACAAATATTTTCTTCTCTTGATACTTATCATAAGCAATCCTTTGTATTTACTATGCCTTGATAAGGATTCGGATTACACCTTATCAACTGAAATTTTTGCCGGCTGGTCATACAAGCTGAATTCGGAATTGGCCGGCGAGCCAAGTTATTCCAGGAGCGGGCTGCCGGTTGGCTTGAGGATAATGTGGGAGCCCGACAATTTGCTCAGAGTAGGGATAGAGAGTGCATATCTGAAGCTTTCCTCTTTCGAGAAGCAAGGAATTGAAACCAAATATGGAACAACGAATGCAAAGGCATCCCTGAATGCTGTCCCGATACTATTAATATTTTCGATGAACAAGTGGAATTTTGACATATCCACCGGCCTGGGCGTCTATTATTTATATGCTACTTTCGATGCTAAGTTAATCAACTCGGTTCAGCAAAGCGGCGAATGGGATATGGGCTTTTTGCTTTCCATAGGCTATACATATCCTTTCGATGGGCCCTTCTCGGTAGGTGCAAATTTGAAATATTACAGCATTTCCGAAAGACAGGAATATCTTATATCTCCCCAGATTTCTCTGAAATATAATGTCTTTACTTGGTGATTCGAAGTTTTATTGTAGGGGATGAATATAAATAATCTAAAACATGATCCGTCACGAAATACAAGCCATCGTTTTCAACAATAAATCAGAATCATGGATGTCTTATAATCATGGATGCTATTATTAAACCAAGCTGTGTAATTATATTTGCTCTTATCTTTGCAAGTTGTGGCAATGACAATACAACAAGCAGTGAATCGCAAAATATTATTGATTTCACAATAAGTAACTCAGAAATATTTTTATATGATTTGGAATTTAGCGGAGATGAGGAAGGGGCATCAATCATTAAACAAGCTCAGAATATGGAGATAAGTGAATTGTTCAGGGATGAAAATAGAGGTATGACCATCGTTTACAGATGCAAACCAAACAGTGGCTATACTGGTGTTGATTATGTTGAGATTGAAACTTGCCGGGGCGGTGTGGGGATAATCTGTACACAAATTGATACGATAAGAATCCGTTTTACGATAATAAATTAATTTTACTATAGCAGAGCAAATTCAATGCTGCTGCGTATGAACATATATGCAGGATGTCATCTAGTAATGCTTGCGTCGGTAATAATGTTAACATCGACAATAAATATCGAGCGATTGATTCCTCAGCAGCTGTCTCCCGGGCCAAAAGTAAGTAAAAATGAAGGGGTAGTACCGTAGGGCCAACTCCCGAGACCAGCGATAACCACGTACAGCTGCCGGCATCATACACAACCCGTAGGCTTTGGCAAGCCGGCAACCTTGCAAGCTCCCTTGGCCGGGCCGGACGGGAATAGCTCATAAATATTCTTCAGAGTAAAGCCGGTTTCTTTGCAAAGTTTGCGGATCATTGGGGCTATGCCATATTTATTATAGTATTCCCTTAAGTAATAAATAAGATTCCAATGGCCTTCGGATAATTCGTAAATATCTTCGGAAGCGGCAAGAGCCTTAGCGATATCTTCATCCCATTCTTCCGGGTTGTCCAAAAAACCATCTTCATCTACTTCGACTTTAACATTTTCGTATTTAAAAAACGGCATGTATATTCTCAAATAATATATTTTAAAGTATAGTTATAGAAGAGTTATTTGTTGACTGCAAGCGGTCCGCTTTGCTATCTTCCAGCGCGGGTGCAATCAATTAGTCGAAAAATAAAGAGTAAAATAATATTACAACAATCCGATAGCAGCCCTATTCAGTTTAATTTCCGTTTTGTCGGTCAAACCGGAATAATATTTACTTAGAATCTCCAAGACTTCGGGGCGGCTGAATTCCGGTGGAATCTCATTGCCTTCGGTTAGGGATTTTCTTAGCATAGTGCCGCTTAGCAACAATCTGCTTTCCTTAGTATGAGGGCAGGTTTTCATCGAAGCCATGCCTTCGCATTTCCTGCAATAGAACGTCCAGTCGATTCTAAGGGGCCGGCACAAAATTGCCCCATCCCATAATTCGTCGAAAATATCCTGGGCGTCGAACGGGCCATAGTAATTGCCAACCCCGGCATGGTCGCGGCCTATAATAATATGGGAGCAACCATAATTCTGGCGAAACAGAGCATGCAGCAGGCCCTCTCGCGGCCCGGCATAACGCATATCCAGAGGGTATCCGCCAGTGATCACCGAACCTTTGACGAAATAGTTGTCAACAAGGGCATTTATACAATCCACACGGACATCCGCCGGAATATCACCCGGTTTAAGCCTGCCAATTAACTGATGTATGTAGAGGCCGTCGGAGACCTCGAGAGCGATTTTTGACAGATACTCATGGCTGCGGTGCATTGGGTTCCGCAGCTGCAGGGCGGCAATAGTTTTCCAGCTCCTATCCAAAAATATTTTGCGGGACTCGGACGGGCGCTGATAAATATTTGCAAATTCAGTGGGGAACGGCCCTTCCGACAACACCTTGACAGGCCCGGCCAGGTTAATTTCTTTCTGCTCCATCACCATTCTGACGCCCGGATGCTCCATATAGGCGGTTAAGAATACATTATTGCATTCGAATTCCTTATCGATTCTATATTTTTCCCCCACCTTCATTGTGGCAATAATTTCGCCATATTCATTAGAATACAAAGCAACTTCCTCGCCGATTGCTATCGAATCCGCCGATTCCCTATCCGTTGAAAGAGTAATCGGAATCGGCCAGAACAGGCCTTTCAACGATGAAAGCTTCATATCGCTGCAAACACTTTTCCAGTCCTCATATCCCATGAACCCGGTAAGAGGTGTAAAACCGCCGATGCCGAGCATTATCAGGTCGCCGGATTCGCGGCTTGAAATATATATTTTCTTAAGGCCTTCGGCTTTTTTCCTTTCTTCATCAAGCTGCTTTCCTTTAAGAATCAATTCAATTAAATCCTGACTTCCGTGTGGGCTTATCAATTTGGTCAATGCCATTATTTGCTCCGAATTACTCTTCATTATTTCAGAAAAACAAAATATTATGCAATATAAAGACCCGAAAATCCCGAATCAATTGAAAATATTTTTGTGTATCCGGTTTGTGGCAACTATTTAATAATTAATTGTTTAGGGCAATCTAATTTTTGCGGGATTCAATATAAGTGACTTGTTTGGATATATTTATGATGATTCCTGCATGGCGGTAATCATATCATGGAACAATGATAATCGAATTAAATTTTGATACTCACTAAATTCGGAATCAGCACCTATCAATTTACAATTTATTATTTATTCACATTAATATGCTATTGGTGTAAAGATAAGCTGGTTTTCGTATTCGCAGCAGTGTTCAAATTCACAAGTAATTCATGCAAAATTAATTGCCTTTAGCAGATTAGTTTCTTAACTTTGAATTCCTATTTACAACGATATTATTAAAGGATAGCATTATGATTTTTGATATTGAAATGATAAGAAAGCATTATGGCGGATTGCAGGCAAAAGTGGAAAAAGCCCGCAAAGCGATTGGCCGGCCTCTCACATTTGCCGAAAAGATTCTCTACTCGCATTTGTTTGATTCCGGGGATTTAAGATGCTTCGGGCGTGGAGAGGATTACGTTGATTTCGCACCCGACCGTGTTGCTATGCAGGATGCAACCGCCCAGATGGCACTCTTGCAATTTATGATGGCCGGCAAGCCAAAGGCAGCTGTGCCGTCAACTGTGCATTGCGACCACCTGATTGTAGCGAAAACCGGAGCGGCGAAAGACCTGCCCGCTGCCAAAGACATGAACAGCGAAGTATACGATTTCCTGGCTTCGGTCTCGAATAAATACGGTATCGGATTTTGGAAGCCGGGGGCTGGGATTATTCACCAGGTAGTACTCGAGAATTACGCTTTCCCGGGCGGAATGATGATCGGGACGGATTCGCACACGGTGAACGCCGGCGGATTGGGAATGGTGGCGGTTGGTGTTGGCGGTGCCGACGCCGTCGACGTTATGGCCGGTATGCCATGGGAATTGAAATTCCCGAAACTTATTGGGATTAAATTAACCGGAAAAATGAGCGGCTGGACTTCTGCCAAAGATGTTATCCTTAAAGTAGCCGGCATCCTAACCGTTAAGGGCGGAACCGGCGCTATCGTAGAATACTTCGGCCCGGGTGCGGATTCTGTTTCCTGCACGGGCAAAGGCACAATCTGTAATATGGGTGCGGAAATCGGTGCTACCACTTCGCTTTTCGGCTATGACAAAAAGATGTATGACTACCTTGCGGCTACCGGCAGAAAAGAGGTGGCTGGCCTGGCTCAAAGCATTGCCCCACATCTGACGGGCGATGCCGAAGTATACGATACTCCTGAGAAATATTTCGATGAAGTAATCGAGATAAACCTGTCGGAACTTGAACCGCATATTAATGGCCCGTTCACTCCCGACCTTGCAACTCCTATTTCACAATTTGCCAAAACAGTAGTCGAAAACAACTGGCCTGAGAAATTGGAAGTAGGGTTAATCGGGTCATGCACTAATTCATCCTATGAGGATATATCACGATCGGCTTCGCTTGCAAAACAGGCGGCGGACAAGGGCCTAAAGGCAAAAGCCGGATTCCTGATTTCTCCCGGCTCCGAGCAGGTGCGATATACGATTGAAAGGGACGGATTCGTAGAGATTTTTACGAATATTGGCGGAGTTGTGCTGGCCAATGCCTGCGGCCCGTGTATCGGGCAATGGGCAAGAGATGGAGCGGAGAATCAGGAGAAAAATTCGATTATTACATCCTTCAATAGGAATTTTGCGAAGAGAAATGACGGCAACCCTAACACGCACGGCTTCGTTGCATCGCCGGAAATTGTAACTGCTATGGCTATCTCGGGCAGTATGCTTTTCAATCCGCTGACAGATAAGCTTGTCAATGACAACGGCGAAGAAGTAATGCTCAGCGAGCCGGCCGGCGATGAGCTTCCGGCCAAGGGATTTGACGTGAAAGACCCCGGATATGCCGCACCGACCGATGACGGCAGTGGGGTGGAAATTAAGGTCAATCCCGAATCCAAGAGGCTGCAATTGCTTACGCCTTTTGAGCCGTGGGATGGCAATGACCTGCTCGGACTGAAATTATTAATCAAAGCCAAAGGCAAATGCACTACAGACCATATCTCTATGGCAGGGCCATGGCTGCGGTTTCGCGGGCATCTCGACAATATATCTGATAATATGCTCACAGGTGCAGTTAATTATTATAACGGCGAGGCCAATAAGGTTAAAAACCAGATTAGCGGTGTTTATGGCGGCGTGCCGGATGTGCAGAGGGCCTATAAGAAGAATGGGATTGCAACAATAGTTGTTGGCGATGAGAATTACGGCGAAGGCTCTTCGCGGGAGCATGCTGCAATGGAGCCGCGCCATCTTGGCGTTCGTGCCGTTATCGTTCGCTCGTTTGCGAGAATTCACGAAACGAATCTCAAAAAGCAGGGTATGCTGGGACTAACTTTTGCCGACAAATCTGATTATGATAAAATTCTGGAAGATGATACTTTCGACATTCTCGGCCTGGCCGAATTTGCCCCGGGCAAACAATTACCACTCGTTGCCCGCCACGCCGATGGCAGTAAGGATGAAATCGCCTTGAACCATACTTACAACAAGGCACAGATCGAGTGGTTCAAGAACGGTTCGGCACTTAACCTAATCAGAAAGCAAAATGCCGGTTGACCCTAACTTCGTTAGTGTCTAACAGTGGTTTGTCGTATCAACTGTACTATGTCATTCCGGACTTGTTGAGTCAAGTGAAATCCCGCTACCGGGAATCCGGTATTCATGGCCTTTTAGCGTATCGAATCACACTGAGCGGAGTTGAAGTGTTATAATGGTTCGACAAGTTTATCCTGAGTCCTTCGACTTCGCTTAGGATAGAGACTGCCGAAGGGCTCATCATGACTGACAAAGTGCTGACTTTATGATTGCATCGTCAAAGTATGCTTGACATGGCACTAGTTTCCAACAGTGGTTAGTTATTAGTACAGTAGTGTTATTAGTATTTAATTCTCGTATTGGGGCGAGCGGCTGTTCGCCCCCACCGAATGCCCCCAAATTAGGCCTTCACACCCGACACAGCTATCAAGAAATCCCCACACCTGCCGATATATTTACCATAGCATAAAGTTGAATTAGTGCATAAGGTAATAATGCTCGGCGCAATAAATAATAATTCCCTGTTCGTACGCGGAAATGATTCGGCCAATCAGTTGAAAACAACTGTATTCGACTTTATGAAATCCGAGAGGAGTAATGGTACTATATCTTATAGTAATAAGGTATTTAATAAGATCGACCGCTTCCTTGACCTGGGCAGTACATTCAATATTGGCATGAAGGATTTATCGGAATCTGAAAAGGAACAGTTCCTGAAAATACTGGTAAAACTCCTGAAGAAAGGGATAGTCGGCTATAATTATTACGAAATTAACGGCCGGGTCGAGAAGCACTTCATCACGGCTTCCATCGGCAACCGCAGGCTCTACGACCAGAGGATATTAAGGAACGCTGAAGTCAGGCGGAGCGGGGTCTATGTGTGAGGGCATACGAAACCGCTAACAAGATAGTTAATAAAGTTCCATGAACAAGTGGTTGCAACCTCTTGCTCGCATACATGTTGGTAGCAGTTTTGTATAAGTCCTTCTGCCAGCTTGAAAGCTGATCGAAAAGGTATCGTTTGATTTCATAGTCATCAATTTTATTTGCCCATATCAATTTTAATTACAGATTATTGTTGCACAGATCATAACCACTACTTCAACAAATCCCTCAGCGCATCGAGCAAATCAGGAAACGCAAAATTAAACCTGGAATCAATAAGCTTTTTTGGCACTGCCTTCTGCCCGCCGGTTGCAAGGATAGCCGCTTCGCCCATTATTGCCTTGAGTGCTATCTCGGGCAAGGGCAATAAAGCCGGACGTCTGAGTACTTTCCCCAATATTTTTGCAAACTCCCTCTGCCGGATGATGCCCGGAGACACAGCGTTCACCGCTCCGGTGGCAGCAGCATTTTCCAGCAGCCATACATGCAGCTTCACCACATCGCCGATATGAATCCAGGGGAGCCATTGCTTCCCGCTGCCAATCGGGCCGCCGAGACCAAGCCGAAATGGCAGCAGCATCCTGTCCAATGCGCCACCTTTTGAAGATAGCACAACGCCAAGCCGCGGCATTACCACCCGGCATACCGCCTCTGCCCTTCGCGCCTCGGATTCCCAGCCCACGCAAAGCCGGGCGAGAAAATCATCCGCCGGTGGCGAATCCTCGTCCAGTTCTTTATCGCCCATATTGCCGTAATAGCCCACCGCCGATGCTGATATAAATGCTTCGGGCGGGCTTGCTGCTTCATTAATTGCCTCAACGAGTCTTCCCGTCGTTTCCAACCTGCTGCCAATCAAAACTTTCTTATACGCCTCGGTCCAGCGTCCCGCGCCGATTGACGCACCGGAGAAATTGATTACGGCAAAAGAATTATCGATATGCTCTTTCCAGCCGCTATCTTCGATATTCCATTTTACATAAGATATGTTTTTATTCGATCTGCCGGCAGATGACCTCGATAGAATAATTACTTCATAATCCAGTCCGGCCAGAGTGCTGGCCAAATGCGAGCCAATCATGCCGGTTCCGCCCGAGATAATTATTTTTTTACTCATAAGATGCTCCTCCGGAAAAGCAATTCCAAGTTATAGCCCCGTGAAATAATGCCCCAATAATTCGGCCTAAAATGGCGAAGAAAGAGAAACCGCCCAGCCAAAATTCCCGGACGCAACCGCGCCAATGCCCCATTTGGCATCAAAAGATAAATATATTACATTACTGATAAATGTTGGTATTTTACCAAATTCAAATCCAACTTCGGAGTAAAAACCATTCCCTGTGGACATGTAAGGTGAATCGCCAGGAGCGAAATATCTGCCCGCCGAACCGCCTATCGTCAGCTCAAGGCCACGGCCTTCGGGGAACAGCGGCAGCCCGATTGCCCGCCACCATAAATCGGTCAAATTATATTTTGCATGCACGGCGTAAAACTCTGTGCCGCCATAAATGGAAGGCCCAGCAGATAGGAATGAACCAAACCCCCCGAATATTCCCAAGCCGGACTGCATGACAAATTGATATTGGACAGGCAGATCTGTATTCGCCCTGCCGCCTTCAACACTTACGTCGAGAATCATAGGCGAATAACCCGTAGAGAAAGTTGGAAGGCTCATGCCGATTTTCCCTTGCAGCAACCGAAATGATGCTCCGCTGGTAAGATTATCACCGTAAAAACCACGCAGGAAATAATTATAACTTGTGCCAGCATTAGATGAAATAGTAATGGTGTTTTCAGCGCCGATTTCCACCGCTGCTGTCCTGAATGCTCCTTCATCAATCGATGGATTCGCTCTCCATGGCCGACTCGAAAAGATGCTGTTATTCGTGGTTTTATTGAGAGAAGATTGCTCTGAATATTCGGCGTAGCCGCCTAATGTAATGCCGAAGAGTTTTGTGCTGATGCCGGCTCTTACCCCCGTATTTTTGTAATAATTATAGTAATCGTCATGGAATAGAGCTGAGGTTAGCATATTAATAAATCTCGGATATTTCCTTGAAAATGACATCTGTTCTATGTCGTCAAACAATGAGAAGCTAACATCAAACCGATGGCCGATTAATTCCGATAAATCACTCTCAACTTCCATCGAAAGCAGAATATCCTGCAACCCGAAGCTGTAAAATACATCAGTATCGATTTGCCCTTTATAAATCGAAAAGCTTGGCGATGCGCCGAGCATAACCGAGCCAACGCGGTTGAAATCCACATAAGGGGCAATACCGAAATTCTGGGTCGATTCTTCTTTTTTTAGTGAATCCTTAATGGCTACCAGTGAATCAACCTCGTTGTATATTTCTTTTTCGCGTGGCGTTATCTCCCTAAGGGCATTATCTTCCCAAAACTCAATTTCAGTCGAATCGGCTTTTTCGTTGACCGATAAGTTGTAATTCTTTTCCTTATAAATCGAATCTGGAAGCGGCCCGTTAATTTCAATTTCATTGAAAATGCTTGTAATACTGAAGTCAGCTTCAATCGTTATCAATCCTTTGATTATATCAATCCTGCCTTTGGCTTTGGTCTCCAAAAATTCCGGATACCATATGCCGTCGGTAATTTCTGCAAACCTCTGGATGAATTCAAGGCCGTCAACGAACGCTATTGAGGTTTTATCGCTTGGCCTAAGGTCAACTTCTATCAGGTTGTAATCACCTTCGAGAATTTTTATCTGCCCAACAAAACCGGGGAAAACATCCGATTTCGGCGTTACATTGATGTCGTAGATATATTTATTGTCGTATACCGTTTTGCCGGATAGCTCGAAATCGTAGAAGTCCGGCGCATCCTCGCTCAGTGGCGTTATGAATGTGGTATTCATGAAAGTAAATTCTTCTGCATAGAAATTAATAAATGTGCCTAAAGCTATCAGGTTATTCTCCGCTTCCATATTAGCGGTTTGGCGGCGCTGGAGGATTTCGGTGTGATACTTCTTTTTTTCATAATCATTAAATACTTGCGAAAAAGTTTCTGTTACCCACATTTTATATTCTTTGCCTGCCCGCTCGGGGCCGAGCTCTTCGACAATATCTTTATCGTCGCTTTCAAACACGGAGCCGCCTATTTCAGCTATGAATTTAGTATATAAATGGCCGGAAAATGTTTTAATTTTATCTACATTTTCTTTCTTGCGGGCAATTGCACGTTTAATCACATTCAAGGCGTCTATAGCTGCAATAACAGGCACATTTTCAAGATTGACCGGCGAGGGCAGCAGCTCAATTGTGACCTTGCCGGAATTATCATCGATTGCCATCGTTTTGCTCCGATAGCCCATTGATGAAATTTTTATTTGATTATAGCCGTGATGCAAGGGCAGCCTGAACTCGCCCTTGGAATTAGCGTAGGTTCCCTTTTTCGAATTTAATACTCGAATAGTAGCTCCGGGTATGCCGGATTTGGATTTTGAGTCGATGATTTTTCCCTTAAGCAGAAATTGGCTTTGTGCGGTTGAATCACAAATGGCAAGAAGAAGTAGTAATATTTGGAGCAGGGGCTTTTGCAGGTTCATTATTTTTATTTATTTATTTAGGATTACTAAAGATATGAAAAGATTCGATAAATATAAAGTATATCTAAGCTGGGGTTTTGCTATGAAGATGCAAAAGGCCGAATTGTTTGGGGTAATTTGAATCCACTGCTATAAATTACAATAATTTATTATATTATAGTGTTCGTTAAATTTCAATTCTGTATTTAGAGTATGTATTATGATAAAACTTGTTCCGATAATTTTATTAATGTGTTTTTGTTCGGCAACCGGACAGCTCCTTCCCGGCGGGCAGGTGGAAGACTTCGAAAAGAAAAAGGATAAAGACGGTCGCTCTGCTGCTTTTATGAGTATTAGCCTAAGGTCGTCCGAGATAGCTAAGGCCTGGCCTTTGGACTTGGGTGGAAATATAGAATTCATTAATAATAGCAACATAGCATTGGGCATTGCGATGTACACCAAAGTAACCACAGATGTCAAGCTGGATTCGCCGTCATTTCCGGGTGATAGTCCTTTTCTAATGTACTCATACGGCGGGTTTAGTATTGGATATTATGTGCCTGTTAATGACTATCTGCATCTGAATATTTCCACATTGTTCGGATTGGGCATACTCAGCTATAACTATAGCGCCAGCGTGGTGGCAGCTAATATTGTTGACAGGGACTGGTTTTATATGGCAGAGCCCGGAGCAAGCCTGGGCATTAAGATTTACGGCAGGTATTATTTAAATTTAAATGCGGCTTTCAGGCTTTCGGCAGACGCCGATTTTTATAATATTACCAATAGCGAACTGGCCGGCCCGGTTCTTGGCGGTGGAGTAAGGATTCGGCTGTATTAATAGTCCATGCTACGCAAGATGATATTTACTAACTCCGGCCTTTATAGGCCGAGGGATGATTTACACAAAGGCGATTGACTCTAACCATGTATGTAAGTTTATTGGGGCTAAAACCCATTGTTTCATGGTAATAATTGTCCCCGACATAAATGTTAGAGCTATTAAATTAAAAAAATGCGAAATGTGTATTAATAATTAGGTTAAACTCAAAAAGTATCAACTAATCATATTTAAGATAGTTATAAAAGATATCCAACAACAAAGTGCAAGGAATATAATTTATTATGCTCGAAAACCTTGCAGAAAGTATGACAACCCCCTGCTCGCCTGGCTCACTTCCCCCTTTTTTAAGGGGGAAGCTAAGTTATTGTAATTTCAACTATTTCCCCCTTGATAAAGTGGGATTTAGGGGGTTGTTTTCTTCCTTATTATTGCAAATGTACTCAAAATTTTATCTTAGTCGACTTTTTGAGTGAACCCTAATTAATCTTCAGCGACTTCTGAAAAATTCAATTCTTACTGTCATTTCTTTGCAACAGGCTGTGGAAAAATAGCCAACATCTAATCCGCCGCATATAGATTCTGAAACAAGTTCAGAATGACAGCTCCCGGACATTTTTCGCTCAGTCTCGGAATTTGGGAATGAGTAAATACGGCTTCGTTGTTGGCGGCTGGGTGAGGATGTATTTGTATTAGAGGGCATCAGTGCGATAAGTCCTGACGCCACGATAGGAAGTCCTGACGCCACGATAGGAAGTCCTGACGAGAGACAGTCTTTATTAGTATAAAAACAAAAGGGGTAATGCGATATTACCCCTTAGATTAGTTCCATGTTGTTATTTGCTTTCGGGATTCATCCCGTGGCGTTATAGCCCTATTTCGCAATTACCAGCTTGCGCGTCTTCATAAATGGCCCTGACTTCATTTCATAGAAATAAACACCCGAGCCTAATTTATCAACCGGAATTTGGAAACTGTAATTTCCGGATTTTAAATTGGCAGATACCGGAACGGCCACAACTTCAGAATTAGCATTGAATATCTTGATTTCGGTGAAACCGTTGAGGCCAACACCAAATTCAATGTCGGCACCGCTCGAGCCAATCGGGTTCGGATTCACCTCGCCCAGGTTATATTCGTCCTTCGAGAAAAACAATTGGCGAAGAGAGTCGGCGCATACATCCTCGAGAGCAACCGTCTGTATCTCCGGTGAGAAGACATTGGCGCACATGGTGCCATTGCCTGCAAATACAGCAACGCATTCGATGTTTGCTACTTTATCCTTTTCAATGGTTAGATCATCGCCCTTTGTATAAGACGGGAAATATCCACGGAATTCCATAGTGAACATCTCGCCCGGGTTATTAATTGGAGTAATATTATCATTGCTGACAAGTGAAAATGTAATTTCTTCGATATTATCCGCTGTAACGGGAGCTTTGTTAAATGAGCTGATAACAAAGTTATCTCTGTACGCTGCACCAACTTGCAGTGCATTAGGATTCATCAGGTCATTAAAAGCTAAGAAATCCTTCTTATAAGAAACAGTGAATTCAATTTCCGTGATACCGGCATCAACCATTTCATCCCCCGGGTTTAGGCTGACGGCATACTCTACTGGAGTATTGGCCAACGGAACAACGCTTCGAGGTGCGACGCTTGCTGTAGTAGACCTTTGGAAGAATTGCGACTCTACGGTTAGAGTACCCCTTTCGGAATTATCAATACTACTATCGGCTCTTCTTACATTGACTATAACTTCGTGCACGCTTGAATAAACAGTTGTTGGCAAGAAAACAAATTCAATAGTTCTGCTTCCATCTATTTCAAGCGTAAAGCCGGAGCCATCAAAGGTAATTTCCGGGTTTGCCGGCGAGAGTTCCACACTCTCAACATAAATACCATTAGAATCGCTTGTATTTGTTATGGGGATACGCAATATTTGTGATTGTCCACGGCATATAAGCGTTTCATCGCTACCAACGGTCCAGGTCTCATCAGTGCCAAAGCCTACCCAGGAGTTTTCTACTAATGATTCTGCATCGCACACAGCAGGCTCGACTGGAATTGTAATCGTGCCTTCAGCCAGGCCTAACTTTTGGGCAACAAAGTAAGCATCAATATCAATTGTAGCCGATTGGCCGGGTGTTAGAACTATCGGTTGTGTTAAACTAACGGTATTGGCCTTGTCGTATTTAAACCCTTCTGTCCCATAAGCATTCATGTCTGTGCTGATTCCCGGGCTGGATTTAATATCCCAAATTGTTACTCTATCGGAGTAAGGCCCGTAGTCAACATTAGTAATAGTCATCGTTTGTGTTTTTTCGTCACTAACATTACCTACAACCATAGAACCGAAATCGACGAGTGAAGGGGTAATGGTGATTCTTCCTAATTTACCCGATCCTTCCAAAGTAAAAGTAGGGTTTATTCCTTGATTATCTAATAATTGTATCTCAACAAAATGAGGCCCGATACGTGTTGGCTGGAATGTAAATTGCACTTGAAAATTACCACCATACGGTTCCACAGTTCGTTCGAAGTCCTTCATATCAAAATTAAATGCATATAAATCCTCGTCGCCTGAAAGAATTCTATAGTTAGTAATAGTCGTTGCCATCGTGCTGTCGTTTCTGATTTCCACGGAAGTGGGGCCTGGGTACGGCTCGCGCGGGAAATCAGGAGTAGTGCGGTGAATACGAACCGGAGGCCATAATATATTCGAAGCCGATAAGCCAGGCGAAATACCTGCGCCGTTAAGCACGCAGATGCTGTCTGTTCCGGTAGCGTTGCTGGTGAAATATATAGCTGTCGGGAATTCGCTCACGGCATCCGGGGTGAAACTAACTTGGAATTGCATCGACTCGCCGGCTGGTATGGTAATATCAGGTGACATGAAATCATCGATGTCATGACTATAAACAGTCATTGGAGGTATCATTTCATAGCCTGTTATTATCAGTTCTGATGAACCGTCATTTCTAATTTGGATTTCAGTTGGGGGTGCTGTTTCTCCGACTTTCAATTTATCAAACGTAAAATCGGCAACATCAATTAAAGGCATCCCTACGTTTGCTTTTATTTCGAACCTGTAGGCATACACGCAATCATCGCCGATACCAACTGAATCCAAAAACGAGCCGGATGTGGCAGAACTGAAATCAATAGTGAAGAACATTTCTTCCAGTGGCTGCAGAGTGAGCGGCGAAGGAAGACTATGCTTAATAGTAAAGTTCTTGTTGCCGTCCTTTAGTTTCAGGAAATCGTCAATAGGAGCTGGAATGGTAACACTGCTTTTTTCGGATAGATTCACAATTCTAAATTCATGAGTATAAACCTTATCGGTTTCAAGATTACCATAGTCATAGCTTTCAAATATAGCCACTTTGTTGGCAAAATAATTTATAATTATAGTTGAGTCGTTGCCGGCCCTGTCCATAAAAGTGATGACAGCCCTTGCGTCGTCTGTTTTGTCTTTTACAGTTAATTTCCATGTAGTGGAAATGGTTTCGCCCGGGATAATATCCTCGAATTCAAAATCATAATTAAAGCTAAGGGCTTTTTGATAGATAATATCGGCAAGGTTCGAACGGATTTGAGTATCATCGGGCCTGTCTGTTACAACAGCACCTTTGATAGTACCATCGCATTCCTGTTCCCACAAAGGATCCGGTGCAACTGTATCGGGCTTAGAAAGGTCGGCCAGGGCAGCACTTGTTGGGTATCCGTAAGAATCATAAGATGAATATCCGAATGAATAGCAAGCAAATGGCCTGTCGGCTTTGATCATATACACGCCGTCGCGAGGCAGCAGAATAGTCTTCAAAGCATATTCTTTGCCATCGACTTTGCCAGCAAAAGGATCGTCAAGTCCGGGGAATTTCGACCGTATGGGTGTCCAATTGAATTGGCCCTGCCTTACCTCGGCAAACATCATATCTTCCGGAACGAATCCGTTTTCATCAATCTGATAAACCAGATTCAGATAATTTTCCGGGAAGTTAAGCCCGCCGGCAATAGCAGGCGTACAGAATGTAATCTGCTTCTGGAACTGCTCGACCGGTGTCATGGCCATAACGAACGGATCGCTGTTTGGGCGGGGATTATCTTCTTCAACACCCGGATTGTAGAACGTAACACTAAACGGTTTTTCAGCAGAGAACATGGCCGATCTGGACCCTTGCCCGGGATAAATCCGCATCTCCTGCCATCCCTCGCCGACTATACCGCCGACTTTTGGTATATTTAATATATGCCTGCCATCTCTGTATATTTTATTATTTCTTTCTTTTGAAAATATACGGACAATGCCGCTATAACTTCGGTTCGGAACTTTGCCAACCGGAATATGCCTACCCCAAGTCATCATCGGCAAGTCCATTTCGACTGTATAGTCGCACCACCGGTTCATTGATGGGATATTGGTGCAGTGGTTGCCGGAAACTACGGCTACCGGTTTGGTTGCAACAATTTTACTTCCCGTCAAGTCCTGCTCAAACCCATTAGACATAAACATCAGGACATCGCCTTCGTCAAGCCTCCATGTTTTCGATTCGCCTGTCCAAAGGCCGCCGGCAGTTTCGGTAAAGATATTTCCACCGGTTGTAAACCTGACTTTAGTATTATCATAGGCGCCAACGATACCGGTTATACTTGGGAAAGTCTTGGCCCATGGATACATAGAAACCATATCCGCCATTGAAGCAACTATATATTCCTTGCCAAGGCCGGAAACAGGTATAGCCAGGAACCCATCACTTGTATACCTGTATCTAACGACAACATATACTACAATTGGGTCCTTTGCATAAATATGAATTCCACGCTTTCTGTATATTTGCTCAGGCCTGGGATTGTCTCTTCGTCCGCTGAACAGGAACGGCTGCCCCCAGGCGGGTGCAATGTCGAAACCAATTACATCATTCGGAACAGTATTCTGCGCTCTGTAATATCCGCTACCCGGCACTTCGCATGTTACAAGAGTTTTCACCGGGGATGTAACGAAAATTTTAATGAAATTGTCTGCGCCGCCGGATTCATCCTCATAGCAAGGAGGGATAGTAACCCAGAATTCCCTGCCGACATTACTTTGGCCGAGAAGCTGCGGCAACTTCGCTTTAATCTCTTCATCGCTCATTCCTTCTGCTTTAGTTTGTGTGGGCAGCAAAAGGATAATTGCGAACAAGATCGAAATAAGGTAGGTAGTCTTTAATCTCATCATATACTCCCATAGATAATAAAAAAATAGCTGTTTAATTTCGTATCAGATTATTGGTTCTCATATTATTATATAATAACGAATATATTTTAATTATAAAAATGAAATCTATTGTAAATTTTTACAGTTTTGGGCGGCGAATTATTCTGTTGCCTATTTCTGTTGCCTATTGATTGCCCTTTCAATAGTTAATAACAAATGAATTACCGGATTGTCACATTTTAAAATAAAGTTTTCTTTTTATTATTTCTTCCAGCAGAAATTTTCTTCTTGCGGCTCCCCACAGCTCAATGTCGGGATTCGAGCCCGCAACAGGTTCAATCACAACATTGACGCTGTTTGACAATATTTCGATTCGAATATTTTCTATTACCTGAAGCTGCCTTCTGTCCATGCCTTCGGCTATTCTCAAAATTCCCGCAAGAGTGCGTATAATATTTTTCTTCCGGTCGCTGAGATGAGCAAAATTATCATGCTTTCTCTTTGGGTGGCTTTTCCGGTGGTACCGTGCGATATTGGCAATTAATTCGGCCTCGTTGTTTGTGAAGCCGGGCATCATAGAGTGCATGATTATATAATAGCTGTGCTTATGGTGCAGGTCGTGGGAGATCAGATAGCCAACATCATGCAGCAACGATGCCGATTCGAGAAGTTCTCTTTCATTAACACCCATAGCATGAAGCTGCCCAAGTCCGTCAAATATCGAAAGTGCAATACTCTTGACATATTCAGCATGTTTCATTTCAACTTTATAGCGCCGGCACAGATTATAAATAGTCTCGTATCTCAGGTGGCTAAGGTGCAGGGATTCACTTATGTTCTTCTGCTTTTAGGCTATATCGAAAATTATTCCTTCACGTAGCGCAAATGAAGATATGGTGAACTTCTTAATTTTGAGAGTTTTTATTGCCCGTTCGATAATCAAACCGCCGCCGAGGATAATGTCGGCACGGCTTTGGTCCATTCCCGGCAGGGCTGCCCTTTTTTTCCTGGTCCCGGCCGATATTATTTTGCCGATTACCTTTAAGACATTTTTTGCCGATACCGTAAGGCCGTTGATTATATCAGGTATTGCACTGCCTTTGGCCGCCAGAGTCATAACCGCTAATGTCTGTAGAGTTCCTGAAGTTGCGACGACGGTGTCATAATCGGTTTCGGAGATGCGGTGCAATATTGGCGACCATTCTCCCTTTATGAATTCCCTGCATGACTCTACCGATTCTTTGGCGGTTTCATGGTCGCCGTCAAAAAATCGCTTTGTAATTCTTATGCTGCCTATTTTTTCACTATTGACATATTCTGTTTTGCCTTTGTAGCCGATGACGGTTTCCGTGCTGCCGCCGCCAATGTCAATCAATAATATGCGTTTATTATATATAGGGAGTGCGTGCAATGCGCCAAGATATATCAGCCGGCCTTCTTCAAGTCCCGATACTACTTGAACTGCAATGCCGGTTTCCGATTTTACTTTATTCAAGAATTCATCTTTATTATCTGCCTCGCGGACAGCGCTCGTTGCAACGGCATAAATTTCAGCATTCTCTGTTTTTGCAATCTCGGAATAATGCCTGAGCGTGGTGACACCCCTGTCGATTGCTTCGGCTGTAAGTATTTTCATATCGCCGCCGCCCGAACCCAGGCGGACAATTTCCTTCTCGCGGTTCAATACATTCATCATTCCTCTGCTATTAACAGTTGCGATAGCCATGTGGAATGAATTAGTGCCAACATCAATTGCTGCTATTACCGGTGGCTTGTCCATGTTTTGTAGAGTATTTTACTTATTAGTTTCGTTATCGGGCTTGTCGTCGGCTTCGCCACGAAGAATTACGATATCGTCCTTTTGGTAGAGAATTTCATCTTCTTTTTTGGATTTATTACGGCTGTTCATTTTCCCCGTGGGGATTATACTTTCAAGAAATGACTTGAATTTCTTAGAGACATAATTAAGTACTATCAGCGTGCCGCCGATTATAAGGAGCAATATTATTAATAATTTCGTCATAATATTAATTTCGTCATAATATTAATTTCGTCATAATATTAATTTCGTCATAATTAGTGTTAAGCCGCATTATTCATAAAATCTTCAAAACACCTGACAGGCAATGGATAATAGATATTTAAGATAACTCAATATAATAAGCCAAACATAATCACCGTGGAATCAGCCTAACTCGCATACTTCCTTAGAGGTACGAAGCTCTTGAGTAAAAGTCCCGCAATATGCGGGCTAAGCCATGCTTTTGAACACTAAGCCATAATATACCACTGTTTCGGAATTAATAAAAAAGATTATATTCAATTATCAGCTTCCGGCCAATACTAAAAATATGAAATATTAAATAATTTTAAGTATCATATTCTAATTATATCTTCATAATTTTGCAATTAATCAGATATTAGATTCGCAAACATCTTAATTTATAATTTAATAATTTAATAATTTAATAATTTAATACTATAATACTATAACGATAGAATAATTATGAAATGGAAACAGAGGACAGTCAACTGCGGCGAACTTCGCCCGGGAAATGACGGGAAACTTGTTATACTGAATGGCTGGATACATTCCCGCCGCGACCTGGGCGGCATGATATTCTTTGACATTCGCGACCGTTGGGGCATCACACAAATCGTATTCGAGCCGGAAATAAATGCAGCACTTGCCGAAAAAGCGAAAAGTCTGCGTTCGGAATTTGTGCTGTGGATTGAAGGCACAGTCCGGCTTCGCGAGAATCCGAACCCGAATATACCCACAGGATTAATTGAAATTGCCGTTGGCGAATTCGGGGTTATAAACAAAGCGAAACTCCCACCGTTTGATATTGCAGACAATATCGATACGAGCGAAGAAATAAAGCTGACACACAGGTTCCTCGACCTTAGGCGGCATTCGCTTCAGAAGAATTTTATTATTAGAAACCAGGCCTGTCAAACGGTACACAAATATTTTGCCGACAATGATTTCTTAGAGATTGAAACCCCGGTTCTGATGAAATCGACGCCCGAAGGAGCAAGGGATTTCCTTGTGCCAAGCAGGATTAACAAAGGCAAGTTCTATGCCCTGCCCCAGTCGCCGCAGATTTTCAAGCAGATTTTGATGATAGCCGGATTTGAGAAATACGTACAGATAGTAAAATGTTTCCGTGACGAAGATTTGCGCAGCGACCGGCAGCCGGAATTCACACAAATAGATATTGAAATGTCATTTGTTGAGAGAAAAGATGTTCTTTCGATGGCCGAAGGCTTGATGAAGCAGCTGTGGAAAGACGTATTGGGAGTGGAGATAGAGACACCGTTTGCGAGGATGAGCTTCCGGGATGCGATGACAAGATACGGCAGCGACAAGCCGGATTTAAGATTTGGATTGGAGCTTGCCTCTTTGTCCGATATTGTTGCTGACACTGAGTTCAAGGTGTTTTCGGCGGTGGTCAAAAGTGGGGGAGAGGTAGCGGCTTTGAACGCAAAGGGATGTGCGGATTATTCGCGCAAGCAGATTGACAATTTGACTGAATTTGCAAAGAAATATGGCGCCAAAGGCCTGGCATGGATCAAGGTTAAGGCCGATGGAATTCAGTCGCCGATTGCGAAGTTCTTGTCAGAAGATGAGTTAGATAGCATTATTGACGCGACTAATGCTAAAGAAGGTGATTTAATCTTAATCTCCTCTGACAAATGGATGAGATGTTATACGATATTAGGTGCTTTAAGGCTGGAGATTGCAAGGCAAACAGGGATTATGGATCGGGTGAAAGGCCAGTTCTCTTTCCACTGGGTAGTGGATTTTCCATTATTTGAGAAAGATGAGGAAACGGGCGAATTTAATGCCATGCACCACCCGTTCACTACGCCGAATGACGAGGATATTGACAAGCTCGATACGGCCCCTGACAAGGCGTATGCAAGGGCTTACGACCTTGTGGTAAACGGTGCGGAACTGGGCGGTGGGAGCATTAGAATTCACGACAGTAATATTCAGCGGAAGATGTTTGAATTGTTAGGCATGAGTGCGGAAGAGGCAGACGCCAAATTTGGCTTCCTGCTCGAGGCATTGAAGTATGGCGCCCCGCCGCATGGCGGAATTGCCCTTGGCTTAGACAGGATTGTAATGACACTTGCCGGCACTGCCAACATACGCGACGTCATAGCTTTCCCGAAGACTACAAGCGGGTTGTCGCTTATGGACGGATCGCCCTCCGAAGTGGATATTGAGCAGTTGAAAGAACTTGGCCTGGATTTGCTGAAGAGATAAGGCATTCATTTTGGTATATTTTTTGGTAAATAAAAAAGCTCCGAGCAAGATACATACCACAGCATGAAGGAAAATTTTTCAACTTTAGTTTTATATCTGTTTATTGTATGTTCTGCGAATATGTTGAATATCAATCATCAAATAAGGCATCTATGATTAATTTATTAATTCCGAAAATTTTCTTCTCTCTTCTTTTCTTACTATCCTTAAGTTTATCCGGCCAGCTATATTCGCAAGAACCGAATACCGCACAGGATCCGGTTCTTGAGAATTATAAGGAGATGGAATCTGCCCAAATGCCCGCACTTGGAGGTATGATGATTGATGCTTCATACCCGTTAACACTTGAGGTATATGAACTGATAGATGAATATCAGGATGAATTCGTTGTTTTACGATATGGCATTCAATTTTACTATGACACATGGCAAGTTGGTTATTCGAACAAGGAATATGGGAATTTATTTAATATCACAGCAAGATTTCTTGGCAGGGACGCCTATTCAGGGTTGTATTTCGAATTTGGGCAATCTTTTGATTTGCCAAGAACTGATGGCAGGATTGAGAGTGGAATGATTTATGGTATTGGCAATGCAGGGCAGCTCGGATATGGCCCAGATGCAAAATTGTCTTCGATCTGGGATGTTTCCAGCGGTGTGTTTATAGTGGATGACTTATCATATTTATACATAAACGTATTATTAGGCGGAGGTTATAGAATACCCATCAGCTCTACTGCTGCATACGTTCATCTGATTCTCAGACTGAATTTTAATCCCCAAGACGAGCGTTATTTTCAATCGCCAAATGCTGAAATAGAGACGGATTTTGTGGGTATTCTCTATAGTATAGGATTGAAAGTATCGTATGCAATAAATTTTAACATGTGATTAACAAACCGGAAATATCATGAAAGCTAAATTATTGATTCTTATATTATTAATGTCATTATCCTCCTGTGGTATTCATGGCTTTAGATTAGGAGACAAGGGCAAGTATTTTCAAAGCGAGCTGTCTGAGGATTTCTTTGAAAGGAAGATAAAAAAGATAGGTGTATATGTTTTTTCGAAAGGTGCAACTATTGACGGTCCGACCCATCTTCACAGTTCAATGGGCTGGTTCTTTTTTATACTCCCATATTCTTTCCCGGAGTTATGTCAAAAGACAAGGAAAGTGCAGGCCTAAGTAAAGCGTTCTTCCCGGAAAGAATTACTCAGGAGTCCGTTTTCGAACCAGCTAAGAGTTCTGCCGGCCCCAGCTTTGAATTAGCTTTGAACATCAAAAGAGAACTTGTATCGAAGGGCTATTCTGCTAATGCAGTAAATGATCTTGGGCATGACACCCGAATAAGTATTAAGGATATCATAAGCAATGCCAGGCAGAATGGATTTGATGCTGCATTTATTGTTTATTATTCTGGTTTGGATAAGTGGACTTCATACAGCACTACAACATATACCCCATATTATGCTGGAGACGGAAGATATCGTCATAGCAAATCAGTGATATATGATGTTCACAAAGGATTTTTGTATTTGCCAAATGCCGCACTTATTGATACTAAGGATAATAGTATGCTATGGTCAACCCAGCACTATGGCCTTGTTGAGTATGCAAAAGTTTTTAATATTTCCGGCCAGCCTTTCAATAAAGTAGTAACAGAAGCTATTTTACCTTACGGTGATAAGTCTTATTTAGAAGCGGCAGGATTAGCAAAAGATATGATTTTCAAGCCGGAATTTTGGCCACGCAGTTTCATCGAATTTCCGGTTTTGAAAAAGAGGAATGAAAATAGGAAATTATAGAATTCGCACCACAAGTGTCCGGTTAAAAATGCAGTCTAATACTTGCGAATTGTTGTTATACTCTGCAATATGCCCTGTTGGTGTGCTGCTCTAAATGCAATATTAGAATTAACTAATATCAATATTGCCATCATATTTAATCGAGCCTGAAAAAGTCATTTAAGAAAACATTACAGATATTTTGTCCCGATTTACGATAAATCGCCGTAATGCGGTAAATAATTTTTGCAAATAAAAAGCCAGCTCACGCATCAGCTTTTGGAAATTATAAGC
>JAJRTW010000226.1 GCA_024278075.1 Bacteroidota bacterium | reverse complement strand
GGGGGAATTAAATTGGCTATTCCCCCTTAAAAAAGGGGGAAGTGAGCAAAGCGAGCAGGGGGTTGCCCTACAATCTGCAAGGCATAAGGGCATAATAAATCCATTTCCTTGCACTTTCTAATTGAATAGTTTTCGTAATTACTATAACAATAAACAGTTAGTACTTTTTGAGGGCAATCTATTTAACGATTTCGTACATATTATTACAGCTTATGAACCTTCTTTAGATATTTTCGAATCTGATTATCAAACGAGGAAGAGAAGATGAACTCAAATAAAAATAAATGTCCGATTTGCGGCGGAAGAAAAATTAAAGGAACAACCTTATATAGTGTTGATTTGGAGGGTTGCCTTGTTATTGTCAGAAATGTGGCAGCGGAAATCTGCAATCAGTGCGGCGAAGAATGGCTGGACAATGAAACAGCACGGGAATTGGAACGAATCACTGACAAAGCCATTGCCAATCGCCATCAAGTGGAGATCATTACAATGTAATTACCCACCTCCTTTATAGATTCCGATTTAGGAAGGACAAATTTCTGATAAGTTAAACTTATCAAGAAAACAAGCATTACCAAATCGGAATTTAGTAATGAGAAAAATAGAAATGTAAAATATGAATCAAATTGCAGCACTCTCCGGCTCCACACTCTACTATATATTATTACGTTCCCCTTCTTTTTCAAAGGAGGGGCCAGGGGTGGTTTTTAATATTCGGCCAGGCTCCGAACCAGCCCGAACGGTGGTAACCCCCTTACCTGTTAATGATTATTTGTTTGGATTCGATGTGGCCATTTCGGCTTAGCCGGATGAAATATGCTCCCGCCGGATGATTGCCCGCATCGAAAACAGCGCTGTAGATGCCGGCTTCCATGAATCCGTCCACAAGGACAGCTATCACATTTCCCAGCACATCATGAACCTTCAGAGCAACATAACCGGAAATTGACAACTCGTAATTGATGATTGTGGATTCGGAAAACGGGTTAGGGTAATTATTGATATTATTGATATTATTGATATATCCATAAGAATCGCCCCCCTGCGGGCCAACCGAAGAAAGATAATTCAGCCGAGCCAGCGTCCCAATGGAAATTGAATCACCATAGGAATGAAACAGAGTCAGCTTGATAGCATAGTTCCCGGGATCAAGACCTTTGGTATCCCACAGGGCCAGGGTGCTGTCCGCCACCGGGCCGGGATGAATCCCATTTATTCGCTGCCAGTCGGGATTATCAAGATCATCGCTGTAATCAACTGCGTATCCGGTTAATTCAATCGGATTCAACGGCCCTTTGATGATTCTGGCCGTCCCCTCAACCGGAACAATATCATTATTCGTTGCCTCGAAACGCAGGCATTTAGCTTCGAATATCATAGCAGATTGCCTGGCTTCCGGCTCCACAGCAGTAGCAGTGTTGGCCAGGAATATAACCCCCGAATCGTCGGCATTTACTCCGTTCCCCCAAAAGTTGGACTCTCCACCAATCAAAAAAGCGTTGTCACGGACATTAACCTGCGACTTGACAAACGAGCCATAAACATAAATAATTGATTTATGCAAAGCCCCAAGATAGCCTCCCGTGCCGTCGCATACTGAATTATAGACAGCGGACTTTGAGCTGTCCTGGCCAAGTAATTCACCGAATACACAATTATTAATAGATATATTGGATTGGGCCGAAGGATAGAAACTCCATGTGCTGACCTTGCTGTCGATAAGGCGAAGAGTTCTGTCCGGGATGTTAATCAAATCGTCAACATGTGCCGATTGATTAGAGATACCACTTACAGCTATGGAATCACTGCCCATGAACATAAGGCCTGCGGTGCGAAATTCTGTATTGCTGAACACCGCATCGGAACCGGTGATAGATATTAAACCCCACATTACATTTGTGCAGCTGTCGATACTTAAGGAATACGGAATTCCGTCCACATCCGTTTCGGCATCCGAAAATTCCCAATCCGTAACTAAAGAATCGCCGGGCAGCGAAGCCCTCACCACGCTGGAGTCGGGCAGCACCAGCCACATCAATAACAAGTCCGAGTTGCGTATCGCAAGGTTGTTTTGGCCGAAACATAAAAACTCACCCGGCATTTTCGTGTTAGTAACAACGCCGGTAACCTTTCCCACCAGGCCGGTAGTAATAAAGCCATCGGAAATAGTACAATTTTCGAGGATATATTGCGAACTGTCGGCGAAACCATTGCTCCAGCTCTGGCCGCTCGATTTGAAATCAACACCGGAAAACTTCAATGTCCCGCCGTGAATAACTGTTGCACCGTGTTCATACATATAATCCTGGACGACAGTAAATCTGCCACCGGTAACATTCATTTGCCCGCGTCCAAGAATAATAATATCCCCATCGATCTGGAAATTCGCCGAATCGATATTGAGGATACCATTATTGATGATAGTGATATTGCCATCTAAATAATAATCACCTGTGATTGAATCACCTGTAATTGTTACCACTTCATTCGGATCTTCGGCACCGATAATCAGGTCATTTTCCTGACTTTGCAGAGAATTAGATTCTAATAAAGAATTGATTTCTAATGCCTCGCCGGATAAGTATCCGGAAATATTTTGGAAAATGGGGGAGGAGGAATTTTGCTTTACATCTTTCGGGGACTGCCCGTACATAGTCAATATGGCTGCAAAGAAGAGTGTAATAGTCTTTATTTTCATTGTTAGTTGTGCCTGTATTTATTGATTAATCATGGGTAATAGCGAATCGGGAATAGAACTAACTTTTCTATATCGCTCATTTGCCTTAGCTATATTTAATATACGAAACATTTATGAATAATGTTGCAGAAGTGTCAGGTTGACAGCGCAGCTAACCCGAAATGTTCGGGTCAACTCAGTAGTGTCCGGTTAAAATACGGATAATAAGTGATATTCGCGGTAGCAATCTCCATTTTGACCTATATCGTGCTGATTTGGATGCGATTATAGATATAGCGAAAAAATAATACTAAAGCTGTCATGCCGGACCCCGATCC
>JAJRTW010000225.1 GCA_024278075.1 Bacteroidota bacterium | reverse complement strand
CGGCATGACAGCTTTAGTATTATTATTTCGCTATATCTATAATCACATCCAAATCAGCACAATATAGGTCAAATAGTAGCTATAATCAGCTTATTAAACTTATTTACTGGTTTTTAACCGGACAATACTGATTCAGTTAGATTAAATGCATTCATTATACTGTCAGCATCTTCATAGTGCATATCTGCTACTGCTTCATAAAATGGCGAAAGTACATCATATTCATCTTGACTCATATATCCTAAACTCAGCATTGCATCAGCTATTTGAGGAATATTGTTTCTAATATCTTTAATATAATCAGTCCCTTGAATAGTTGTAAATAATCCGGCCTCGCTAAATAAATCCGTTACCTTCTGTTGTTCTGCTTGTACTTCTGCTGAGCTATACCCCCTTGTTAATAAGTAATCACTGGCAGAACTATTAAAATCATCATAGAATGTCTTATCAACATAATATTCTCCATTGATTTCAGAAACATAATTAAAGTGGGCTGAATCATGAGAAGCATAATCTTCTCTTGCATAAATAATTATTCCATTATGAATAATGCCAACCGAATCGTATGGATTCGGAGGTTCAAGATTCAAAACTCGTTTGTATGTCTGATCATTGCTATTAGTTATTTCATCATTTGAATTGCAACTAATCATTAGGAACAAAGTAATTGTAGAATAAAATATTAATTTTAACATAATAGTACCTCATTATTTAATAAATAATTAACTATATTTGTAAACGGCTCTCCAAAATTTGCTACGGACTTCTATTCATTCTCACCTCCGCATATACGTTAAACATAACTCCCCCCTCCCATTCCTGGGCTGAACCTACAATAGACTTATTGTAGACTTATTGTAGACTTATTGTAGACTTATTGTAGACTTATTGTAGACTTATTGTAGACTTATTGTAGACTTATTGTAGACTTATTGTAGACTTATTGTAGACTTATTGTCTGTGAGCAATATATGCAAAAGCTATATATAATGCAAGCACTATTTATAATTAATTGAAAACAAATATAATTTTCTCATCGTGTCATTTTTTATTAAAACCAGCAGGACGAAAATGCCATTATAATCCCTTTCAACCTTTGAATTGCGTAATACCCCTGCAAAATTCATTGTTTTAATAGTTTTCTAATGAATATATAAAGTGTTAAGTTTGTAACTTATATTAATTCGATTTGAGTATTAGAGCATATAGCAAAAGAGACTAAATTATGTATCAGAGTAAGAGTTTTATTCCAACACTTAAGGAGGAGCCGGCAGAGGCGCAGATTCCTTCACACAGGCTAATGCTGAGGGCTGGGCTTGTCCGCCAGGTAGCCGCCGGCGTGTTCTCCTGGCTGCCTTTGGGCTTTAGGGTTTTGAAAAAGATTATCAATCTCCTTCGCGAGGAAATAGATGCAATCGGAGGGCAGGAGTTTTTTCTTCCGGCGCTGAATCCGGTTGAAATCTGGGAGCAGACCGGGCGGGCGGAGGCGATGGGCGATGTTATGTTCCACATTAAGAATCGCGAAGGGCTGGTGCTGGCACCAACTCACGAAGAAATCATAACTTATCATGCGCGCCAGCATGTAAAGTCATATCGCGACATGCCGCAGATTTGGTATCAGGTCCAGACGAAATTCCGCAATGAACCCAGGCCGAAATCCGGAGTCATCCGAGGCAGGCAGTTCTATATGAAGGATTCTTATTCGCTCGATGAAAATTTCGACGGCCTTGACATAAGCTATCAAAAGCACTTCGAGGCATATAAAAGAATATTTGACCGGTGTCATATTAAATATTTCGTGGTTGGCGCCTCGAGCGGTGCTATGGGCGGCAGACAATCGCAGGAATTTATGGTGGAATCCGAATCCGGCGAAGACACCTGCGCTGTAAGCGATTCGGGCTATGCTGCCAATATTGAAGTTGCCTCTTCGGCCCTGGAACCTGCCAAAAGGCTTGCCGACAATCCCGAAATCGAAAAATTCGCCACGCCCAACGCAAAGACAATTAATGACTTGATAGAGCAGTTCGGCATTCCTGAGGAAAGATGTGCGAAATCAGTTGTTTATATGGCAGATGATAGTCCGGTACTGATTTTTATGCGCGGCAATGACGAGCTAAATGAATCAAAGCTAAGCGGCGTGCTCGGTACGAATAACTTCAGGCCGGCGGAATCAATTGAGTTAGTCAAGTATACCGGCGCCGACCACGGGTCTATCGGGCCAATTAATTTGAAAACGAAATTCAAGCTAATTGCCGATAATTTGTTAGAGAATGCAAATGGCCTTGTAAGCGGAGCGAATATCGATGGTTTCCACTACAAGAATATTGACTTTTCGAGAGATTGCTCTATCGATGAATTCCATGACCTCCGCACTGTTCACGCCGGTGAACCATGCCCGGTCAATGGTTCTCCTATTCGGGTGGCCAAGGCGATTGAACTGGGGCATATCTTCAAATTGGGTACGAAATACTCCGAGGCGCTCGGCGCTAAATTCCTCGATGCCAATGGCAAGGAAAATCCAATCGTTATGGGAAGCTACGGCATTGGAGTGGAGCGTATTATGGCTTGCTTCATCGAGCAAAACCATGACGAAAGCGGTGTGATCTGGCGGCAGCCGATTTCCCCGTTTGATGTGCATATTATTCCATTGGGCCTGAATAAATCCGCCGAGGTTGGCGAAATTGCAGATAAGATTTATAAAGATATGTCCGATTCCGGGTTTGAAGTGCTTTATGACGACCGCAATGAATCGCCCGGCGTTAAATTCAATGATGCGGATTTGATTGGCATTCCGTACCAAATTATTGTTGGCATGAAAAATATTAAGAATGGCAATATTGAAATAAAAAGTAGGGATTCAGGCGAAAGGGACATTGTGCCGATTGATGCAATTGCCGATTATTTCAAGTAGACTCGTTATTAACTCTTATTTAATTCTTAAATATTCTGGCTGTTTTTTGTTTAAATCAATCATTTCTTACGTTATTATTACATAGTATTATATGTTTACACTTCGGACATTTATTATAATGACTTGATAAATAAAGCACTTACGAAATGTCATTCTGAGCCCTTCGGCTTCGCTCAGGATAGACTATGTCGAAGGACTCAGGATAAACTCTGCGAAGAATCTATAACTCTATACATTTTAAGTGTTTATAGATTCTTCACTACGCTCCGCCACAAGTGGCCCGGCTCCAATTAGAATGACAAAAATGTCCGAAGTATTGATATGTGATTTCAGGAATTTATTTATTATCCTTTATGAAGCAGATAGCCGACCTACATACGCATACAATTTACTCCGACGGAAGATTGACTCCGGAGGAATTGCTGGCGAAAGCTGTGGATTCCGGCTTGTCTGCGATTAGTGTAACCGACCACGACACAGTTGACGGATGCCTGCACATTCAAAAGATAATAGGGAATTACCCGATTCGTTTTGTAAATGGCATAGAGTTAAGTTCGCACGAAAAAGGCCGTGAGATTCATATATTGGGTTATGGATTTGATATAAATAACATTCGCCTGAACCAGCATCTGAAGGATTATAGGAAAGCAAGGTTCGACCGTGCGGTAAGGATACACCGGAAATTACATTCTCTTGGCAAGGAATTTGATTTCGAACATATATTGATTCAGGCACAAAAAGCTCCGATCGGCAGGCCGCATATTGCCGAAGTGCTGGTGAATCTTGGATTTGTAAAGAACTATTCGGCTGCTTTTTTTGCTTATCTTTCCGAAGATGCACCGGCCTACGAGCCTAAAAAAAACTTCCCGGCCAAGGATGCTATCAAATTGATTAATAATGCTGGCGGTGTGGCCGTAATTGCCCACCCGTCATACTATAACAATCAAAACTTACTGCTGAAGATAATTGAACACGGACTTGATGGAATTGAAGTGGTGCATCCGTCGCATTCCAAAGAAATGCAAAAATATTTTCGCGGGATTGCAAGCCAATATTCCTTATTGGAAACCGGCGGGTCTGATTTCCATGGCATGAGGGATTACGACGATGATAATTTCTCTAAATTCGTTGTTCCGTCGGGCATTGTGGATTCTATAAATCTGCGCACACGTTCCAATATTGCCTGACCCGAGAAATTTAATGGAGATTGGATTGGAATCCTAAACAAGTTTCTCAAGATTCTCATCAAATATCATTAGGATTTTATCGTAGGGAACCCTTAGGTTGTCATTATGCACCCGCACCGAACTCAATAGTATCCCTTTGACTCCAAGGTCATCGAACTTGCCGCTAACTTTTTCTAATTTTTCTTCATTTTTATATATAACCGAAAGTTTCTTTTGAAGCAATGGCTTTAGCCTGTTGATGATTTCCTGCTTAATCATTGGGTTCTGGAGCTTCTTGGACATAAGCGGCACATCGGCAGCATGGAGTAAATCCGTATTGATTTGATTTATGATATGAAGGATGTAAGGCTTGTCATTTTTCCTGAACGGTATGGTTTCTCTGTACAAACCAGATACTTTCATTGTAATTCCATCGGTGGCAATACTGGCAATTATACCATGATGAAACGCAATATGCCCATTCTGGTTTACTATTATCGAAACCTGTTTGCCGGTGTGATTTTTTATTAACTCAACGATGTGTATTGGAAAAAACATAATTTATATAAATAAGAGCTGCTGATTATTGATTATGCTAATATAAGGTTTTCAAGTATTAAAAACGATTTATTTATTGATTATTCTTAGATTATTCTTAGATGATAAAATGAATTTGCGATTTGCAGGGTGTTGGTGTTATGAGCATCCGCTATGAAGTTGTTCCAAATAAGTCATTCTAAGTGCAGCAGAGCCATTGTGGCTAACCACCTGTGTGAAGTGGAGTGAATAATCCGGAAACTGTATTAGTTCTGCGAGTTGTAAACTTGTCCAAAGTTCAAAACTTTGGACAAGTTTAAATTTCAACTTCCATTCTCAGCCAATATAACAATTCGCCTGAACTTTGTAAGTATTTCCGTCCATCATAAACAATAAGTGACTGAAAACAAAATAATGCTTTTTATTTACCCGTAACAGAATTGTCTCGATTACTTTTAAGTTCATTCATCATTCTTTCTCTAAAACTAATTATCGTAAGGCCGACAATGTCTTTTGTTTTCTCATTATAACGTACTATTGTACCGTCGCCGATATCTAATCCCAACGCGTTTTGTGGTTCTGAAAAACTGAGATATAATACATCTGCCTCTTCGTCATAATCCCAATTAATATTTTCTTTTTTCTCGAGAATATTCAAAGTTTCCATAAAATTCTTCTCCTCTCTGATGGTTTTCTTGTGTAATAAGCAGTGAGAATAAAACCGTCAATAGCACTGATTTCTTTGTAAACAACGACTAAATATTTTACGTCAACACTGGTTTGCTTGAATAACTTAACAGCAAGCTTTTCGTTTAAATCGCCTTTTTGAATGAAATCAGGCGATTCGATTGTTGCGACAACTCTATCTTTTTCATTTATCATCTCAATATGACGCGATATTATATGTTCCCACCTTTCGTTAGTAAGTCGAATAGGAATATCATTTATTGAATTAATAACGATCATACATACTCTTTTTATTCATCGCACTGCATTTTTATTCTCTTGTTCTTCTCGCCTGTCAATACAATGAAGCCATTCTTCCATCTTCCATTCTCAGCCAATATAACAATTCGCCTGAACTTTGTAAGTATTATTGACAATCATTGTACCTAATCTTTCCCGCCAAAGAACTTCTCGTGCCAGAGGTTCAGCGTCATCAACGAAAAAAGTTCCTTGCTCTTATTTCTTTTCCCGCTTTTGTGCCGGGCCAGTAATGATTTAATATAGTCCTCATCAAATAATCCGGTTCTGCTCAACCCCTTGTTCAGAACAATGTCTTCGGCGAAATCATACCAAGCACCCCTGATCCACTCGGAAACAGGTGCTGCAAAACCCATCTTTTTCCGGTAGATAATATCGTCGGGCAATATCCCCTCCACCGCCTTCTTCAATATATATTTTGTGGTTCTGCGATCGGGCGCTTTAATCTCAGGCGGAATCGACATCGAGAACTCAACCAGCCGGTGGTCGAGGAACGGAACTCTCGCCTCGATGCTATGAGCCATCCCCATCTTATCCACACGCATTAACAACGTTTCCGGCAGTCTGTGCTGCAATTCCGTCGACAGCATCCTCTGCAGATAGTCAGCATTCGGCCGGTGATTTAATGCGTTGGAGTGCATACTTGAGGCATATTGCGCAGGAGAGCCAAAATTATAGCCTTGCCTATTACCAATCAACCCGGAGTGCTCATTTGGCGGGAACACCGACATCCCACTCCAATAGAGTTCTTCACCGTTTGTTCCTCTCCTTAAATAATCCGAGATTATCGGCTGGTCGGCTAAGTTCAGCAATGGCTTGGTCATCCGGTATACCGATTTCTTAAGAAAAGCCGGCAACGAAGTATAGAATTTCCAATATGAATTATAGAAATTAAATTCGCGCAGCATCCATGAATAGCCAACAAATTGCTCATCACTCCCCTCCCCAACCTGAACCACCGTTGTGCCGGATTCCTTGGTGAGTTTGCTTAGGAAATAGAGCGGTATGCACACCGGATCGGCATTCGGCTCGTCCTCGTGCCAGGCAAGTTCCCCCAATGCGGGCAATGCATCTTTGTCGTCGATAAGGATTTCGTGGTGATTAGTGCCATAGAGCGAAACTATTTTCTTTGCATATTCGAGTTCGTTATATTTCTCAAGTTCTTTGAACCCTACGGTGAAAGTATCAATAGGGCGGTCCATCAGTTCGGCCATCATGGCAACATTGAGGCTCGAATCGACGCCGCCGCTTAGGAATACGCCAAACGGTACGTCGCTCATCATCCTGTCTTTTATCGATTGCCGCAGCAGCCGCATAATTTCGGATTGAATTTCGGTTTCGGACAGTTGGGTGTATTCTGCTTGCTTTTGCAGCGGCGACCAGTAGTTCTTCAGATTAATATCACCATTGGATTTAATCGTAAGATGGTGCGCCGCCGGGACTTTGTATATACCTTTAAAGAGGCTTTCCCGGTTGGAGGTCATGCCAAAATTAAGGTAATTCGGAAGTTCGCCGAGATTGAATTCAGGGCTGACGGCGGGATGCTGCAATATAGATTTTATTTCGGAGGCGAAAACAAACCTGCCGCCATGATTAGTAAAGTATAAAGGCTTGATGCCAATCCTGTCGCGGCATAGGAACAATTCCTTTTCATGGCTGTCCCAAATTGCCAGCCCCCACATGCCATGGAGCTTTTGAATAATGTTGCGGCCATACTCCATGAAGCCATAGAGGATAGTCTCGGTGTCTGTTTTTGAATTATAGCGATAGCCCTTTCCGATCAGCTCTTGGCGAATGGCGATATGGTTATAAATTTCACCATTGAAGACGATGGTATACCTTCCGTCCGGGGTGGTCATTGGCTGATTCCCGGCCGGGCTGAGATCAATTATGGCCAGCCTGCGAAACCCAAATCCACACCGTTTGTCATCTGAAATCCATACACCCTCGGAATCCGGCCCGCGGTGGGAGATTACATCCGTCATACGGCTGATAATATCTTCGCTGACAGCAGGTTCATTTCGGCCATATTCAAATATTCCGGCAATTCCGCACATATATTAAATTATTATTTTGGGTTTGAAATAAGTATCGACGACACGGTGCGGATATTATGATTTGGAATATTCGGATTACTACCGCCGGCTGCTGCATACGACCAGTGCCGGCGAGCTTCATCTTTCTATCAGCAATTCCGCATCTCTAATCAATTCAATCATATCCCTTACAGCACGGTCGATACCCACGAAAACAGAACGGGAGATAATAGCATGGCCAATGCTTAGCTCATCGATAGATCCGGAGACGCAGACCGCCTGAGTATTAAAATAATTCAGGCCGTGGCCGGCCGCAACCTTTAAGCTTAGTTCGGCAGCACTCGTGGCAGCAAGCAATATCCTGTACAATTCCGCACTTTTTTGAAACTCGTCAGCCAGATTGGCATAGGTGCCGGTATGAAGTTCCACCATATCCGCCCCGGCGTTAATAGAATATTCAATTTGTTCGCCGGATGGTTCAATGAAAAAACTTACTTCAATGCCATTGTCGTGCATTTTGCTGCACAGAGCCTTCATTCTATTAAAATTATTCTTAACATCCAGCCCGCCTTCGGTGGTTAGCTCCTCCCTTTTTTCCGGTACAATCGTAACAAGGTCCGGCTTGGTGGCGATGGCTATATCAATAATTTCATCAACGGCGGCCATCTCGAGGTCGAGCTTGGTTTGGGTAACTTCACGCAGCAGTATTAGGTCGCGGTCGTTAATATGCCTTCTGTCCTCCCGCAAATGGCAGACGATTCCGGTGGCTCCGGCCAATTCAGCCAATATGGCAGCCGCTGCCGGATCGGGTTCTGAGACTCCGCGCGCTTGGCGAATCGTGGCTACATGGTCGATATTTACATTCAAAGTTATCATTGGGCTTCCTCATTAGATGTTATACACAAATTTAATTATATTTATTAGATTCAGCAAAGTATATAGGAAATTGATTTTATCCATAGTCAGTAGTGTCCGGTTAAAAATATGAGACGTTCCAAATACATGCCGATATTCAATGCAGTGTCATCCTGAGCGGAGTCGAAGGATCCAGTGTTTATAGGGTTTTTGCCAGCATTAAGATGGGTTCTTCGCTACGCCACAAGTGGCTACGCTCTGAATGACTTCATTTAACGTTTTTTTCTCTAATTTCAAAAGTGTATCCAAAACAGCACAATATAGGCTAATATGCAGTAATAATCGATGATTTAAACTAATTCAATGCTTTTTAATCGGACACTTTTTATCCATAGTCAACATTATTCAACAATTCGAATATCAGGTTGAATGGCTACATATAATTACCAGCCCTATAACTATTTTAAACATAAACAATTAGCAGCCGGCCAACTGGGAATTCAGCTATCCTGCTTCTGTATAGTATTGGCAAAAATATAATAAAATATATTGAGCCATAATATTAATCCCACATTGTGGGTTTAATTCCCCGCTGCTTGCGGCGAGGTAGTTCATTAAATCCTGCAAAATAAAAAATATTCGAAATGGCTGAATGGCAATGATACCCAAAATACTAACTCCTGAATTCTGAGCTGAATATGACAACAAGGCTATCTGTCAAACTCGATTGTTTCCCTTAGATACGAAACATAAGAGAAAAAAGACCCGAAATATTCGGGAAATAAACATTTTCTTAGTAAATTGTAAGGTTATAAAAATTCATTCAATAATTTTATTTCTCAATCTTATGCATTACACCATACAAATCTCACAGAGATTGAAGAAGCTGATCCGATCGTTGCATCAAGTGCAGTTCCGGGATCAAAATGACCTGTTTCTTGCAGAGGGATTAACTTTGGCACGCGAACTTCTTGTAAGTGATTTTGTAGCAGAGTTAATTGTAATCAAAGATTCCCCGTCATCGGATGTAATCGAAGTTGTTGACATATTTGCCGACCAGGGCATTCCAATCTATTCGGCCCCAAAACATCAGTTTGATCAAATGTGCAACACCAAGACACCACAAGGCATCCTAACGGTTGTCAACAAACGGGATAGCAATGTTATAGCCAACGAGCCTTTCATTGCACTTGACGGAATTTCCGACCCGGGCAATGTGGGAACAATTCTCAGAACTGCCGATTGGTTTGGTTTTCAGCAGGTAATCTTGGGCAGGAACTGTGCCGACCAATATAATCCGAAAGTCGTAAGAGCTTCGATGGGTTCAATTTTTAGGCAGCAAATTATTCATAATGCCGAATTGCCGGATTTTATTAAAGATAATTTTAAGAAATTCAGGCTCTACGGCGCTTCTTTGGACGGAGACAAAGCATTAAAGAAGCTCAGAGCTCCGGCGAAATACGGATTGATTTTTGGCAGCGAAACTCACGGGATTTCGGCCAATCTGAAACAAATGATTGATTCGCTATTCAGAATTGAAGGAATTGGCAAATCCGATTCGATTAACGTAGCAATAGCAGCGGGTATTTCTTTGTATCATTTTTCCAAATCGTCATAAATTTAACTACACATATACTTTTTTTTAGGTTCATACGTAATATTAAACTATATTAATATAGTTTCTACCTTGAATGCTTTGGCCGCTTATTGTAGATGAACACGCA
Source organism: Bacteroidota bacterium (assembly GCA_024278075.1). Classification (GTDB taxonomy): domain Bacteria; phylum Bacteroidota; class Ignavibacteria; order Kapaibacteriales; family UBA2268; genus JAJRTW01. Next base: position 7,851 of record JAJRTW010000225.1, on the reverse strand, counting down.
TAATTTTTTCTTATCAATACGAACATAATGGTTTATGGAAACAATAATCAGGTTATTATTAATTGCAGTTCTTAGCTACCTCGTGGGGGCATTCCCCTCGGCGGTGATAATCAGCAGGAAATTCTTCGGCTTCGACATCCGGGACAAGGGCAGCGGCAACATGGGCAGCACCAATGCTTTTCGGATTCTTGGCTGGAAATGGGGCATAACGGTACAGGTATTGGACATACTAAAGGGATTATTGGCTGTTGTGGTTGTTGCCGGAGTAATTGGCCGCGAGGTTGCGATACCGAACGTAACTATTTTCGAAGATTTCACATTGATTAAAATAATGGCAGGAATTTTTGCATTCTTCGGCCATATTTGGTCTGTGTTCGTTAAGTTCCGCGGAGGCAAAGGAATAAACACCGCCGCCGGAATGTTAATCGGAATTATACCACTTGATTTTGGTGTTGCAGTAGCTTTCTTCATTATCGCTGTAATTTTCTCGGGCTATATTTCGCTGGGTTCGATTTCAGGGGCCTTCGCACTCCCTTCATCCATGTTCTTCCGGCAAAATGTTCTTCACGATAATATACCCGGATACGGCACCTTGATTTATTTTGCATTAGGGATTTTTCTACTAATCATCTTTACACACAGATCGAACATTCAACGCCTTCTGGCCGGCAATGAAAGCCGTTTCTCGAAATTAAAGCTATTTAATCGAAAACAAAAGCAATGACATTCTAACAGTATCTCAATAAATTTTATCTTATAACCTCAAAATTTATTATCTTACGGATGAATTTTGAGGTTTTTTTATCTAATTATTCTATCACCGAAGAAATTGCATACAATAGACAATGAAATAATTGTAGTAGGAGCCGGCGGTTGGGGCACCGCTTTGGCTATGCTGCTCGGCGGCAAGGGATATAATGTAAAATTATGGACTCACGAGCCTAATATCCGGGACGAAATAAATAATTTACATACGAACTCACCTTACCTGCCCGGAGCCCGCCTGCCGGAATCAATCAAGGCAACTATTGATAGTAAAGATATTGAAAATGCCTCGCTGATTGTTAATACTGTCCCAACCCAGTTCATACGTTCGCTTTATCGGGATTATAATTTCCCCATGGAAGGCAAAATCATTGTTAACGGGTCGAAAGGCATTGAGCGAAAGACGCTGTTTCAGGTATCCGAGATTTTCTCGCACAGCTGCGGTGTTTCTGCGGATAACTACGTAGTAATCACCGGCCCGAGCCATGCCGAAGAGGTTGCCAGGGAATCGCCAACTACTGTAGTTGCAGCTTCTGAGAACATTGAATTAGCCAAAAAAGTTCAGGGAATTTTCATGACACCAAACTTCAGAGTCTATACATCCGATGATGTTGTTGGTTGCGAGATTGGGGGGTCTCTTAAAAATGTGATTGCCATTGCGGCGGGAATTATCGACGGCCTGGGGATGGGAGACAATACCAAAGCGGCTCTAATTACACGGGGGCTTGCAGAACTGACAAGGCTTGGCATTGCCCACGGGGCCAATCCATTGACATTTTCCGGATTGTCCGGCCTTGGCGACCTGTTCGTTACCTGCAACAGCAAGCATTCCAGAAACAGAAGTGTTGGCGAAGCAATCGGAAAGGGCAAAACCATTAATGAAATAACAAGCGAAACCAAAACGGTGGCCGAGGGTATCTCTACTTCGGAATCAGCCTATTGCTTAGGCAAAAAGCACAGGGTTGAAATGCCAATTACGGAAGAAATTTACAAGATATTATTCGAGGCCAAAAAGCCCTTGGATGCTATCGGCGATTTGATGGTTCGCCAATCCAAAAGAGAATGGTGGTGGTAGAAACAGATACTGTTTCTCTTTATTATTTATATGAGCACAATGCAGTGTGACATCTCATAGCAGTGTGACATCTCATAGCAGTGTGACATCTCATAGCAGTGTGACATCTCATTAATAATAGCAATGATTGCCCTTAGATCACAGGCCAGAAGAAAAAGAACATTGTTCAACGAGCAGCGCAATACCTTTTGAAAATTAAAAAATAGCCACGTACTTTACTATACTCTGTTATGAAAACATCTGCTAAAATCATATTATTATTAATTATCTTAACAACTTGCCATCCAATATCGAGTGCGCAGGAAGTTCAGTGGGCCAGTGAAGTTATCGGTTATTCCACACCTGTTTACAAGAAGGCGTACTCGGCCTATCAGGCCTTGGGCAAGCCAAGTGTTATGCCGGAATTCGGGGCCACGCCATGTGCCTGGACACTCCACAAAAAACAGGGGAAAGCCGAGGACTGGCTGCAGGTTCGATTCGAAGACCCGATTTATGTCCGGCAAATTATTATTAACGAAAACTTCAATCCGGGTGCGGTTAGGAGCATATACCTCTATGATGAGCAATGGAAAGGATACAGTGTATATAATAACAGTAATTTTCCCAAACAAAACTCCAAAGGAAGAACCCATAATATTTTCATTGACAAAACAAAGTACAAGGCAAAATATCTGAGGATATTACTTAAGAAATTCAACGATGTTCACCAAATCGATGCCATCGGTATATCAGAATCAGACATACCTTATAGAGTTGCAATCAATACCGCCCCGGACACAGCGACGAATTTTCCACTCGAAATGCTTGGCCCGAATATAAATTCTAAATTTACTGAAATCGGGCCGGTAATTAGTTCCGATGGCAAAACAATGTATTTTACACGCCAATCCGAAATAGTCATCGGTATCGAAAAAGGGGACCAGAATATTTGGTTTTCGCGCATGAATGACCATGGAGAATTCTCGCCGGCAGAAAAAATCGGGCCTCCTATAAATAATAATGAAAACAACTTTGCAATTTCAATCTCGCAGGACGGAAACAGCCTGACAGTCGGAAATGTCTACCTGCCCGATGGCAGCTCGTTGAGGGGGCTATCAATAAGTCATTTTGATGGATTCAAGTGGTCATTTCCAACGGAAATACGTATAGACGGCTATAACAACATCAATCAATATGTTAATTTCGCTATTGGCAGCAACGGCAAAGATATGATAATGGCCATGGAGAACAGTGCTTCTTTCGGTGAACTTGATCTGTATGTCAGCCATTTAAAAGCAAACGGAAGATGGAGCAAACCTCAAAATCTCGGAGCAATTGTGAATACCGCCGCAAGGGAGGGTACTCCGTTTTTGGCTTCCGACGGACAAACCTTATACTATTTTACATCCGGATTTCCCGGATATGGAAATGGTGACTTGTATGTAACCCGCAGGCTTGACGATACCTGGAGGAATTGGAGCGAGCCGCAAAACTTAGGGCCAGCTATTAATTCACCCGGGTTCGATGCTTATTATACGATTCCGGCATCGGGGGAATATGCCTACTTTGTTTCGATTAGAGATTCGATTGGCAAAACTGACATATTCAGGGTTCGTTTGCATGAAGCCATCAAGCCAAAGGAAGTCGTTTTGATCTCCGGGAGAACGCTTAACGCAAAAACAAATCAACCCATCGAGGCTAAAATCATATATGAAACACTCCCCGATGGAGTTGAGTCGGGTATAGCAAGATCGAACCCCACAACCGGCGAGTACAGCATAGTGCTGCCCGGAGGCTCTAAATATGGCTTTCTTGCCATAGCCAAGGGCTTCGTATCGGTTAACGAGCACCTTGACCTTAGGGAGATTACATCTTATAAGGAGATTAGTAAAGACCTTATGCTTGTTCCTATCGAGCAAGGCCAAAGAGTAAGGTTGAATAATATTTTTTTCGAATTCGGGCAATATGATTTGCTGGAGGATTCCTTCTCCGAGTTAAACCGTGTGATTGAATTTCTTAACAGCAATCCCGATGTCAAGATTGAGATTCAGGGCCATACTGATGTTGTAGGTTCGAAAGGCGAAAACCTTAAATTATCCCTGAACAGGGCAAAATCAGTTGCCGGATACCTAATCTCGAAGGGTATTTTAAAGGATAGAATCAAAACTAAGGGATTGGGGAAGTCACAGCCACTGGCATCGAACTCGACCGAAGAAGGCAGGAAGAGAAACCGCCGCGTTGAGTTTGTTATTTTTGAGAAATAGGGCGGCAATAATACTATATCTTTTCAGGATCAATCAATTCCCAAATGCAATACATCCAACATCCAATAACTTATATAGTATTATTAATAGTATTTCTTCTTGAGTTTGACATATCAATTCAAGAACGCTCTAGTGAAAGATATGAGCGTTGAGATGCCCTACGCCCCATATTCGAACCGATAAACTACAACCAGCATCATTCCCACTCTATAGCTTGTATAGTCCTTTCATTTTCTATTTATTACCTTTTATTACCCAACCACTTGTAATTATAACGAATACCCTATCTCCCAGAGATAGTTGGTTTCTAACCGTTTCACTTAATTTCACATTTATTTGTCACTATTTGTCACTTATTGTTTTTTTACGTAGATTAATAAGAAATATTTCAGTATTTCTAATAGGAAATTTCTTATGAAATTAAATGAAAAACTGGAGTCATTAAATGACACCAAACGAATAAAAATAAGAGCCAAAAAACTTGCAAAAGGGCATTCACTATATTTAGATTTTTCAAAGAACTACGATAGGCAAAGATTGTTTATCATATTGCAGATTAAAAATGCTGATAATCTTACTCCTCGTGATAAGGAAAATCTTTATAAAGCTGAGATATTAAGAGATAAAAAAGAACTGGAATTGTTTCAGTCAGAAACTGATTTTGTTCTGAAAAACAAGGCATCCAGAAGTGATTTAATAAAATATATGGAAAAACTCACAACAAAAAGGGGCTTACCATGTTATCAGGGATGTTCTAAGCATTTGAAGAATTTTGTTGAGGAAAAGTATAAGTTCCAGACATTACAATTTAATATGGTTGATCGTAAATTCTGTGTGGATTTCTTGGATTATTTATTAACTAAAATTGCTCACAATACTGCTCGGTCATATATTAAAATATTGAATGCTGGTCTTAATAAAGCCATTGAAGAAGGTTTCATTCGTGAGAATCCCTGTAAAGGAATAAACATTAAGTATCAGGACGCTAAACGTGAATTCCTGACTGAAAGTGAAATTAAAGCTTTTGCTGAAGTCGACACTAACCATATAGAAATTCAGAATGCCTTTCTTTTTTCGTGTATGTCGGGCTTACGTGCTTATTTCGCTCAAAGTGTACCGGTTGTTTCGCTCAAAGTGTACCACCATATTTCAACTTGTATCTCTCAGTTTAATTAAATAAAAATTCTCTTGCAGCCTAAAATTATTTTCTTCTTAATGAGCCTCCTTTTAATTCTATTCTGTGAGCTGTGTGCACAATCCGGTCTAAGATAGCATCGGCAATAGTCTCGTCGCCGATTGCTTCATGCCATTTTAATACAGGAAGCTGTGATGTAATAATGGTTGACTTTCTGCCATGCCTGTCTTCTATGATCTCCAGGAAAGCCAGGCGGTCTTCTACGTCCAATATCTGAAGTCCAAAGTCATCAAGGATCAGTAGGTCGTGCTTTTCTATTTTTGCTTTTTCCCGTATATCCGAACCGTCGCCTTTCAACATTTTAAGCCTGGTAAATAGCTTGTATATATTATAATACAGGACTATATGCCCATTGATACATCCCTGGTGGCCCAGTGCCGATGCTACATAACTTTTGCCCGTGCCTGTTGGCCCTGTGATTATAATATTTTCCTTCTTATTGATAAAATCACATGTGGCAAGCCGAAGTACCTCGCCTTTGTCGAGGTTGCGTTCCCGTGCAAATTCGATTTCCTCAACTGATGCCTGATAACGGAACTTTGCATTTTTCAGGAGCCTCTAAGCCGGTGCTGCTGGAATATCCGCCCACACTTCATCGCTGTACGGACTGGTATCTGAGTCGTTTTTGGCCTTGATTTTATAGTAATTCCGCTTCTCGAAGACGGGCGGAACTAGCGCTGGCGAGGTTGGATAATTATTCAAAAGAGAATAACTGCCCGCTGGCGCGCCGGTAGCAGCAACATTATAATATACATCATAAGAAGTGGCCAATGCCACCAAATCCCAAGTTAATGTAATAGGCGATGGGTTCAAAGGATCGAATGTGGCAGCCAAGTTCTGAGGTTTTGAAAGACCGGATTGAGTCGTTTTGTAAATTATATAGTCATTATACTTCGCCTCGCTCACATTTTCCCAAATTAATTTACCAATGGTCGAATATTGCTTGACAAAAGAATAAAGTTCATTGCCCTTTTCCGCTCTTTCCTGCGTCTTTGAATCACGAAGAGCCGTCTTATCCTTAATTTCATGCCCCTTGTCCTCCATAATTTGTGCCTCGGCATCCAAAGCGTCAATATCGGCCTGCGTAAGGCCAATAGCCGTAAGATTTGCAAGCTGATCGGTGGCCACAGCAACCACATTTCGGCAAACAGATTTGAATTTATCATCCGAAGAAACAGACATGCCCTTGATTCCAAGCTGTTTATACTGCCATGAATCCAGTCCCCAGCGCTGTTCGAAGAATCCTGAAATCTTTTGCACCATATTGTAAGAATTTGCACGAGCCGTATTCTTTGCTTCCACCTCGGCAGTCACCAATGCGGAATAATATTCATCCGGAGGGAATACCTCGAAGGCATTTCCAAGAGCTTCAAAAGCAGTAATAGCAGCAGCATCCACGCCCCGGGCAACAAATTCCGCAGAATCACGATTCATAAAGGTAACAAAATCACCGGCAAGGAACATAAGCTCGGGATTGGACATCGCATAAGTTTTTACAACTGGCATCATAATACATATTCCTTAAATTATTTATTAATTAAAGTGTGATAAACCGAATTAATAGTTCTAAGAACGAAACATTAAGAGGCATTTAGACCATATTAAGAGAAAAGAATGAAACATTAAGAGAGATTTAGACCATATTAAGAGAAAAGAACGAAACATTAAGAGGCATTTAGGTTATATTAAGAGAAAAGAACAATACATTAAGAGACATTTAGGTTATATTAAGAGAAAAGAACGATACATTAAGAGACATTCAGACTATATTAAGAGAGATTAATGATTCACAAAGTACTTAATTCATTCTCATTTACATTAAATATATGGATAATTTTATTAAAAAACTAATTATAATGAATAATAATTCTATCTGGTTAACTCTATGAAATCTTCATCGTCCCAATATGCTTCGAATATTTTGCTATTTCTGGCCATCACTTTATATTTATTATCTAATTCAATTGCTTCTCTTAAAGAAATTAACATTTCTTTTTTGTCTTTTATTAATGAATAAGTGCATGCTTTATTAGACCATGCTTCATGAGCATCAGGTTTTATCTCTATCGCTTTGTCAAAACATGCTATTGCTTCTTCAGGTTTTCCTAAATTTCCAAGAGCAGTTCCTTTATTATTCCATGCTTCATGTAAATCCGGTTTTATCTCTATCGCTATGTCAAAACATGCTATTGCTTCTTCAGGTTTTCCTAAATTTCCAAGAGTAGTTCCTTTATTATACCATGCTTCATGATAATCCGGTTTTATCTCTATCGCTATGTCAAAACATGCTATTGCTTCTTCAGGTTTTCCTAATTTTCCAAGAGTAGTTCCTTTATTATACCATGCTTCATGTAAATCCGGTTTTATCTCTATCGCTTTTTCATAACATTCTATTGCTTCTTCAGGTTTTCCTAATTTTCCAAGAGTAGTTCCTGTATAGGCTCAGCGGTAATGAGACAAACACAGCTTTTGAAAACGTGTGAAAACCAGCACTGTTTCCACAGGAAAATAACATGTAAATACAAGCTGATTTTCAATGAGTTTTCCTGAGGCATATTTGACCGGAATAATTT
>JAJRTW010000224.1 GCA_024278075.1 Bacteroidota bacterium | reverse complement strand
TTTCGGAAAGCCCTAATGCCGCAACAAAATGTAGGGGACGGTTCCAAACCGTCCCGAAAAATAACATAAACAGACGGGCAGGTTACGAACCTGCCCCTCCGACAATCTTAAACTGATTACTCGAAACTCAAATAAACCGGACAAGCTATGAAACTAAAACATATCGTCGAATCACAACAATTTACCGTTCCGAAAATAATGGAACTGTTCGAGCGGACAAATCAAATGAAGAAGATAGTAGCCCGTGGCGGAACTCGCGATTATAGCAACCGAGTAATGGCTACCTTGTTCTACAGGCCATCAACAAGGACACGCTTTTCGTTCGAGGCGGCAATGTATCGCCTCGGCGGCAAAGTGCTTACAACCGAGCAGGCCAAAGAATTCTCCTCGGAAGTAGAAGGCGAAATGCTCGAGGATACTATCAGGATAATATCGAATTATTGCGATGCAATTATCCTGAGACATCACCAGGAGGGCGGCGCTAAACGGGCTGCCGCTGTGTCCGGTGTGCCGATTATTAATGCCGGCGACGGCTCCGGCGGGCAGCATCCCACGCAGGCCCTGCTCGATCTCTACACAATTTATAATGAATGCAAGACGCTGGACGGGTTGTCGGTTGCATTTATCGGCGCTTTGGACGATGGCCGTACGGTCAGATCGCTTGCCTATCTCATGAGTAAATTCGATAGAATAAAACTATATTTTATTGCTCCCGGCGACATTCAGATCAAACCGGATATCCTTGATTATTTGAAGGAAAATAATATATCGTACGCGCTGGCCAAAAACATGGACGACATTATCAACCGTGTGGATGTGGCATACCAGACACGGATAGACCGCAACCGGCTACAGGATAAGAATCTTGATCTTTCGGTATATAATATTGATACGGACGTATTGCAGAAGATGAAGTATAATTCGATAATAATGCACCCGCTGCCCAGATCGGTGGAGATTAACACGGCAGTGGACACCGACCCGCGGGCTGCTTATTTCCGCCAGGCCAAAAACGGGCTGTATGTCAGGATGGCGGTGCTGAGTATGTTGTTCGACGAAGCTTAGGCAATTAATGGTTTCCCCCTTGGAAGGGAGATTAAGAGGGATGACAATCAATTAATACTTAACAATGCACAATTAATAATTTCGAATTCGGCTCCTTTGTATGTCATTCCGAAGGAGCTTGCGACTAAGGAATCTATTAATGGCCTTCAGTACGCGAAATCCTGACACCAAAAAAAAGTAGGGGACGGTTCTAAACCGTCCCGTCGGCCCAAATGTACTTAAACGGGCAGGTTACGAACCTGCCCCTCCGACAATCTTAAACTCAAAACTCTTAACCAACAGGAACAATTAATGAACACACAAGATTATATCGCAATTGAAGATGAATTCGGCGCCCATAACTACCACCCGTTAGACGTAGTTATCAAAGAAGCTTACGGCGTTTGGGTAGAGGACGTTGACGGAAATAAATACCTGGACTGCCTGGCAGCATACTCCGCTGTGAACCAGGGGCATTGCAACCCGAAAATCATGGCAGCATTCGTTGAGCAGGCAAAGCACGTCACGCTCACCTCGCGGGCTTTCCGGAATGACAAGCTGCCGTTATTATATAAAAAGCTGCACGAAATGACCGGCTACGGAATGTCACTGCCAATGAATTCCGGTGCCGAGGCAGTGGAGACTGCAATCAAAACCGCACGCCGCTGGGGCTACGACGTAAAAGGCATTGCGGAAAACAAAGCCGAGATCATTGTCGCTACCGGCAATTTCCACGGCCGCACAACCACCATCGTCGGCTTCTCGGACGATCCGGCTTCATTCAAAGGCTTCGGGCCTTATGCTGCCGATGCGTTCCCAATGCACGAATATGGAAATATAGATGATTTGAAAACCAAGATAAATGAAAACACTGCTGCGGTTATGATCGAGCCAATCCAGGGCGAAGGCGGTATCGTTATTCCTCCCGAAGGGTATTTGAAAGCAGTTGAGCAGGTTTGTAAAGAGAATAATATTTTGTTTATATGTGATGAAATTCAGGCGGGCCTGGGACGCAGCGGCAAACTTTTCGCTCACCTCTACGAAGACGTCCGCCCTGATATAGTAATCATCGGCAAAGCGCTATCAGGTGGATTTTACCCTGTTTCGGCAATTCTGGCCGATAAGGAAATTCTCAGCGTTATCAAACCCGGCGAGCATGGCTCCACATTCGGCGGCAATCCGCTGGCAGCAGCCGTTGCAATCGCTGCACTCGAGGTGATCGAGGATGATAACCTGATAGAGCGTTCGGTGGAGATGGGCGAATATTTTATGGCGAAACTGCGAGGAATCGACAGCCCGCACATAGTAAAAGTCCGCGGACGCGGCTTGTGGATCGGATTTATACTCGACACAAAGGCACGCCCTTATTGCGAAAAATTAATGGCCGAGGGAATCCTCTGCAAAGAGACGCATGAGAGTATTATCCGCTTTGCCCCGCCCCTTGTTATCACAAAACAGGACATCGACTGGGCAATGGAGAGGATAGAGAAAGTGGTTAAGGAACTGGATTAGAAAGCAAAAACCCTCTAAATCTCCCTTTGAAACAAGCTCGCTTGGTAAAGGGAGACTTTGAAACCCCATTTTTCAAAGGGGGTGGTTCCGAAGGAACGAATATTCCGATGAAACCGGGGGTTTTCAATAATAATTGTTTAAATAATATATAAATCCCAATTGAAGACGGAAGCAACAAAATAAGAAATAAATTATTGTTTTTATTAATCTTAATAAACAGGATGGAATAATGTCGAAAACCAAAGTAATAATCATAGGTGCTGCCGGGCGCGACTTCCACAATTTCAATGTGATATACCGCAACGACTCGAATACGGAAGTAGTAGCTTTCACAGCGGCGCAAATTCCGGATATCGACGGCAGGAAATACCCCGCCGAGCTCGCAGGCCAATACTACCCGGACGGAATTCCGATCTATGACGAAGCTCAGCTCGAACACCTGATAGAGGAGCATGAAGTTGACGAATGCGTGCTGTCGTACAGCGATTTGCCCTACGACACGGTCATGCACCTCGGCTCGCGGGTGATGGCCGCCGGTCCGAAATTCTCAATGCTCGGTTCATACCCGACTATGGTTAAATCCACAAAACCGCTGATCTCGGTTACCGCCGTTCGCACTGGCTGCGGCAAGAGCCAGACAACGCGTGCTGTGGTTCGCACTCTGATCGCCGCCGGCAAGAAAGTTGCATCAATCCGCCACCCCATGCCCTACGGCGACCTTGTAGCACAAAAAGTTCAGCGATTTGCCGAATTGGCCGATTTAGACAAGCATAAATGCACAATCGAGGAAATGGAAGAATACGAACCGCATATCGTTATGGGCAGTATTATCTATGCTGGTGTTGATTATGAGGCTATTCTCCGCCAGGCAGAGCAGGAAGCCGATGTTATCGTCTTCGACGGTGGCAATAATGATATGCCCTTCTACAAGCCCGACCTCTCCATCGTTGTGGTCGACCCGCTCCGCCCCGGACATGAGATTGGCTACTTCCCCGGCGAGGTGAACCTGCGTATGGCCGACGTTGTGGTTGGGAATAAGATTGATTCGGCCTATCCTGAAGATGTGGAAGAGGTGATGAATAATATCCGCGAATATAACCCGACGGCGGAGATCATTCTCGCTGCTTCATCGGTAATGGTTGACGATCCGTCTATGATTAAAGGCAAGAACGTATTGGTGGTCGAGGACGGCCCGACGCTGACTCACGGCGAGATGGACTTTGGTGCCGGTATCGTTGCGGCCAGCCGTTTTGGTGCCGCTGGATTGGTCGACCCGCGCCCGTGGCTTGTGGGTAAAATAATTGATACTTTTGAGAAATATATGGAGATTGGAACTCTATTGCCGGCCATGGGTTATGGCAAACAGCAGATGAAAGACCTTGAGGCTACTATCAACGCCGTCGAATGCGATGCCGTTGTTATCGGCACTCCGATCAACCTTGGCCGCTTCATCAATATCAATAAGCCTTCTACGAGGGTCTATTACGAACTTTCGGAGATCGGCAAACCGGATATAGCTGCGGTAATGGCTGAGTTTATAAAGTAGAAACATACGAAACGTGCATAAACGAGATATAATTTAGGGGGGCGATTGCCCCCTTTTTGATTATCACTACATCCTTCACCCGCCTCATAGAATTGCAATATATCCGCTGGCTGACGTCTTTTACAGCAGTATATAGATTTAGATAATATTCTCGAATCTTAATAATAATGATAAAACAATGATATGAAACAGTAATTCACAGCTATTATTATAAAAGAAGAGACCACCAAAGAAGAGACCACCAAAGAAGAGACCACCAAAGAAGAGACCACCAAAGAAGAGACCACCAAAGAAGAGACCACCAAAGAAGAGACCACCAAAGAAGAGATCACTAAAGAAGACGAGTATTAGTGGCACTATGCCCGGAACTGGACATCGCAAGCCAGGGCATCACAATCGAGGAAGCCCGATATAATCTGACCGAGGCAGTCGAACTATTCTTTGAGCATGCCTCGGATAGCGAAATCAGCCGGAGAACAAGCAGAAGTAGATTTTGAAATATTGAAGATAATAAATTATGCTGAGAAAATTCACCCTGGAATACTGGATAGATGATGGCTGGTATGTTGGCAAACTCAAAGAAGTTCCCGGCGTGTTCAGCCAGGGAGAGACCTTCGACGAGCTTAAAGCAAATATCGCTGAAGTCTATCAACTCTTGATTGATGTGGATGATGAAATTGACGCTGAGAAACAACAGATTGAAATCAAGGTTGAGGTTTGAAGCGAAATCGACTGTTCTCATTCCCCTACCGCACCACCACTATCTTAGTTATTTCAATTCCATACTCGGTTTCCAGCCGGCAGAAGTACAGCCCCGGCATCAAAGCCGAAGCGTCTAATTCAACCGCATGTATTCCAATTCGATTAAATTCCTCCACCAGAATTAATTGCTCGTAGCCAAGCGAATTAATGAGTGTCAGCTTCACATCAGTCGGCCGCAAAATCCGATATTTAACCACAGCAGATTCCGCCGCGGGGTTTGGATAGAATAACAACCTGCTATCCTTATCAAAATTACTATTGCCAACGGCAGTGAAAACCGAATTAATCGAATCGGGTGTGCCGCCGGGTGCATACGATGCCTGCCAGCTTTCCGGGATAAAGTTGTCATAACTTGGATATATCAGCTCGAGTGTTCGTCCGGTGCCATCAGCTCCGGGGTGCCACGGCTCGGTGTTGGTGTATGAAACTATGTCGATCAATTCCCCCGAACTATCGAACAATTTAACCTGGTCCTCCCGGCCATAGCCAAAGTCAAAGCAACATAAAAAATCATCAATCGCCGGGTGGTATTTAGAAAAATTCTCGCTGTCCCTGACGATAACGACGTAATCATCCCTGTCTAATATCGTCCCCTCGGGGAATTCGAATATATGCCCGTCGTCATTATCCTTTAATATCCACCGCGACATGCCCACCGGTTCGCCGCTGTTATTGTATAATTCTATCCAATCGCCGCAGTCCTCTTCGCCGGGCCGGTACATTATCTCGTTAATTACAACCGAAGAAACCTGCCCCGACACAGGGTCGAATACCGCTGTTAGTTCCAATGATTCAGGCAATGAAGCCCGTATCTTCGGGTTGGTGCCATATTCTGGCGGCAGCCATTTAACAAACCGGTAGCCCTCGTATGGAACTGCCTCGATTGAGACCGGCACATCGCGAAAATAGATGCCTTCCCATGGGAATTCTTCGATAGTGAGCGTGCTGATATTAATCTTCCCGGCCTTCGGGATATTTGTGGAAAGAGTCAAATCGGCATAACCGGATAATTCATAGTGATTCTTAAGATTTCGCCTGATTACCACCGGCCTTTCAGATGCATAATACTTCATGTATTCTATCTCGTCGAGCCAGTTCTGTGCCGAGCTGTCCCATCGGTTTATATGACGATACATTTCGGGTTAGAGGATGGATTTAATGCTGTCGATCTTGGAAATTACATAAGAATCTGATAAAGTGCTATTAAACAAATCAGCCAGCCTGTTGATAAAATAATTTTCGATTTTCTTATTCTTAATAATTCTGCTGAATAAATTTGTGAACACAAATACATCAGGAAGCGGGAATAAAATGCCCCAAATAAAATTCATATTCGGTTCGATCCTTTCTGATTATTAACGGTTACGTATGTCAATCCGAAGGACAAATCCAGATCTTTCACTATCCATCGCCATTTCCCGTCATAAGCTTTGGAATTCCAAAATTTGATGTTATTCCATGACCAATCCACGTTGCTCGAATATACTTCAATTATGGCATAATCCACTATGTTCCTGATGTCGATGTTCTTATCAATATAATCATAGGAGCTTTGCGAAGACATATCAAGCTCTTTAATATCCGAATACAGCGATTGAAAACCGGTGTACGTTCCGTTTATGACTTTATATTGGTTTTCAAGTAAATTAATGGAGCTTGCCGGAATATCATACCTGCCGCTCAAATACTGTTCATCTATTTTTTCCCTGAGATTAAGAATGCCATAGTATGAACCATTAAGAAATACGTTACATGGCGAATAGGAAGCAGCTATAATATTCGACGTTTCATTAGTGAGGATGCTAAACAAAGCATCGCGAAAATATGAGAAAAACCAGTCCTGCCCGGCATTTCTTAATGTTAATTTATCCGGTTTGAATTCGTTCTGGTTGCCGGGTCTAATAGCAGGGAAAAAATTATAATCAAATCTATTATCCTGGTAATAATTCCGGGCATATAACCGGAACGGGCGGTGGTCAAGGAATTTTGTTGTGTTGCCATGGAGCTTTATTCCGGCGTCGGAGGAATATTCCAATTTGCTTTTATTGCTCCAATACTCGAAATGCGCCGGGACTTCGAAAGTATAGAAAGAATTATCACTATGGAAAATACCGCCATCACTATCCCACAAATCCCCCGGCTCTACACTCACCGAAAAAACCGGAAGTGTGCTGCTATCACTATTATAGAAAGTCCTTGTATGAACCTTGCTCGGTAGATAATCTTTATGATATGCGATAGAGCGGATAACTGTTGTGGAATTAATTCTAACGGGTGCCGAATATAGAAACGATGAACTGTCCGGCAGGCTCGCATCCTGAGTATAGTAAATCTTAGCTCCGGGCAGCGAAGAATACATCTCAAGTTCAACCGGCTGGCCAAACCATCCCCCATCAATTGAGAACTCCGGCTTTGGGGCTATCCCTGCGTATCCGGCAATGTTGCTTCGGTTAGGGGTGGCTGGGAAAATATGACTTATTTCGGAATCTCCGTCGGGAGTCCGCCCGAAAGATATGTCGGTATGTTGATCTTTATAAGAAATTGAATCCGAAAGGGTGCCATCCGGAAACCAAAGGTATAGCTCGCCTTTATCCTTGTTCAATCTGAAATCCGTATGCAATTCATTTGATAAAAAACTTCTCCCTGTTTTGCCGGTATTGATGTCGATTGATTGTAAATCATTAAAATCAACCTGAGAGCCGTTTAAATATAAATCCGAGAAAGAAAAACCGGGCAGCGGCGTATCTGAACTGTCGGCAGAGGCTATCCCGATATAGAAGCTGGATGTGGATTTAAAATATAATCTGATGATGTCATACCATTCATACCCGTTAATAAATACATAAGCATAAACAGTGTCACCTTGTTTCCTTAACCTGATTTTTCCTCCAGGTAAGTCGAAAGGTATATATTGAGTTTTCATGCTGGGCGATTCGCCTATGCGGCCTCTGTGCAACAACACCGCATTGTCTCTATAATCATTATTATAAAAAATACCTATAAACGGGCTGCCGGCATCCAGGCCGTCACGCAACATCAATCCGCACATAGCAGAATCGTTATTGCTCCTAATGGCCTCTAAAGAAATACTGGCATCAAAATCACTATCGAATTCGAGATAATCAAATCTGAAGCTGTCGTTTATTCTTGCGAAGGCATATCCGGCGGCCTTAACTAAATATTTACCTGATCCGGTTCTGTCCTTTCCGCTGGCGAAAGCAACAAGATAAGATTTTGGCTGGATAATAGTATCTGGGAATTCCCAGGCATCGACATAATTGCTTGTGTCGGAAATTCTATACCCACCGAGGTTCACCGGGCTGTCCGTCGTATTGTACAGCTCAATCCAATCCGGCGAATCATTATCCTCGTCGTACAGGCATTTATAGTTGGATGCCGATATTTCGTTGATAACAACTACCGGCTGGGATGATAACTCGGCATAATTGAATAATAAAAGAAAAGCATATGCTATTATTCTTATCATGGGTGTATGTTTGTTCCCGTTCGTATCTATTATAATGATACATAAGATACTAATTCGTCACAAGATAAGAAAAAACATTCAGAATATGAATCAATTCTCAATTTTCCTTACAAATTAACCGTAAGAAAATTTGTAAATTGCTATATTATATTAAACGACAAATAAACGACTAAAGGTGAAAGAGTTGCAAGAAAAAATCAGATTACTTTTTATTGGCGATATTGTTGGCCGGCCAGGAATGGATGCGGTGAATACTTATTTGCCGGGCCTGATAGCAAAATATGAGGCGAATTTCATTGTGGTAAATGGCGAAAACATTAGCAATGGCAAGGGATTGAACGAGGGCGAGGCCAACCAGCTTTTCGGCCTCGGTGTGCATATAATAACTACTGGCAACCACGTGTGGGATAATTGGAAGTCGCGCCCGCTGCTTGCCAGCACAGATAAAGTTTTGCGGCCATTCAACTACCCTTACGGCAATCCCGGCAAAGGATTCACTTTTCATAAAATGGCCAGCGGCGAAGAAGTGGCTGTATTGCAACTGCAGGGCCGTACTTTTATGCAAACCATTGATTGTCCGTTCAGGGCTGCCGATAAAGCCCTGAGCATGATTTCCGAGCGCACGAATAATATTGTAGTGGATTTTCATGCCGACGCAACAGCCGAAAAAATATCAATGGGGTGGCACCTTGACGGCAGGGTCAGTGCCGTTATCGGCACTCACACCCATATCCAGACAGCCGACGGCTGCATCCTGCCAAATGGGACGGCGTATATTACCGACTCAGGCATGACAGGGCCCTACGATTCTGTTGTAGGCATGAGAAAGGATGTGGCATTGAAAAGATTTATGCTTCAAACAGCTCATAAATACGAAATGGCCAAAGACGATGTTAAAATTTGCGGAGTATATGTTAACATCGACCCGTCAACGAATCAGGCAATGAAGATCGAGCCTTTTGTCAGCCCCGCATTTGAGACCGAAGTTACTTTATAGTAAAGCAAATATCTATTGCCGCCAGCACTGGAATTCCCGTTGCAACGACAAATCATGTCAAGCCGGGCGGATTCGTACCATTTAATTGAACATTAGTCGTCGGAAAGGTAATTCCCGATGCAAGATTAATTATCTTCATTGTGAAACTAAACAACCGTTTATCTGTTGTTTCAGGAAAGCTCCAAAGCAGTTAAGATAAACTTAAAAAGCATAAATTAATTGCGGCTCTAATATTTACAGTACTCGACTGTAATTGCATATTTCCGCTCAACACAAGTATTTTTGTTATTGATATGATAAAAAACCTGCTTTTACTATTTATTTTGTTTCTGTCATGTGAAATTCTTACTGCGCAAAATACTAATGTCAAATATGAAAAATGGAAGTTTCCTTCATACTTCAGGGGCATGAACGTTCTACCCGCCGGTCCGGCTAAAACTCAGCAAGATATTAATGACCTCAAGGCCGCCGGAGCTTCATTTGCAAGCTTGTCGTGTGATGATATATTAAACGTCGACCCTCCATATCAGTTAAATCCTGAAAATGTTGCCGCCCTCGATTCTTTAGTAAAATTTTGCAGGAACTCAGGACTATATTACACTATTTCCGCCCGCTCTGGCCCTGGCAGAAGGGACGTTTATTTCGAATCGGAAGAGGGCCATCCTAAATCCACAATTTGGGTCAATGATGAAGAACAAAAACTATATGCTTCGATGATTAAGTTTATAGCCGTAAGATATGGCGATGATCCGTTATTTGTTGGAATTGCGCCAATCGTCGAGCCCAACCCACTGTTTGACAAGTTTTATTTGACAGCACCTGTTCTGAAGAAGCTGTTGGAGAAAGATAGCATTAACTTAAGAATAATATACAACCTAATAATCGATTCGGTTCGGTCTGTTGATGCCAATCTGCCGATATTAGTGCAGAATGTAGCATATTCAAGTCCGGAGTTCTTTTCAATTATGACCCCGTATGCCGACAGGTTCATAGTATACGAATTCCACAGCTACCGGCCCCAGGATTTCACTAAATACAGAAGTCCTAATGAGTTGACTTATCCCGGCAGTTATCTGAGCATAGATCCTTATGGAATATATCTATTCGACAAAGAATTTTTTGCCGAGAGAGTTTTCAAACATGTACGTTCCTTCCAGGCCGCTGTTGATGCCCCGATATTATTAGGTGAATTCGGGTTGTTGTTTCCCCAAAACGGGGGAGATTTGTTCCTTAAGGATATAAGCTCATTATGCGTTGAATACGGCTGGCACTTTGCCTATTGGGAATGGCGTCGGGAAATTGAAGGCTATAATTATGAAAAGATGGGCGATGATTATTGGGTGGTGGTAAAAAACAGCTTCGTTATGCCCATTAATTCAGCCGAACAGGATATGGAGGAAAAGTGTATAAGTATTTTTCCTGTCATTGTTAATTCGGACATAACAATAAAGTCGGATTGTGATGTGATTCGGGTGGCTTATATATATGATGTATTGGGAAATTTAGTATTGAGTTCCGATACGGAATTGAGCAACGGGCAAGGCAGTGGCAATGTGTTTGCCAGCTATATTCTCAATATGTCACATCTTCCCGCAGGACAGTATTTCATCCAAATCAGAACAATGGATAAATTTTACATGAAACGGATAATTAAAGTTGTGAAGTAAAATAAATAATTAACGACAAGATATAATTGAATATGAAACGAACAGCAGTAATAATGGCCGGCGGGTCAGGCGAACGATTCTGGCCGCTCAGCCGGCGTACGAAACCGAAGCAATTGCTCAACCTGGCCTCTCCGGACAAGATGATGATATAAGGATCTATTAATCGTATATCCCCAATAATAGAACCAGAAGACATACATATTATAACAAGCGAGCTGCTACAAGAGCCAATCAGAAAAGCTTTGACAATGCTTCCTGCAGAAAATATTATAGCCGAGCCGGCCAAGCGAAATACTGCACCATGCCTTGCCCTTTCGGCATCATTTATAGCCAGGAAATATTTGACAATTGGTTATACCGAAAATGATATTTCCATAGCCATATTAACTGCCGACCAGTGCATCAGCCCGGACGAGGGTTTTATTCAAACGGTAGAAACCGCAATGAAGTATATCGAGAAAAATGATGCAATTGCTACAATAGGCATCCAACCAACAAGGGCGGAAACCGGCTATGGCTATATTGAAATCGAGGAAAGGTACGATGCGAAAGCCATTGCAGCCTATGTGAAGCAGGTACTCCGATTTTGCGAGAAACCGGACGTCGCCATGGCTGCGAATTACGTAGAGTCCGGCAGATTCCTATGGAACAGCGGTATGTTCTTTTGGCGGTTAGACGTTTTTTGCGAGGCGATGAAGGCCAATCTTTCGGAAGTGGGTGGCAGAATTGACGAAATGTCCGAGTGCTATAAAGATTTGACAGGCAAATATATCCGTGGTGCGAATGATGCAGTTCGTGGAATTTATGAAGAATTTCCAAGCATATCAATTGACTATGGACTTATGGAGAGGGCAAAGAATGTAGTTGTTGTCAATGCCCTTTTTGCGTGGGACGATATCGGCGCCTGGGATTCATTGGACAGGATAAGGGAAAAGAATAAGCACGGCAATATTATCTCCGGGATGGCCTCGGTGGTGGATTCGCATGATTCGATCATCATTAACGAAACCACTGGCGACAGAGTAATCGCAGCAGTCGGAATAGATAATATGGTTGTGGTTATGACTGATGATGCCGTCCTTATCTGCCCGAAGGACAGGGCGCAGGAAGTGAAGAAAAATGTTGAGGATATAAGGGATAGATACGGGGAGAAATTGTTGTAAAAAACAGTATGACATGATTAAAAGTTGTCGTGATATTAAGAGTTATAGTGAAAAGAAGTAGTTGCTGAATAATAGCTATCGACGGCGATATAGTGTAACGATATACAAAAAAGCATGTTATATTTGTGAAATTAGAGATAAAATAACTTTCGTTAATTACTTTGACTAATCCATTGCAAAACAGAGATTTGCGGGAAAATTGCATTCCCAAATCGGAATTTGGGAATGCGGTGAATATACTAAGTCTTTTTACGAATAGCTACAATAGACAGCAACTATCAACAGCGACGATTGCTCAGCAGATATCATCCAGCAAATAATTCAATTACTTCGGCAAGGCTTGTTAAGCAATAATCGGCTTCCGGCATATTATCTCCATCCGGAGCAATGAATATAGTTTTTACTCCTGCCTTATTCCCGGCTTCGATGTCAGACGGGGCGTCGCCAATCATCCATGAATTATGAACATCGATTTCCCATTTATCAATAGCTTCGAGGATCATACCTGGTTTGGGTTTCCGCCGTTGGCTGCCGGTTTCGGCAAGGTCGGGGCAAAAGAATATATCATCGAATTGCCTGCGGGTTTTAAGCAGCAGATTTCTTTGCATATAATTATGAATTAGCGTCAAATCATCTTCTGACATCAGGCCTTTGCCAATGCCTTGCTGGTTAGTTATCAGGATCAGGAGATAGTCCGAATTGCTAAGGAATTTGAAGAGCCTTATGAAATCGTTTCGGAACTCAAACTCGTTGGCATTTGTAATATATCCGCCAATTTTTCTAACATTAACAATGCCGTCGCGGTCGAAGAAAATAGCACGCTTTTTCATTTGCCACCCATCAGATCAGATATAATTTCATCCAGCGAATCATATACCACCTGCCATGAATGAGTACGGCAAATAAGTTCTCTGCCATTGTCCGAAATACTTTTTGCGAGCTTCTCCTGTTTCATCAGCTCAATTGCATGGCCGGCCAATTCCTCCGGCGATGTTCCAATCATTAAGTCCTTGCCGTGTCGTCCGTTTATCCCTTGATTACCTGTGGGGGTGGTAACGACAGGACAGCCGCACGCCATCGCCTCTAACAGTTTATTTTGAATACCCGACCCGCCATTATGCGGATGAATAAAAAGCGAAGCCATCTGCAAATATGGTTTCATCTCGGGTACGTCGGGGTGAATGTTAATACCCTTATCCCTATAAGCCATAACCGATTGTGGAGGTTTGGCGCCGACGATATCCAGCTCAATATCTGGGAATTCCTTCCTGATTTCCGGAAGAATATGGTCGACAATTGTCTTTAGCATCAGCTGGTTGGCCCATATATCCAACTTGCCAGAAAAAAGAATATTCCGCCTGAGGCTCCCGTTCTCGGGCGGATTAAAGCAATCGATGTCCGTGCCATTTGTTAGCAGGCGGTAATTGGCGTTAGGATTCTGGCGTCTCATAGCGGCAATATCGGCCTCGGAAACAAGTGTCGTAATATCAAAATGATTTACGATGTCCGGTTCATATTTGCTGAGTTTCTTCCATTCCCAGCGCCGCACCATCTTTTGCTTCAGACTTTCACTTTCCTCATAGGACCGCTTCTGATACAGAGTCCGGCAATCCTCGGCCATAAGGATTTTCTTAATAGGAATACCTTTCAGATACTCCGCCGTACGCATAAAAAACGAAAAAGCAAGGTCGAATTCATTCACCCGCAGCAATTTCTCCACCACCGAATGAAACTCCGGCTGAGTATAATAGAGAATCTCCAACGGTTTTTTTGTTAACATCCGAGCAATCGTTCTCGCCCCTGAAATGTAGGGATTAAGCGGCACTGGAATAACCCGAATGCCCATCTCCGAGACAGCGCTGAGGTAGCTCTTGGGCGGCTGTCCGCCCTGGTTGAAGCTCACAAGGGTTACGTTGTGATGCTTGGCAAGGTGCGCTAATATGCGGTTCGGCTTCAGCCTGTCGCCGCCGATTACGGGGAAAGGGAACCGCGGAGTAAGAAATAGTATCTTGTGTTTTCTCAAATGTATCTTGCTTTGTTTCAATTAATATTATTAATTGTTCTTAATAAGTGTCCGAAAAAATACACAAGTTTTCTGATATTAACAAAAATAATCGGGGTATGGCGGGTGGTTATCTTTTTCTATCTCGCAATCAAGCCCCAGCTTGGTTGCGGTTATATGTGTTGCTCAGCTGGGTCTTAGCAATACATTGGCAAAAAGACTATTATAAATTGTTACAGTTTCTTTTGGCGATTTTATTTGGATTATCCCTCACTACCATCCGGTAAATAATTGGAAGTCTTACTGAAAAAATCCTAAATAACTGTCACGTGTCATTCCCGCGAAAGCTGGAATCCAGTATGTGCGCCCGGCATGGGCAATAACTATAGGGTGAGAGTCCCGAACGAGCCATGATAGTGGGAAACGTTAGCTAAAGACAAGGGTGTCCGTCGTGAGGCGGATATAAGGCAGTCGTAAGAGGGTGAGTTTGCATACCAAAACAAAGCCCAAAACGTTCAACTGGGGCCGGAAAAGTTCAATAAGAGGCCGGAAAAGTTCAATAAGAGCTGGAAAAACATCAATAAGAGCCAGAAAACGTTCTATAAGAGGCCGAAAAAACATCAATAAGAGCCGGAAAAACATCAATAAGAGCCGGAAAAACATCAATAAGAGCCGGAAAATGTTCAACTGGGGGCGGAAAACATTCAACTGGGGGCATTATTGACCATTATTTGTCGTTAGATATGGAATTATTATCAATAGAATAGGAAAATACGGCGGCAAATTAAGATTTATTATCAATAGAATAGAAAGATTCGGCGGCAGATTAAGATTTATTATTATTAGAATAGGAAGAATCGGCGGCAGATTAAGATTTATTATTATTAGAATAGGAAGAATCGGCGGCAGATTAAGATTTATTATTATTAGAATAGGAAGAATCGGCGGCAGAATAAGATTTATTATTATTAGAACACTAGTGTCCAGTTATAAGTCAAATAGACTCATAGTGTTAGAAAAAGTGTAATTCTCATTTTGTTCTTTGACATTGCTAAGTAGTTGAAATATAGGCGTTTTCTCAAATATAGTCACGCTTAATATTTGTAAAATTGTGTAGAGAGATTGGCTCAATTTCAATTCTTTTTTCATTATGGCTATTAGAACATACGTTGATATTGCTATCCATATCTGCGTTTTTACTGCATTTAATGATGTCCCATAGAATCTTTTTACCCGCAGATGTTGTTTTATCCATTTAAAAAAAAAGCTCAATTTCCCATCTTTTCTTATACAATTCTGCAACTTTAATCGCATCAATTTCGAAATTATTTGTAAGGAAAACTAATCTTTTGTCAGAATCTTTATCATAGTATTTAACTCTTCTAAGTTTGCATGGGTAATCTTTAGACTGGTAATGCCCCTTCAACTTGATGGTTTGATCACAACGTAACCCTGTTGCCTTGTCAACTTTATTTGAATAAACTCTTCTGAAATTAAGGTTCTTTTTCGCTCTAATAACAAAGAAACTGTCGGCTGTTGTTATATTGTAAAGCCTTTGAAAATCAAGATACCCCCTATCCATAATATAAATTGAATCCGGTTGGGTTGTAATAATATCAAGCACATTTATATCATGCATCTTCCCATCGGAAATATGAATAAATGTCGGCATTGATCCTCTTAAGTCCATTACCGTATGGAGCTTAATAGCTGCTTTCTTTTTACGAAATTTTGCCCATGGGAATACTGATAAACAGCACTGTCCGGTTAAAAAAATGCTAATTGGTAATCAGGTGCACGTGCCTGTTTTAGCCTTTCTCTGCTAAGAGATAGAATGTCGATCAAATGCAACTTCTCCATTAACTGCTC
>JAJRTW010000223.1 GCA_024278075.1 Bacteroidota bacterium | reverse complement strand
TCAATTAGAAAGTGCAAGGAAATGGATTTATTATGCCCTTATGCCTTGCAGATTGTAGGACAACCCCCTGCTCGCTTTGCTCACTTCCCCCTTTTTTAAGGGGGAATAGCCAATTAAATTCCCCCTTAAAAAAGGGGGATTTAGGGGGTTGTTTTATTCCTTAATATTGCAAACGTACTAATAATTATATCTCAGTCAACTTTTTGAGGGAACCCTAAGTAATATCATTAGTGTCGTGTCAAATATACTATGTCATGCCGGACTTGATCCGGCATCCATCTTGAAACTATCAAATAGCCCTTGAATACTGGATTCTGAAACAAGTTCCGCAATGACAAGTCATAGTATTCAGGTATATATTAAGAACTGCTCTAATTTTTAACCGGACAGTAGCGATAATAAACATAATTTGTCAAAATTTACCGGAAAAATTAATTATTTTGAGATTTCTGAAAAATAAACATTTTATCATTCATATGAGAGATAGCAAGTGAAAAAAATAGAAGTTGTCATTCTGAACCCTTCGGCTTCGCTCAGGATAAACTCCATGAAGAATCCAGTATTCATGCGGGTTCTGGACTCTTCGCTCCACTACGTTACGCTCTGAATAACCCTTTTCACATAGCCTATTTCGCCACAATGACTATTAAAATCAAATTATTCAGAAGTCTCTATATTGTTATTAATTATTAGTGGCGGCAGCGGCGGCAATTTCGGCGGATTAAACCTTTGTTGTTTCATTAAAGTCTAACAAATTATGAACACAAGATTTCTATATTTATTTCTGTTTCTGCTTATTGCATTCTCGGTTGCGAAAAGCCAAACGTTTAATCTGACAGTAACGGGTGGGCTTGGCTCCGGTATTTACAGCGAGGGCGATACCGTCCATGTATGGTCGAATGCCATATTCGCTGATTCCGTATTTGTTGATTGGACCGGCAGCGGAGCAGAATATATGGCACATAGCAATGAATGGCATTCCGCTATTACTGTGCCGCCCGGCAGCGGAATAGGAAGTATCGGTTTAATAGCGAATTATGATGTGATCCCGCACGATGTGCTGATGGGATCGGTTAGTTATTTGCTTTTTGCAATGGACGCCGGCAATGAATTAAATGTGATGAAAGAAAGCTTTTATGCTGTTCCCCCTTCGCCCAAAGGCGTTGTGTTCCTGCTGCACGGCACCGGCGGCAAGGGCGAGAACTTTTTTAAAAAATATGAAAGATTCAGCTTGATAAAGGATTTCGTTTATGATGGTTATGCCGTTTTCACTTTAGAAACCAATAATACGAAAGCAACGAACAGAATGAATAATCAGAGCGTAAATATTTATCCAAACCCATTTAATAATAATACAACAATAGAATTTAACAATCTTATCAACGAATTATTCACATTCAGGCTCTTTACCGCTTCGGGCAAGTTGGTGCGGGCTGCAACTAATATCACTGTCGGCAGAATTGAAATAAGAAGAGAAGGCCTTGCGGGCGGATTGTATTATTATCAGCTTCTGTCTGGCAACCAAATTCGGGCTTCCGGCAAGTTGATAATCGAATGATTTGCGGTGAATGCACAGACGGTTGCTTTGGTTGGCAGTAAATTGCATTACCGAGTCGGAATTTGGAAATGTGACAGCCTTTTCAATGAATCTATACTTATTCGCACAGCTATATATTCACAAATAATATAAAATAACAGCATGAAATATCCTGCCGCCATCATTTCTATTATTTTAATATCAATTTCAATTGCAACTGCACCAGCTTTCGCACAAAATCAAAACATTTCCAAAGGTTTCGTCTTCGATGGCGAACCTTATCTCGCAGTTAATCCTGCTAATAACCGGCATATGGCCGTTGCATGGATGGGTTTTGTGCCGGCTAATTATATTGCTATCAAAACTAAAGCCACTTTCGACGCCGGAAAGACCTGGAGCGAGACTAAATTCATCCCCCATCAAAGCCCTTCGTTCGGTTCCGCCGATCCGTCCATCGCTTTTAATAATGCTGGCGATCTTTTCCTGGCTTATATTGACTTTAATGCAAGCAAAGACTCCGGCGCAGTATATATCAGAAAGTCTAACGACGGTGGATTAAGCTGGGAATCGCCCGTTGAAGTCATTAACGTCCATTCCGACGCCGATAAAAAACCCGTCGACCGCCCCTGGATTAATATTGACCGCACCGGCGGGCCTTATGACGGCAATATTTATATTACTACCATGCCGCCAACAGTATTTGGCACGGTTCCGCCGCCTTATCATCCCTATTTAACACGATCTGCCGACGGAGGAGCTTCTTTTGATCAATGGAAATATATCGATAACGCCGGTTGGCTTGCCGGCAACCTCATTCCGCAGCCTACTCCCTTCGCTACCATAGCAAATGATGGAGTTTTCTATTGTGTTTACCCAAGCTGGGTGTTCGCGCAAAACGCTAATCCTCAATTTATATTCGCTGCCTCGGCCGATGCCGGTAATAATTTTACTTATAGCTCAATTATATTGCCTTTTAAAATAGCTTTCAGAGATACTCTCTCCAAAAGAGGCTATTTATTGCTCGCCGACCCCTCCGATGAGAATCATTTGGTGTTCATCAACCTGATTATTCCCCATGGCGACGCCGATGTATATCTGTGGGAAAGCTTCGACAAAGCATTGAACTGGACCGAACCTGTCAGAATAAACGACGATCCGATTGCTAACAACAGAATGCAGGATTTAATCTGGGCTGATTTCAATTCCGAAGGCGATTTGGCAATTGCGTGGCGCGACAGGCGAAATGCTGACGATAGTAATTATGCCGCAGCCTCCGAAATATGGGGAGCTGTCCGCCGTAAAGATTCATCCGGCTTCGCTCCCAATTTTAAAATCTCTGATGCACTCGCTGCTTACGACACCGTTTTGTCATTTTCCGGCAATGATTTTATGTCTATGGAATTTATTGGCGATACTTTGAATGCGGTATGGGGAGATGTGCGAAACGGAAAACTTAATATATGGTTTCAGCGAATGTCTGCCGACGGGATAATATCATCTGTCCGGCAAATATCATCGGAAAGCCTTCCTGATGTTAGGGTTTATCCCAATCCTTTTGCTTCCGAAGTAACTATCGAAGGAAATAATATAACGAAAATTGCTATTTATAATCAAAATGGTAATATCGAATCAATTTATGAAGATATAAAAGAAACCGGAAGTATAATAATTGATCTAAGTGCTTTGCCTAAAGGCGCCTACCTCGTCAAAACCACCACAGATGAAGGGATTATAACCAATAAAATAGTAAAATATGAATAATAACGATTCTTAATGATGCAATCTCGAATCTTGAATGTTATATTATTATTGTCTGTCATGGTGAGCGGAGTCGAACCATAAACAATATACCCTTCGACTCCGCTCAGGGTGACAAATACTCCGCTCAGGGTGACAAATACTCCGCTCAGGGTGACATATACTCTGTTTTTCACCTTCCCAAATACCGATTCGGGAAGAACTATTTAATGATAAGTTAATCCTGTCAGGAAAAAAAACATTACCAAAACGGAATATGGTAATGAGAGATAAATAAAAGCTGTTACTATATAATAAGAAAATAGTCTCAAGGCCGATAAATATTATGAGGTCGTCACCGGAATTAATTAACAGACCGATGGCGACCTTTTTTATGTTATTTTATCACTACTGTCCGGTTAAAAATGAGATAAGTTCTTAATATGTGATTGAATGCAATGTACTGTCATTTCGAACGAAGTGAGAAATCCAGTGTTTATAGGCCTTATGGCAGTATTAAGATGGATTCCTCGCTTTGCTCGGAATGACGCCGTTTTAAATAACGGTTCACTATTTTCAAAAAGGCATCCATAATAGCACGATATAGGGCATAATGCAGTGTATAACGGCGGTTTGTCATTATTCACTGCTTTTTAACCGGACACTTGTGTTATTTTATATTAATAATATAAAAAAATAAAGAATAATGATATAAATTATAATAAAAACAAGGCAGATATAAATAGAAAATAGGCTTTCACACGAGTAGAAGTTGCTTTCACACGAGTAGAAGTAGCTTTCACACGAGTAGAAGTTGCTTTCACACGAGTAGAAACTCCTTTCATAGCAGTAGAAACTCCTTTCATAGCAGTAGAAACTCCTTTCATAGCAGTAGAAACTCCTTTCATAGCAGTAGAAACTCCTTTCACACGAGTAGAAACACCTTTCACAGCATTAGAAACTCCTTTCACACGAGTAGAAACTCCTTCAAATCGAGTAGAAACACCTTTCACAGCATTAGAAACTCCTTTCACACGAGTAGAAACAGCTTCAAATCAAGTAGAAAATCGTATTAATTTATCTTTTATTTTAAATTTAGCAGGCCATCGCATACATTCACAGATAGCAACAGTTACTATTCTAAATTACTCATTGCTATTTGCCCTTCGGGAATTCCGTTTCGATCATTTCGCGGTACTGGCGGGCGAATTGGCTGATGTCGCTGTAGTAATCGATTGGTTTGATGGTGAAATGTTTTAGTATGCTTGATAATTTCGGAGGTATATAGTTGTAGAGTTTTTCGAGGTTCATAATTCGGTATTGATAGAAAGCCGAGCCGTCGGCTGCGATCAGCGAATTCTTACTTTCGTTGCTGAATTCATCGCCTTTCAGGGCCATATCGAAAGTCTTGAGGCCCTTGGCGACGGCATAGCTGATAATATTTCCGAGGCTCCATAGATCGAAATCGCTTACGTCCTGCTTCAAGTCGAAATCAATCCATTTATATTGGCCGCTGGCGGAGTCGATAATAATATGGTCGTTGCGGATGTCGCCATGGCAGAAGCCGTTGCGGTGCAATAAATAGATTGCATCGATCATATCGTAGAGTTTCCAGAGTATTGCGGGCAAATCTTCGGCAAAGTAGGTTCTGTGGTACTTTTGGATTGACGGGACATATTGGAAAAAGGTGCGGCCGCGGATAAAATCTATGATTCGGATATTATTGTTCTTTTCGTCGTGGATATTATACCCCTGCATGAACCTGCTGTCGCCTTTGGTCAGGCCTAAGACTTCGGCTTCTTTGTCCGGGCTTCTGTAGCAGCGGATCCTGAATATGCCAATATGAGCGGTGAATTCCTCATAAAACACTGTTTTGATTATTTTCTCTTTGCCTGTTTCGAGATCGACAGCACTAAAGACCCAATATTTAGGTTGTTCGTTAATTCCGAAGCGAGTTTCGGTCATATTGCCGCGAACAACATATTCCTTTGCTCCAAGTTTGATTACATTGCCGCGGAATATATCCATCCATTCGGTTGTGTCGGTAACGATTTCAAACCTGTTCGGCTTAATATCGTATCCAACCACTTCTTTAATCCGCCGGATCAGTCTTTCTTTGTCGTTGGCCAAAATCCTTGCTCTGTGGTATTATCTAAGATTATCATATTGCTATTTGCTTAATAGCTTTATAAGTCATTCGTTTCATTGTCAGGTTATTCTCTGCCTATCGAAGTAAATAATAGAGTTGCGTGAAAGGCTGCATTCCCTAATTATTTCTTCCTGCAAACTTCTTTTAGCATTTTGCTTAGATTTTCGATAGACACCGGTTTTTCGAGCCTGCCGGCAAATCCGTATTCTTCATATCGGGCAACGATAGGTTTGGCAGAATGGCCGCTGAAAACGATTGCTTTAACCTCAGGATTGATTTTAAGAAGTTCTTTCAATACATCCTCGCCCTGCAGGCCGCCTCCGGATATTGTCAAGTCCAATATTACAACTTCATAAGGCATGCCTGACTTAATCGCATCTTTATAAGCATTTATCGCAGACTCCCCGTCTTTGGCCACATCAACTTCATATTCCAATATTTCGCCAAGTTCCTGCATATTTTCTCTTAAAGCCTCTTCGTCATCCATAAACAGGATTCTATTACTTTGGCCAGCTTCATATTCCTCAGTTTCGAGGCCAATCGGCGTAATGTCCTCCTCGGTAGCGGGAAGATAAATCTCAACTTTTGTCCATTTGTCTTTTTCCGAATCGATTGTAATTGACCCTTTATGCTTTTGAATAATGAACAAAGCGCTCGATAGCCCCAGACCGGTGCCGTTAGCTTTGCCGGAATAGAAAGGTTCGAATATTCTTGGCAATTTATGTTCGGAAATTCCAATGCCGCTGTCTTGTATCGTTACATGAACATATTTCCCATCTGCCAACTCAAGCCCATTGCCATCTTCAATCTCGATATTGCAAACAGAAAAAGAAATAGAGCCTCCCTTGGGCATTGCCTGCAAGGAATTAATAATCAGATTCATAAATACTTCGTTCAATTGCTTGGAGTCGGCCTCGATATTCCATAGATTATCGTCGGTGTTCAATTCTGATTCGATCTCCGAGCCGCTCAGTGAAATATTCAATGCATCCTTAATAACATTTGGCAAAGAAATTATTTCAGTAATCGGGTCGCCTCCGGTAGAGAAAGTCTGGAAACGGGTGGCAAGAGCCGATGCCTGTGTGACGGCAGATTCTATTTTCTCGAGATACTGCATTCTTTTTTCCGGTTTGTGTTTTGCAAGGCTGGTGTTGAACGAAATATTGGCAAGAATATTCTTAAAGTTATGAGCAATGCCGCCGGCCAGTATTCCCAGCGATTCAAGTTTGGCCATTTTGGATAGTTCTGCTTCGGTTTTCTTTCGTTTCGAGATATCCCTTATAATAGCCGATAGATAGATTTCTCCTTCTTTAGTCCATGCAGCAATCGTAAGTTCGATTGGGAACTCATGGCCATCTTTATGACAAGCATTGACTTCAATAGTCTTGCCAATAAATTTTCCTTTTCCGGATTCATAATACCGATTAATTCCAATGCTATGTGCCGAGCGATACCTTTCGGGAATAATCAATGAAACCGGCTGGCCGATCATTTCGCCCGGACTATATCCGAATATTCTCTCGGCCGATTTATTTACATAATAAATCTTATTATCAAACACACTTAAAATAGCATCGGTGGCAGTTTCGGTTATTGAGCGGTACTTCTCTTCGCTTTCCAGCAATGCCTCCTCTCCACGTTTGCGCATAGTGATGTCCCGCCATACCACATGAAGAAAATTCCCGCCGGCAAAAGGTATGGCAGTCAGCAGTACTTCCACGGGGAAAACTTCGCCATTGTGCCTTATATGGTTCCATTCAAAGCGGTGGCTGCCCTGCTTGAAGGCAATGGCCATCAATTCATTTGCTTTTTCGAGTGATTTTCTGCCATCGGGCTGCTTTTCGGGCGACAGTTCCGACGGGTGTACATTAAGGATCTCATTTTTAGTAGTATATCCCAGCATTTGGATAGTCGCATCATTGCAATTTATAAACTTATCATCCTCGATAATAAGAATAGCGTCGGCAGATTTTTCGAACAGCGCCCTGAACCTCTCCTCACTCTCTCTTAATTCCTCTTCGGCCTGCTTGCGGTCGGTGATGTCCTCCTTAACTGCTATATAGTGAGTTATGTCGCCTTTATCGTTAAATATAGGAGATATGGAAGCTAATTCCCAATAAAGGCTCCCGTCTTTCTTTTTATTAGCAAATTCTCCCCTCCACACTTTGCCGGAAATGATTGTATTCCAAAGCTCATTGTAATAATTTTCGGATTGAAGTTCGGATTTCAATATATTCGGGTTCTTTCCGATGACCTCCTCAAGTGTAAAACCTGTTAATTCTTCAAATTTCGGATTAACGTATTCAATGGAACCGTCAGTGCCGGTAATAACTATTGATACGGGGCTTTGCTCCACTGCCCTGGATAGCTTCCGGAGCGATTCGACTGCCCTCATGCGCTCGGTGATGTCTTCGTGCTGGAGTATGACATATACCAATTCGCGTTTTGCATCCAGAATCGGATAGGCAACAACATGGATCCATCTTTTCTCCGGCTTGGAAACCTCTACGCCTGTGGTTTCGGAGGCATTCTTTATATCAAAATAGACGTCCCAGCTAACGGTTTCCTTATTTTCAAAAACTCTTTTTAGTTTATCGATAACGCCTTTCTTAATAACTTCGCCATCCTGAAAAATGTTATACTTTTTGCCTTCGATGTCTTCGGGTTTAACCCCAAAAAGTTCGGAGAGTTTGGGGTTGATCCGCACGCACCAGCCATCACGGTCCAGAAGTTGTGTGCTTGTTGCCGATTGCAAAAATAATTGCTCGAAGAAATCCTTGCTCTCCCGCAGGGCATCTTCGGCTTTCTTGCGCTCGGTGATGTCACGTGTGATAGCGAGCAGTCTTGTTATCTGGCCTTGTGCATCCCGAAGTGGCACAGCATGGGACTCGAGCCACCGGGAAGTTCCTTTCAGCCCGGTTATTCGAAACTCCATCATTTCGCGTACGCCGTCATTACAGACTTTTTCAGAGAATATTCTAAAGCCCTCCCTGAATTCCTCATCTATGATTGGCAGAATAGATTGGCCTATCATTGAGTCCAGGGATTCTATTTCGATCATTGCCAGGCCAGCCACATTCATGGTGACAAGTGTCAGGTCGGGATTGAGTATCTTTACGCACTCCGGCTCAGTATCGAATATGGTACGAAAGAGTTCTTCGCTTTCCCGTAACGCCTCCTGCATGGCATATTCTTCAGTTACATCGCGGAACACAAGCACCACACCGGTGATATTTCCATCGGCATCCAGAATTGGAGCGGCAGAATCGGCTATCTGGTATTCGGCCCCGCTTCTGGAGATTAGCATAGTGTGGTTGGCCAGGCCAATTATGGCGCCGCTTTTAAGAACTTGCTCGACAGGATTGACCGCCGGCTGTTTAGTTCGTGAATTAATTATATTGAATATATCGGACAACTGCTGGCCGACTGATTCGGCCGATGTAAAACCGGAGAGCTTTTCGGCAACCGGGTTCATATTTGTAATTATGCCATCTATGTCGGTTGCAATAACGGCGTCGCCGATGGAGTTAAGCGTGGTGCGGAGTTTCTCTTCGCTTTCTCTTAGCTCCTCTTCGGCCAGTTTGCGGTCGGTGATGTCGCGTGCAATGCCGCACAGCCCGATATTCCGGCCGGAGCCATCCCGCATCGGCACTTTGATAACGTGGAAAGTCCTCAGAACGTCATTTATTATTCTGGTGTTCTCTTTTTCGACTATCTCCCCGTTCAAAACCCGGGAATCCACTTCTCTGATTTTCTCTAAATCTTCATCTGCGAACAGATCTTCATTGGAGAGCCCGATTAATTTCTCGGCCGGCATATCGAAAAATTTCTCCATGCTGGGGTTAACCTGTGTGTATAGCAGATTCGAATCTTTAATAAAAATTGCATCCCGGGCCGTTTCGAAGATGGTTCTAAACCGTTCTTCACTTTCTTTTAGTGCTTGTTCGGCCTGCTTGCGGTCGGTGATGTCCAGATGAACACAAACAATATTTTGAGGATTATTCAGATTGATTAACAGCGGATAAAAAGTTGTGCTTATCCAACGGGTGCTGCCTGTGCCAACTGCCTGCGCTGCATCAAATTCCATATCGGGAACGTGGACTACTTCACCCGCTATAGCTTTGCGAAATAAATCGACTACTCCTTTTTCAATAAGCTGTTTATCATTAATAATATTAAATACACCTAAAACATCCTCAGGCTTTAAATCCCATAGTTCCTCCCAAGCCTTGTTACCTTGCAGCCAGTCTCCATTAATGCTATATATTTCAATCGAAAACGGAGACTGGTCCATCATAGCTCTAAATCGTTCTTCGCTTTCTTTTAGCGCTTGTTCGGCCAGCTTGCGCTCGGTGATGTCTGAATGAGTGCCGACCATGCGCAGGGGCACTCCGGCTTTATCCCTTACCACCACTTTTCCCCTGGCCCGGATCCAAACCCAATTGCCGTCTTTGCGCCTAACCCGAAATTCCACATCGAATTTTGGAATTCCGTTGTTCAAATATGCTTTGAGTTTTTTTCTTGTATTTCCCAGGTCATCCGGATGCACACGTTTTGCCCACTCAATAAGCGTGCTTGGAAACTCGTTGGGCCGGTAGCCGGCCAATGTATAATGTCTCTGATCCAATATGGTTTTGTTCGTCGCCATGTCCCATTCCCACATGCCGTCATTTGCCACCGACATGGCCAGGTTTAGCCGTTTTTCACTTTCACGCAGCGAATCTTCGGCTTTTTTGCGTTCGGTTATGTCCCTGATCGACCCTTGAGAACTGATAATCCTGCCCTCGGAATCCCGTAAAAAAACCACCTTCAGTTCTCCCCAAAAGGTAGACCCGTCTTTACGTATATATTCATATTCCATGGGCGGTATAACAATGTCCCTTCCTTTCTCGGCCTGTGCCAGATACTTTTGATAGGATTTCATAACCATTTTAAGGGAATCCGTCGTGAGAATATTCTCCATTTTTTTGCTATATGTTTCCTCTACACTATAGCCAAATAGATTTGTAACCGAAGGGCTCGAATAGGTTATATTGAGATTAATATCCTGAATAAATATAACATCAGTCATATTTTGAGCAAGCAAGCGGTATTTCTCCTCGGATTGCCTTAGCTCCTCTTCGGCCAGCTTGCGCCCGTCTATTTCTTTCTCCAGCTTATTTATATGTTCGGCTATGCTTAATGCAGAGCATACTCTGGCGCGAAGGTCGATTTCGTTGACCGGCTTGTACAGAAAATCCATGGCACCGGCCTCGAAGCATTCTTGCTGCAAATTTACATCTTCATTGCCGGTTAGCATAATCACCGGGATGGAACGATGTTCCGCACTCGATTTAATTCGTTTGAGCAGAGTCAATCCATCTATTCCCGGCATATTAATATCCAGCAGAATCAAATCAATCCGCTGCGAATCAAGAGACTCCATCACCGATTCCGGATATAACGCAGATAAACAGTCATGGCCAATATTTCGTATGAAAGCAGTTAGTTGCCGAACAACTATCCTGTCGTCATCAACGATGAATATTTTTGGCATAAATGGCCTCCTGAAGAAGAAATGTTCATTATTCAATATTTTCGGGAAGATTTTTCTTCCGAAATCTCTCTTGGATTACTATAGGAATTACATTACCGCCGGCTGAATTCTCTAATCATCTTAGCTCTGTCAATGATATTACTTGCCATAAGACTGGCTTTGGAGCTATATTTATTAGCTCTTCAAGCTTTTAGTCATTAAGGCCGGTTGGCATTGGGGACAATATTACCGTAAGAGAATTTGTTGGAAATTTTAAATGTAATAATATAAATAAAATATTACAATAATCTCATTAGTTTCTTTTAAGAATTGGAACAGATAATAAAATAATTGCCAATGTGAAGAAGCAGATGAGAATTGAGAATCGAAAAAAAGCCTGTGAAACGGAGATTCGAGAATTGAAAAACACAAATCCCAATCCCCTCCTTGATAAAGAAGGAGGAGTTAGGGATGGATAAAAAAATAACTAAGCGAATCTTCGCCAGATAAACAGGCCGCCGCCGACAGCCAGAAGCGAGCCGAGAATTATCGCCGCCCACTCGGTCATAGTCGGTATGGAACCGGTAAATACGACAAGGTTGTCAAATTCGCCATTGCCGGATTCGATGTTGATATACATTGCATCCCAGTTCGCCGGATCGCGTGCGTCAGCCGCTCCGGGTACTAATCCCATGTTAATATTTTGCAAACCGGATATGGCTGTGAAGCTTGTTTCGCCGGCTGTCAGATTCAAAGTATATACGTTTGCCGATCCCTGTCCGCTGTTTGCCCGTCAGATTCATAACAACTCTGAACTGGTACCAATCCGTACTATTATTCATTGAATATGCTGCTGCCGTTGTTGTGCCGGAAGCATCGATAAATCGCAATTCTGCTGAACTCGTAGCAACCTGCAACCTTACGCCAAGCTCGTTCACATCATCGCGCAGCACTTTCGTATCGCCATCGGCATCATAGCCAAGCCCGAAAACATTTCCCCACCACCCGCTAGTGGCAGCAAATTGTATATATGTATATGCTTCATCTCCGGTGAATGTCGGAATCGAGAAGCTGCCGTCGTTTATTCTCCATATATCAAGGTTCCTGTTCCCGCCGCCATTTATTGCATCTGCATAATTTGTTCCGTTATATGATGAGGGTGTTGCAATGTACAGATTATTACAGCAGTTACCTCCCTGATCTTCGGTGCCCCAGTTGTCCTGGCCGTTGATATCCCCGGTGGAGAGGGAGTTGAAATCATAAGTTGTGATTGCCTGTGCCGAAACTGATATGGAGAAACATAAGCCGGCAATTGCCAATAATAATACTCTACTTAATTGAATTAACATTTCTAAATCCTTTACGGGTAAATTAAAAAAATCTCAAAAACATAAATCCTTTCAACAGCATACGATTAGTAAGGATAAGTGATGAGATGTCTGTAATATACATACGAAATTAGTTGATACTAAACAATATACGTATTATTAGGAATATATCCTAATAATTATTACCCTTGCCTAATCATCGGCTTATGACATCATATTAATCCTACGAATGGGCATAATAATGACCGGCGTCCGTCAACTATTGGCCAGCGGCTGCATCCTAATTACTTCTTCTTACTGCGTTTCCGGCGGGTGCTTCCGCTGCTACGGCCATCCTTGCCGCTCCTTTTGCTGTCCCGCTTTTTCCCATAGCTTCTTTTGTTGGATGACTTGCCAAAGGCAGGCTTGCCTTGGGATGATGTGCCATAAGAAAGCTCTTCATCGGAGGCCAGTTTGAGATTTGGTTTTTCCTTTGAAGTTTCAACATACAAAGCTATATTAT
The DNA here is from genome assembly GCA_024278075.1 of Bacteroidota bacterium. Classification (GTDB taxonomy): domain Bacteria; phylum Bacteroidota; class Ignavibacteria; order Kapaibacteriales; family UBA2268; genus JAJRTW01. Next base: position 8,335 of record JAJRTW010000223.1, on the reverse strand, counting down.
CAAATTTCCGGCCATTAACACCATTAATAAGTTGCGATGCCGTCTTGTCTTCAATCTCGAAGAAAGAGAATTTCTTCATTATCTCAATAGCTCCAATCTCGGAATCCGACGAACCAAGGCTTTCATTAATAATGCCCATCAATCGTGCCGGAGTAAGGCCATTTTTAGCTCCAACATTGATATAGAGCCTCGAAAACGAAGTTCTTCTTCTTTCCTGCCTGCTCCTTTTTTCTCTTTTGCCCTTCTTATCACTTTTTTGGCGTTCCGAACCTCTCGAACGATCTGCTACGTTAAGGTCGCGGGCGTTTTTATAATAAGACAGGAATCTGTTGAATTCGGCGGAAACGAAATGCTTAATAAGTTCTTCTCTGGAAAGCCACTCCAGTTTGCTGTAGATCTCCGGCATAAAAGGCTCTATTTGATGATCATCGACATGCACTTTTTCAATTTTATCAATAAGCGCATAGAGCTGTTTTTTACAGATGTCCTTACCGCCCGGCACGAGTTCTTTGGTAAATTTAATTCCGGATTTTTTCTCAATAATTCTAAGTTTGCCTGTTTCACGAGTATGAATTATTGAAATAGAAGTGCCACTTTTGCCGGCCCTTCCTGTTCTTCCGCTTCGGTGGGTATAAATTTCAGCATCGTCGGGCAGATTATAGTTAATGATATGAGTAAGGTCGTTGACGTCCAGTCCGCGTGCAGCCACATCGGTGGCGACCAGTATTTGCAGCCGCCGCACTCTGAACCTGCCCATCACCTCGTCGCGCTGGGCCTGCGACAAATCGCCATGCAAAGCGTCGGCATTATAGCCGTCCTGCATCAATTTATTGGCTACTTCCTTGGTCTCTCTGCGGGTACGGCAAAACACAATCCCATAAATATTCGGGTTAATATCGGCCAGGCGTTTAAGCACAGAATACCTGTCCTTGGCATGAACCATATAATACAGATGATTCACATTTTCTGCGCCCCTGTTCAGCCGTGCAGCGGAAATCTTCACCGGCGAGGTCATATACTTTTTGGTAATGGCTGTAATCTCTCCGGACATCGTAGCAAAGAACAGCAGCGTTTGCTTTTCCTTCGGGGTTTCGGCCAGTATCGCATCAAGCTCCTCTTTGAAGCCCATGGTGAGCATTTCATCGGCTTCGTCAAGCACAATACGCTTAATGTTGCCGAGCAATAATTTCTTACGCCTAATCAAATCCTTGGTTCTGCCCGGAGTGCCAACAACAATTTGAGCCCCCTTTCGCAAGGCATTAATTTGTGTGTCTATTTTGGTGCCGCCATAAACAGCAATAATGTTAATGCCCTTAATATATTTCGAATAATTGGTAAGGTCTTTGGCAATTTGCACACAAAGCTCTCTTGTCGGGCAAAGTATCAGCGTTTGAGTTTGTTTATCTTCAATATCTGTCAAATGAATGGCAGGCAGCCCGAAGGCAGCTGTTTTGCCCGTACCTGTCTGGGCCGATGCAATCAGGTCTTGGCCCGACGACAGCAGATGAGGAATTGTTTTGGCCTGAATTGGTGTCGGAGTATCGAAGCCCAGCTCCTGTACTGCGGTTAATATTCTATCATCTAATCCGGTTTCTGAGAAAGAGTTCATGTATATTTCTATCCATTAAACTAAATTAAGACGTATGATAATTTATTGTATTTCACAATAGTTTCGAATTAATTCTGACAGGCGGCAAATTAATTCATAGGGCCAATACTGATTGATTGATTAATTGTTATAAATTTTCCTTTGTTAAATATTTTCCATAATTTATCATTTATAATTCTCCAATATCAGAGGACTCTACAGTGAAAAACACCCTATATTTACTATTTACATTACTATTAATAGCTGTTATTGCAATTGCTTCGCTAAGCTGCAGCGAAACCACACAAGTCAATTGCAAGGAAGGTTCCGCGGAAATAATATTGAAGTCCCAACAAGCGGACAATTTCCATTCGGTTGATCTAACGGGTTCCGGCCATATTCTTTTATCGCAGGGAGTGCAGTATCATGTGCTGCTCGAAACCGACGACAATCTAATAAACAACGTGGTTTTTTCCGTAATATCCAATACGCTATCAATTGGAACCAACAAAGATATTTGCCCAACAAAGCTGAATGTCAGCATCACCGCACCTGACTTCAAGTCGCTGGCAATCAGCGGTTCGGGCAATATTACAAATGAAACCGCCTTGCAATTACAAGATTTGGAGCTTTTGATCAGCGGTTCGGGCAATATTAATTTGGATAGCCTTGGTGTAGAAAATCTTAAGACAACGATCAGCGGTTCGGGCAATATTGAGCCGGACGGCTCGGGCAACTCTGCGAATATATTGATTTCCGGCAGCGGGAATTTCACCGGTTTCAATCTTCCGGTTAAAATTGCAACTGCCACAATCGACGGCTCGGGCAATATTGAAGTAAACGCCTCGGATACGCTGACCGTAACAATCGCTGGCAGCGGCAACGTTTTATATAGAGGAAATCCCGTTCTGAATACATCAATCACCGGCAGCGGGAAAGTTATTCATCAACCGTAGATTAACAATATGGCAACCCTTAATCTTGGATTCTTAGCATCGCACGGCGGCAGCAATATGCAGGCAATAATCGATGCCTGTAACAGCGGCAAGCTCGACGGCAAGCCCTGCTGCGTGATTTCAAACAACTCAGCCTCCGGTGCATTGGATCGCTCCGGCAAGGAAGGCATACCGTGGAATCATATCAGCGGCCATACCCATAGCACGCCCGAAGCCGAGGCCGAAGCCATCGTTGATACATTCTCGAGGTACGGTGTCGATACTATCATTTTGGCCGGGTATATGAAGATACTATCGCCACAGGTTATCAACTATTTCAATGGAAGAGTGCTGAACATCCACCCTGCACTATTGCCAAAATTCGGCGGCAAGGGGATGTACGGTCTGCGGGTCCACGAAGCCGTTTTGAAAGCCGGCGATAAGGAAAGCGGTGCCACTGTCCATTTGGTCGACAGCCAATATGACCGCGGCCGGGTGCTGGCGCAGATGAAAGTGCCGGTGGTTGACGGCGATACGCCCGAATCCCTTGCAGCAAGAGTCCTTGCTGTCGAGCATATACTCTATACCAATACACTTAAAAGAATTGTTTCGGGCGGGATTGAGATATAGATGGGTATGGATTTGTCTATTTCTAATTATATTACCCTCAAAAAGTATTAACTGTTTATTATTATATTAATTACGAACACTATTCAACTATAAAAGTGCATGGAAATGGATTTATTATGCTCGAAAACCTTGCAGAAAGTAGGACAACCCCCTGCTCGCCTGGCTCACTTCCCCCTTTTTTAAGGGGGAATAGCCAATAAAATTCCTGCTTAAAAAAAGGGGGATTAAGGGAAATAGTCAATAAAATTCCCCCTTAAAAAAGGGGGATTAAGGGGGTTGTTATTCTCCTTAAAGCAAAGCATTAGAATCTTTTTCACGACTACTTTTTGAGGAAATCCTAATTATCAGAGACTTCTGTAAAATTCGAGATTTTCTGTCATTTTTGCACAAGATATTGTGTTAATTGTGTCATCGTATGTTGCAAAGGACAGATATATTAAACCAGGGGCACGGCATGCCCCTGCCAAACTCAACTTCATCGAATTGCCGGTTGTAACAGCCGTCAGAACGAAAAACTGTAATTCAGAGCGTAACTAAGAGGAGCGAAGAATCCAGAAGCCGCATGAATACTGGATTCTTCATGGAGTTTATCCTGAGCCAGGCCGAAGGGTTCAGAATGACTTTTTATGGATTCTCTTGCTTTTGATACATCCCCCAATTGAATAACTATTAATAGTATGGCTAAATATATTACCTTTTCATAGGGATGCTACACTAAATGCAATAGAATCATTGACACGGCTAATCCGGCCCGTCCTGATTTGTCGGCAAACTTGGTTCAGAATCCAAAGGCCGGTAGTCACTGAAATGACAATATAACAAGAAGATATAATAAATACTCCGAAGTCACAAGCGGCAAATTACTTTGCAAAATATTTCTTATACCTTTGGTCGGTTCCCATAATGTGATCAAAGAGCCAATCCTTTAGAAAAACCGAGAGGCTGACCGAAAGGATTAATGCTCCGGAATCGGCTCTCTTTTTATAACTGTTTATCTTTTTAAGAAAAATACCATGCTCTCTTTTGTGGGAAACTGTTTCGGGATAGCCAACGCGATCGAAATGCCTTTCCTCAAACGAAAAGTGATAAATAGAATAATCCACCAAGTCGTCAATAATTGAAACGATTGCATCATCCTGGGTTTGGTTCATTGTTTCCTGGTACATCCTGTTCACAATATCAATCAGCTTTTTGTGTTGCTTGTCAATCTCCGGTACGTTTACGCTCATTTTATCATCCCATTCAAAAAAAATCATAATTGCTCCAGATATTTTAAAATCTAATTACGGGAAAATAGAGAAAAAACATCTTTTTTGCAAGCTGTTAATAATCTAACGTGCCTGCAAGGCCGTTAACCCAATGATTTCGAGCCTTTTGCTCATTGGTTTCGTATGTCGATGTAAATATTAGAATTAAGCTGATAAAATATGATAAATGATTATCAGAATTCAAATTCCATATACATCACAGATGGCTGCCAACCAGTCATTGCCTGTTATTAATCCGTGATGTTATAATTTTAGCTCAGCTTAATAAAGTATAGTAATAATTTTATTAAGAAGTTCTCGATTTTTTTCATTATCTTTTTCTCAAATTAATTCTTGATAAATTTATATTTGATAAATCTCATGCTAAAGAGATATCAGGCTTTGTTGTTATTAATTCTTTTCTTTTCAATTATTTACAATTCCGCAGCACAATCCGGTTTGGGCCTGACGGGGGAAATAACAGACAACAAAACAGGGGAATCGCTGGCCGGAGCCACTGTTAAAGTGGAGGGTACGGCCCTCGGCTGCTATGCCAATAGCATGGGCGAGTATACCATTATGAATATCTTGCCGGGTAGTTATAACCTGATTGTGTCTATGATGGGCTACAAAACAAAAATTGTTAAAGCCGATGTTAAAGGCCCGCAAGTTATTGTTAATGTCAGCCTGACGCAGCAATCCTTTTACACCAGCGAAGTAATAGTATCGGCAAATAAAAGGGTTCAGGCGGTGCAGGAGGTGCCGATTTCAATATCGGTGATTAATGAAGAATCGATTAACCTGAGAAATATCCAGAGCCTTGAGAATGCCCTCGAATATCTCCCTGGCGTAGAAGTCACTAAGGACAATGTCAGCATTCGCGGCTCCTCGGGCTTCTCATTTGGCCTGGGGTCGCGGGTTGCCCTGCTGCTCGACGGATTCCCCCTGCTTTCGGCCGATAATGCCGATATGAAATTCGACGCACTGCCCATGTTCAATGTGGACAGGATTGAGGTTGTTAAGGGTGCCGGCTCTGCACTGTACGGCACAAGTGCAATCGGCGGCGTAGTGAATGTGATTACGAAAAAGCCCGCCGAAACAGCGGAATATAAAATCAGGGCTTATTCCGGTATATACACTCAGCCAAGATATGAGAAGTGGCAGTTCTCCGAAAATCCTCAAACCAAAAGCGGGATTAATGCCGGATATTCAATGAAATATGATGACTTTGCTGTAATCCTGTCGGGTGGTTATGTTCGCGATGAAAGCTATCAGGACTATGATGATGCAGTTAAATTAAACGCCTTCACTAAGCTCTATTATGACTTTTCGCCCCTTACAAGCATCACACTGGCCGCAAACTTTGCTTCGGACGCCCGCACCGACAGGGTATATTGGCTCAGCTTAGACAGCGCTACGTATCCGCCTGTCAATACAGACCGGAACAATAGATTGTCATCTGATAAATTCTCCGTTTCAAGTGAAATTCAGCATATAATAAACACTAACCATTTCTTCATCATCAGAACCGGGATTTACTCCACCGATTTCAAGAATTCCCTGGGCCCGTCAGATGAAGAATACCGGCAGTCCGATGCAAATTCCTGGAACTCCGAGATTCAGTTCTCTTCGCGGATTCTCGACGAGACTTTGCTTACTTATGGCAGCAATTTTGTTCATAATTCAGTTCGATCCGTAACTTATGGCAACGAAATCCAGCAAATAATTTCGGCATATTTACAGGCCGAGAACTCATCGGCAAGCAATCTGACGGCTACACTCGGAGCAAGAATAGACCTCGAAGAAACGTCGGGAAGAAGAAGCGATATAGAGTTTTCGCCCAAGCTCGGGCTTGCCTGCCGAAGCCCCTGGGATATTAATTTCCGGGCTTCGGCCGGCCGCGGATTCCGCGCCCCTGCTATCGCCGAAAGGTTTTCGTCGGTGGCCTTTTCCGGGTTCGAAGTGATTCCCAATCCCGATTTGCTTGCCGAGAAAAGCTGGTCGTATGAATTCGGATTTAACTATGATTTTACTGTTGCCGAATCCCCCTGGTATATCGACATATCAGTTTTCCAAAATGATATGCAGGACTTAATAGAGCCAACGTTCCGGGAAGATGGCAGTATAAATTTTGACAATATTACGAAAGCAAGAATCAGAGGTGTGGAAGCCAATCTGCGGACATTTCTTTTCGGATTCCTCGGATTTGAAACATCGCTCACCTATATGGACCCCAGGGATATTACGCTGAGCCAGCCATTGAAATACCGGTCGGAATACCTGTGGTACAACAGAGTTTACTTGCCGGTTGGTGATTTTAAGATCGGTGTTGATTACAGGTATAAGAGCGAATTCCTGATGATCGACAAGCTATTGTCATTTATCAGCGATGCCGATGCGAAAGTGCCGTTCCACATAATTGATGCAAGAATCTCATATCAATATTCCGTCGCCGGCGGATTCCCAATAACATTCACATTAAACGCTTATAATTTGTTGGATTATTATTACACCGAAATGGTTGGCAACCTGGGCCCGACGCGGTATATCAGCTTGCAGATCGATACGAAATTCTGATTATTATTGCTCTAAATTTTCCAGTCTTTTTTCGGCTTTAGAATGCGAATCATTATATTCTTTCATGCTAAGGATTTTCCTGTATTGTTTTGCAGCATTTTCCCGCTCGCCCCGAATTTGGAATATCTTTGCAATCTTCATATTTGCCTCAACCATGAACCCCGAAGGTTCGTCGTCCAAAATTCGGCAAGCTTCGTCGCATTTATATAAATACTTCAGGGCATCTTTATATTTACCCCTAATCATCAAAGCCTGCCCGATATAATAAAGAGCTTCCCTGGCGGTCAGGTTGTCATAGCCGGGCATATTATTGATACGCCTGATAAGGATTTCCCGCCATTGCTTTTCGTAATTTGCCAAATCGCCTTTTTTTACATAGCAACGCGCATAATAACGATGGAAATAAGGATTATCCGGATAGGAATTATGCAGGCTGCCGGCCACATGAATGGCCTCGTTGTAATTCTTTTCAAAAGAGTAGTAAATCTGAAGAAGCACAACTTTAGCTTCGACTGGGGCATACCGCGCATGAATCGAAGCGGACTTTAATTGCAGCACGCCAATTTTCTTATCTCCGCGTGGAATGAACAGAGTCAATGGTTTCAACAGCGGATACTGCTCGGGAATTGCCTCTGCGAAATAATTATACACACCCGTGCCAAGCATTATGTCATGGTTGCCGGGGGCTTTCTCGTGGCACAGCAGCATAATCTCGAAGGCCTCTTTTCCATCACCTGCCGCAGAAAGCCATTGCTTCCGAATAGCATGATATTGGCCGCGATAGCCCAAAGCACCGCCCTTAAAGAATAAAGCCGTTAAATCCTTCGAATTAATTTCAAGCATCCTATCGCAGACTTCAATTACTTTATCTATTTTTGATAGGAATACATCGTCGAAATCTGTGTTATTCAAGTAGATTTTAATTTTCCACCACTCAACCATAGCATCCAAAAAATAGCCTGCGGGATGGCCCGGATACTTTCTCATCACCTCGTTGAAACATTTGGTAGCGCTGTCAAATTTCACATTATAGATATAATCCGCACCTTTGCGAACCAGGCTGTCAGCATCGGATTTCAATATAGCATATTGCCCGCTGGCGTTGGAAGCTATAAAAATAAATGCTATTGCAATTGCAATATTGAACCGGTGAATTTTCTTCAATTTTATTCCGCTGTTAGTTGTTAATTCGTAATTCATAATTTTTCGAAGAAGCATCTTCTTTGTTCTTACACACCCCATAATCCCTTCTTTTTATAGGGGAATTTGATTGATTTCATCCCCCATAATCCCTTCTTTTTATAGGGGAATTTGATTGATTTCATCCCCCATAATCCCTTCTTTTTATAGGGGAATTT
>JAJRTW010000222.1 GCA_024278075.1 Bacteroidota bacterium | reverse complement strand
GCTATTAGGGCAGGTTTAGAACCTGCCCCTACGGTTTTAATAGTATTTGTCGTTGGCAACATATCGGATAACATAACGTTGTTTTCGAGTATAAATTAAGAACGTCCCTCATGTTTAACCGGACAGTAGTGTCAATAATTGTTAAATTTAATATACGAACAAAATCAAGATTAAAAAAGCAAATATCGTTAAATAATTCATTTTCATGATAAATTATAACTCATGTTACGCAAAATGATATTTACTAGCCCCGGCCTTTAGGCCGGGGGATAATTTACACAAAAATCGCTTGGCTTTAGCCTCTTATGTAAGTTCTTTTGGGTTAAAACCCATTGTTTCATGGTAATTATTGTCCCCGACATAAATGTCAGGGCTATTGAACTAAAAGAATGCGTAACGTGAGTTTTAATATCGAATTGCCATTAAAGATGTTACGTTCGCATCCCCAAAGATTTAATTAACCCGAATTCATTACTGTCCGGTTAAAAATGAGAAGTGTTCTTAATAATGACCTGGTAAATTAGACTTGTCATTCCTGCGAAAGCAGGAATCCAGTGTTTATACACTATTTGGGGATGCAAGATGGATACCGGATCAAGTCCGGTATGACATATCTTATTAACAATTTTCGTTATTTACTAAATCGTATCCAAAACAACCCAATATAGGTCAAATAGTAGCTAATAACAGTGTTTTGAACGCATTAACTGAATTTTAACCGGACACTTGTAACCCGAATTATTCATAAAATATTGCAGGATACTTGACAGATGCAGGAAAAAAAGAGATATAAGATGACAGTACTGTCCGGTAAAAAAATGAGAGCCTTGCTGAATATACCCCTTTGTAGGGGGCGAACGGCCGTTCGCCCCTACTTTTCCCGCCCTTCGGCAGTCTATCCTGAGCGAAGTCGAAGGACTCAGGATAAACTCCAGCGGGAATCAGGTATTCCATACACGATTTGGTTATATTAAGATGGCTTCCGGCTCTTCGGCCGGAATGACAAATCAAATGATCCGTCTTAATAAGGTTGACAAGTCACTACTTAACTCTCATATTTCCTGATAGATACACAGCCGAAGAAAAAAAGGCCCGAAATATTATCTTAATCATAAAATTTAAAAACAACATTGATTTGTCCATTTAACAAACTTTTCACATATTAGGGATTGTAATAAAACCACAAACTTCCTTTGAATTGTGTTTAAACAGGTTATGAAGTTCCAGTTATCCGAATATGGCTTTCTTCGCATTGGCGTTTCATCGCCCGAAATGCTTGCGGCCGATGCCGGTTTCAATACTCAAAAAACGATAGATGCGATAAACCAGGCCACACAGAAAAACTGCTTCTTTCTATTATTCCCCGAACTTAATTTAACCGGCTATACTTGCGGCGACCTGTTCTTCCAGAAAAGGCTTTTGGACTCCGCTGCCGAAAGTATTTCCACTATAGCCGCACATACTTCACAAACCGGGTCGACGGTAATCGTCGGGGCTCCGGTTTCTAATTTCGGAAAATTATATAACTGCGGCGTTGTGATTTCGAATGGTGAGATATTAGGCGTTGTTCCGAAAACATATCTATGCAATTCAAATGAATATTACGAAGAACGCTGGTTCTCATCGGAGTTTGACCGCTATGAGGATTTTGTGGTTATTGATGGAAAAGTGGTGCCGTTCGGTGCGGATCTTTTATTTTCGGCGGATAATTTTGATGAGTTGAGGTTTGGCATTGAGATTTGCGAGGATATGTGGGCTGTGAAGCCGCCAAGCCTTGATATGGCTATTGCCGGTGCGACCCTAATATGCAATTTGTCGGCGAGCAATGAATATCTCGGCAAGAAATCCTACCGGCTTGACCTTGTTAAATCCCAGTCGGCCAGGTGCCTTGCCGCTTTGGCATATTCATCCAGCGGGCCGGGCGAATCTTCGACCGATACTGTTTTCTCAGGCCACTCGATTATTGCCGAAAATGGAATAATGTTATCAGAAACCGAAAGGTATAAATTCGAGACGCAAATTGCATTCGCCGATATTGACCTTGCGAAAATGGAATCGGAACGCCGTCGAAACAATTCGCTCGGTATATCCAATCCGGGCAAAATCCTCCGGCTTATCAGCTTCCGGCAGAAAGAAGTGCAATCCGATGAGTTATTCAGAAAAGTTTCACCGTCGCCATTTATACCGTCCGATGAAAACATGCGAAAGGAAACTTGCAGAGAAATATTTGATATACAGACAACAGGTTTGGCTCGAAGATTGCTTCATGCCAATTACAAATGTGTTGTGATAGGAGTGTCCGGCGGGCTGGATTCCACACTTGCCCTGCTTGCAGCGGTAAGCACTTTCTTAAAGATTAATCTGGACAGGAAGGGAATAATTGCCGTGAGTATGCCCGGGTTCGGGACTACTCGCAGAACGAGAAGCAATGCTGCGGAGCTTTGCAAGAAACTTGGTGTCAGCTTCAGGGATATACCGATTGAGAAAGCCGTTCTTCAACATTTCAAAGACATCGGCCACAACCCGAAAACGCATGACATAGTTTTCGAGAACGCCCAGGCACGCGAAAGGACGCAAATATTGATGGACCTGGCAAACAAGGAATCGGGCCTGGTGATTGGCACGGGTGATTTGTCCGAGCTTGCCTTGGGATGGAGCACCTACGGCGGCGACCATATTTCGATGTATGGCATGAATTCGGGAATACCAAAGACTCTTGTCAAATATATAATCGAATGGTGTGCCGGCGAAAAGTTTGAATACGACACGGCTTTGATTTTGCGTGATATTATCGACACGCCGATTTCGCCGGAGCTGCTTCCGGCCGGCGATGAGCAAGATTCACCGCAAAAGACCGAGGAAAGTATCGGCCCTTATGAATTGCATGATTTTTTCCTGTATTATATTATCAGGTGGGGCTTTTCGCCGAAGAAAGTTCTTTTGCTTGCCGGTATTGCGTTCGAAAACAAGTGTGATTCCAATGAATTACTTAAATGGCTTAAAGTATTTTATACTAATTTCTTTAGGAATCAATTCAAAAGGTCGTGCCTGCCCGATGGGGTTAAGGTTGGGAGTGTGGCACTTTCGCCGAGGGCGGACTGGAGAATGCCGTCGGATGCTTCGGCTCGAATATGGCTTGGCGAATTGGAGAAGATATAACCTGAATGTCTCAGGCCCTTTTCCCAAAGGCTTCGTATCTGTCCGATAATATTAGTGTTAGGCAGACAGCAGAGCTATAATGCAAAAGCTCCAAAGCCAGGATCACGCGGCAACGGATGTAATATGCCTGTTACGGATTTGGGATTTTTTTAATAATACAGGTTCATATTGTAACGATACATAAAAAAGCATGTTATATTTGTGAACAGTAGTGTCCGGTTAAAAAGCAGCCAATTAGTGATAATCGTAGAATAAGCTCAATTTTGCCCTGTATTTCGCTGTTTTGGATGCAATTTTGAAATAGATTTATCTTCATTGCCAAGTCAGGTGTTACACCTGACGTGCT
>JAJRTW010000221.1 GCA_024278075.1 Bacteroidota bacterium | reverse complement strand
TAAGGGGGAATAGCCAATTAAATTCCCCCTTAAAAAAGGGGGATTAAGGGGGTTGTTATTCTCCTTAAAGCAGAAGCATGAATATCTTTTTCCTGACTACTTTTTGAGGAAACCCTAAATAAAATATAGTGTAAAGTCAGTTTTAATTATTAAATTAATAATCGATATAGATTCAGAATTATCATTTATTGAAATTAATATTCTAAAGAAAAACGAAAATGGAAACACCAAAAGTATTACTGTCTGGCATACCGGATTATCACAAGATTGATGTCTATCTGCAGCACGGCGGCTATAAGGAAATCCGCAAAGCCCTTGCAATGCAGCCGGCGGATGTGACCGGCGAAGTCAAGAAATCCGGCCTGCGCGGACGCGGCGGAGCCTGCTTCCCGACCGGACTTAAATGGACATTTATGCCGAAAGGCACCGACAAGCCAAAGTATCTCGTCGTCAATGGCGATGAATCCGAACCCGGGTCGTTCAAGGACCGGCAGATATTCGAATTTAATCCCCACCAGTTGATCGAGGGCATCCTTATTACTAATTATGCTATGGGCATTGAAGCGGCCTATATCTACATCCGCGGCGAATACCACCGCTGGGTTGATTTGCTGCAAAAAGCCTTAGACGACGCCTATGAAAAAGGTTTCGTTGGCGAGGCAATGAAGAAAACTTTCGGCAAGGATTTCACTACTAATATTTATATTCACAAAGGTGCCGGTGCTTATATTTGCGGCGAAGAGACTTCGCTGATGAACTCTGTCGAGGGCAGGCGGGGCTATCCGAGATTCAAGCCGCCGTTCCCGGCTCAGAATGGATTGTGGGGCATGCCGACTACTGTTAATAATGTAGAAACAATTGCCACAGTTCCGCAAATTATGAAGATGGGAGGCGAGGCATACTCGGGGATTGGCGCCGAAAGGCATCCGGGAACTCTATTGTTCGGCGTGAGCGGGCATGTGAACAAGCCCGGTGTCTACGAGCTGCCGACCGGTGTGCTGCTAACCGACATTATATATGATATTTGCGGCGGAGTTAAGGGCGATAAGAAAATCAAGGCTGTTATTCCGGGCGGATCGTCTATGCCGCCATTGCGTGGCGATGAAATTGAGGGTGTGCGAATGGACGAGGAATCCCTGAAACCGCTCGGCACTCACATCGGCACTGGCGGAATTATCGTTATGGACGAGGATACGGATATTATCAAAATCACTAAAAGAATAGCCCATTTCTATCACCACGAATCCTGTGGGCAATGCACTCCATGCCGCGAGGGAACCGGCTGGATGGAGAAGATTCTGCAAAGAATATTAGACGGCAACGGCTCGATGGCCGACCTTGACCTGTTGGTATCGGTATGCAATAATATCGAGGGAAATACTATTTGTGCCCTGGGCGATGCGGCGGCTTGGCCTGTGCGAGGGTTTATCACCAAGTTCCGCGATGAGTTCGAGGCACGGGTGAGCAAAAAGCGGGAATTCACAGCTCCGAACATAGTTCATGGCAGACGGCAAGCAGCCGGCTCACTTGTTTTTGAGAGATAGCCCCCTCATCCCCGGCCCTTCTCCCAAATGGAGAAGGGGGCAATTGTTAATTTAGTTTTTCCTCATCTCCGGCCGTTCTCCCGGAGAATGTCAATGGTTATTCTAAGTTTTAATCATACCCTTCTCCCAATTGGAGAAGGGCCAGGGATGAGGGATAAAACCATGAAAAGAATCGGCATATTCGGCGGTACGTTCAACCCAATCCACAAAGCCCACATCGGCATTGCCAAAGAATTTGCGGAGCAGGCAGCCCTTGACTTATGTATATTTGTTCCGGCTTTTATCTCGCCGTTCAAATCGGATAATGAACATCCCATCAATCCGGCCCGCCGCATCGAAATGATTGAAACAGCAATCAAGAATCACCCCGATATTGATACTGACAAATTTGAATTAGACACTTTCGAAATCGACAAGCGGGGAATTTCTTATACCTGCCAAACCATTGAACATATAAAATCCGGGCATAATGATTCCGATCTGTTTCTTTTAATCGGCAGCGATAACGCAAATGATTTTACGAAATGGAGAAATTGGGAGGAAATACTAAATAATGCAACGCTCTGCGTAGCCCGAAGGCCGGATTCGGCCATTGATGAAAATGTTATCAAAATCCTTGAAAGCAAAGGCAAAGTGCAAATATTGGAAGCACCGCCCTATGATTTATCTTCGTCGGAGATTCGAGAAAGACTGGCTAAGGGTATGGATTGTACGGATTTGTTGGAACCGGCCGTGCTGGAATATATAAAGAGAAATACATTGTATCAATAGGCTTATTCTCAGTTCTGATTTTTTTTGTGAAATTTTCGGGTTAAAATAAATAGCCACAAGTTTTAACTTGTGGAAAAAGATAATGGGGACTAACAATATGGCTCTAACCATAAACACTGGATTCTTCGCGGAGTTTATCCTAAGTCCTTCGGTTTCGCTCAGGATAGACTGCTGAAGGGCTCTGAATGACAGTCCATAGCAAACAGGTAAATATTCAGATTCCTCTCATTTTTTAACCGGACAGTACTGATATTTATTATAAAACCATGCATCCACTTAAAATAATTAGGTTAAGAATTCATTTTTTACGATATTTGTTTATGAAAATATCATAGAAAACGTATCATATTTTATGAAGCGATACGTCTTAGTTTATAATGTTCGGGTTAACGCCCTTTTTTTCTATAGCTTAAAATAACAAATCTAATAATATGTTCAAATTTTGCAACGGAGGGACTATGCGATTAAAGAGCTTAGCCTCAAGACTAAGCATAACCTCGGCAATAGTCATTTCTACTTTCTTCTTCACAAATTGCACAAGCATGATTACCGAAGAGCAAATGGCACAATTGGAAGAATTGCGCCGTAATGAAAGCAGCCTTAGCGACCAGATCAAAAAGGCTAATAATGAAGTGTCTAAATTAAAGTCCGAGTTAGGCGCTCGCGAAACCGAGTTGAATAAATGCAAAGAGAATCGTGAATTTATCACTAACAAGTTGAGCAAATGGCCTGTTGTTTGGCCGGACTATAAGCCGGAAACATCAGAAGAACCAGCCGGGCAATAGCAAATAATTTGCCTTAGTAATGATTATGTATATTTTAATTGTGTGTGAATTTATTAAGAATCTAAAACAAAATATAAATGGGGAATTATGAAAAAGTTAGTTTATTTTTTCATTTTTATTTTTTCGTGCTCGCTTGCATTGGCTCAGTTGCCGCCATCCAGCAAACCCGATATGGAACTGACCGAAGAAGAAGCCGCACTCCGCATTCAGGATTGGCAGGCAAAGGTTGACGGCCTTCAGAGCCAGCTTGATATGGTGAACACTAATATCAGCAGCTTGAAGAAGTCAATGGATGCAGCCAAGAAAAACTTAAAAGATTGCCAGGATGCTATTCATGGTATGCTTGGTGCCAATGATGCTGATATCGATGCCTTCCGCCAAAAACTCGGCGTATTGGAAGGCAAGGTGCGGCAAATGAAAAAAATGTCCAACGACGAACTTGCCGACAGCCGTGACAAAGTTGAAGCACTTGAAGCTCAGCTTAATGCTCTTAGAAAAAATAAGATTGCGTTGATACCGGAGTTCTTTAACAAAATTCTAACTTTGGCCAAAGACATTAAAGGGCTTTACAGGGAAAAGAAAATTCGTTCCTATACGGTTGGGACATGGGCTGAAGACCGCGATTGCTTGTGGAATATTTCCGGCAAAATGGAAATATACGGCGATCCGTTCCAGTGGCCAAAAATATGGCAGGCTAATCAGGATATAGTCCGCAATCCGGATATTATCCACCCGGGCCAGGTTCTGACTCTGCCGCCGAAAGGCCCGAAGACAAGTGAAGAGTTGAAAGCCGAACGGAAGTACTGGCGGCAAAAACGTGAAGCCATGGAAACCGAAGCTCAGGTTGGCGGCGAAGGTACTACCGGCGGGAACTAAAGTGTGGATTTAATTTTAAGCTCTATATAGACACTCAGCCTCATTTGCTTATAAATGGGGCTGTTTTGCTTTATGGCAAACCGTCCTTTTTCCATTAACGGTGAATATAATTCATCCGGTGAAATGCTTGTCTCAATCCAAAATGACGATTCGGGAATGTCGGTTATGCAAGAATCTGTGTTAGCTGTCAGATAGCAAAGCCATTTCGGCACAACGGCAATATCTTTTAATTATTCATAGAATTTATGGAAGTCATTAAAAAGAAAATTAGTTTTGATACGGACGAACTTCTGTCTTTATTGAGCTACGATATTCAGTTGATGAATCTAATTGAGAATAGGTTCAGAACTGCAATAATTATTCGCGGCAGGGAAATTACATTAAAAGGCTATGAAGACGAGATTAAGGCCATAAAAGCTGTCCTGAAGGAGTTGGATTATTTGCTGGCCCGCAACGGGAAATTATCTGAAAAGGACATTATTTCAGTGCTGGACCTCATTGTTATTAATGGCGGCAGCGAAGGACAAAAAGCGAAAAAAGCTGATGCGGTTATATATCGCGGTGCAAAGGAAATAATAACAGCTAAGAATCAGAAGCAGAAGTTTTATAATGAGACGGTACTGCAGAATGATTTGGTGTTTGCTATCGGCCCGGCCGGAACCGGCAAGACTTATCTTGCTGTGGCTATGGCACTTGCTGCTTTGAAGAGAAATGAAGTAGGCAGGATTATTCTTTCCCGGCCAGCAGTCGAGGCGGGTGAATCGCTTGGCTTTCTGCCCGGCGACCTGCATGAGAAAATTGACCCTTATCTTAGGCCGTTATTGGATGCTTTGAATTTTATGGTCTCGCCCGATAAACTCAAGAATATGAAAGAGCGGCAAATCATTGAAATTACGCCGCTTGCATATATGCGCGGAAGAACGTTGAATAACTCTTTTATTATTCTTGACGAAGCCCAAAATGCTACGAATATGCAGATGAAGATGTTCCTGACCAGGCTTGGGGTAAGGTCGAAGGCGATTGTGACCGGTGATATTACTCAAATCGACCTGCCGGATAATAGCATGTCCGGGTTGATTTCAGCCAAAAATATTCTTCAAGGCATAGACGGCATTGAGTTCGTATATTTCGACCGCAGCGATGTGGTCAGGCATAAACTGGTTGCTAAAATTATTGAAGCATACGAAAAGCAGGGAAAAGGGAAGAAGCCGGGAAGTAAATAATCGAAGAAGCGAACCGGCCGCGAAGAAAGAGCATTACGAAATACGTTTAAATTATTATCGAATTGACATTAATGGATATTTTCAAAATAGGTTTCCTAAGTGTAACATTGGTCGACATACTCGATATTGCAATAGTTACTGTTGTTATCTATTGGGTGTACAGATCGCTTAAAGATACGGTGGCCATTCAGATATTAATTGGGTTGATGATAATAATCGGCTTGCAGTTTTTTACCGAAGCAATTAATCTGAAATCGCTTAATTGGATATTAAGAACCATATCAGATATTTGGCTGCTTGCGTTCATCATCCTTTTCCAGCCGGAGCTAAGAAAATTGATGCTGCTGCTGACAAGAAGCCCGCTGTTCAGGATATTCGTTAAATCCAAAATTTCGGAAACCATTGATGAAGTAATTGATTCCATACGTGAATTATCTGAAAAGCATATAGGCGCTTTAATTGTGTTCCCGCGGTCGCAAAACGTTCAGATGACGGTTGGCACCGGCATACCGCTTCAGGCTTCGGTTTCCAGGGAACTGCTGGTATCAATTTTTAATACTAAATCCCCGTTGCATGACGGCGCTGTTATAATTGATAATGATATGGTTGTTGCCGCGCGATGCGTTCTGCCTTTAACAACTATAACCAAGTATGGTGGGCAGAATCTTGGCACTCGCCACAGGGCCGGTTTGGGCTTGTCCGAGCAGGCCGATGCCGTTGTGTTGATATTATCGGAAGAAACCGGAGCCATTTCCCTTGCCGAAAGCGGGGAGTTGACATTGGACATTCCTAAAGATCAGGTGAATACTTACTTACGTGCAAAGTTATCACAAGATTAACCCGAGTATTTCGGTTCTATGTTGCTAAAGAGTTTCCGGGACATTAGTTCATCATCTCACAATAAATTAATATTCAACGTTCCGTCAGTTGTAACAACTGACGAATGGCAGCAGTTTTTATACCGCCAGTTGTAACAACTGGCAGAACATAAATTCAGGCAGGTTGCGAACCTGCCACTACACATACATTAGATTGGTCTATAGTTTTTGTGGCGTCAGGACTTCCCGTCCTGACGGCTTCTCCTTGCTGCCAAAGATATTGAGTGTTTTATGAATAATGTAGATTATAATTAAATGAAATCCGAATCAAATAATATTACTAACAACAATAATGATGATTTCACAGAAAAACGGCTTCAATTAGTTAAGTCGTTGCAGCGGAAAGGCATAAGGGATGAAAAAGTATTAAGGGCAATGTCCGAGCTGCCGAGGGAACTGTTCGTTAGCCCCGCCTTTTTCCACCGGGCTTACGAAGATTCGGCATTACCCCTGTCCGACAGGCAAACCATTTCTCAACCATATACAGTTGCTTATATGACATCGCTGCTGAACGTCAGGAAGGGCGATAAAATACTTGAAATCGGCACTGGCAGCGGATATCAGGCAGCATTGTTGAATCTTATGGGGGCTGATGTATATTCAGTTGAGAGGATAGCCGGATTGCAGAAGCAGGCAATGAAAATCTTCGATATGCTTGAAATGAATATCACATTGAACGTTGGCGACGGCACTATTGGCTGGGAAGAATTCGCCCCCTACGACGGGATTATTATTACTGCCGGCGCCCCGCATATCCCGAATCAATTGCGAGGCCAGCTAAATATAAATGGCAGAATGGTTGTGCCGGTTGGTAACAAGGAATCCCAAAGCATGTATGTAATTATCAGAATATCCAACAAGGAATATTCGACTGAAAAGAGACATAAATTCAAATTTGTACCGCTTATTGGCAAGGACGGATGGAGCTAATTAGGTGAACTATCTTAAGGCATTGGAAAATATACCGTTAGTTGTTATTCTCGGGCCGACTGCCTCGGGCAAGACGGAAGTCTCAATCGAACTTTCCTATCTGCTTGATATTGAAGTGCTTTCCGCCGATTCAAGGCAGGTATATAAATATCTCGACATAGGAACCGCCACCCCATCGGAAAAGGAACTATCTGCCGTAAAACATCATTTCATCAACACGCTTTATCCCGACGAATACTTTAGTGCCGGCCAGTTTGGCGGCCAGGCGGCCAAAGCAGCCGTTGATATATTTAGGAGAAACAAAATTCCAGTAGTTGTTGGCGGTTCGGGGCTTTATATTCGGGCATTATGCGAAGGGCTGTTCGAAGAAGACGATGGAGATACGGGCGATGCCATCCGAATAGAACTTGAGATGAAGCTAAATAACGAAGGAATTGATTATCTTTTCGGGGAACTTA
Organism: Bacteroidota bacterium; assembly: GCA_024278075.1. Classification (GTDB taxonomy): domain Bacteria; phylum Bacteroidota; class Ignavibacteria; order Kapaibacteriales; family UBA2268; genus JAJRTW01. Next base: position 23,056 of record JAJRTW010000221.1, on the reverse strand, counting down.
TAAGAATTGACGAAGAATCGGCGATAAAGTACGGCGATAAAAACCCCAGGCGAATAATAAGAGCATTGGGCTATTATTATAATACCGGCCGAAGGCTTTCCGAGGCGCATATAGAATCTCCCGAAAAGAGGCCTTTCAATACGCTTTACTTTGGGGTGCATCACCCGAGGGAGGTGCTTTACAGCAGAATCAATCGGCGGACGGAAATGATGTGGGCAGGGGGGGTGAAGCAAGAAGCGGAAAATGTCCTCGATTTGGGATATTCAAAGGAATTGAATGCCTTAAACACTGTTGGCTATAAGGAATATTTCGAATTTGCCGGCGGAAGAATATCGGAGCGCGAGGCCATAGATCTGATGAAACGTAACACCAGGCGATATGCCAAAAGGCAGATGACATGGTTTAGGAAGAATAAGAATATTAAATGGCTTGAGGGCGGAGCTAAAGAAATTGCTGAGGTGATTTGCCGTGATGTTGGTAGTATTTGAGTGAGTTTATTAAAGTATGGAGATTAATAGCCTTGAGTTCTAACTTGTGGGAAAAATGCATTATCGAATACTTGGCTTCAGACAGAAACTAAGAGTATTCATGCTATCTATTCTTAACGAAGCCGTAGATCTAATAATAAAAAATATTTCCTCATCCGAGTGATAATAATTAACTTAAACTCTTTTGCTTTCACCAACAATATTTTCTCTCTAATAATTGATCTAATCGAGCATAATGAAATCAAATATTCTAATATACTGCTTGCTGTTCGTTATCGCTGCTAATTCGGCAAGCTCGCAACAATCCGGCACTCAACAATCTTATACCGCAGCTTTTCTGCCTGTTGTTACTGCCGAAGACTCTGCTAAATCAATCGGTTCACTGGAAAGGGATTTTCGTAAGGTTCTGAATCATAAGGGCTTGAGGAAAACTAAATATTCCATTGGCATCTATTCGCTTACTAATAATAAATATCTGTTTGCAAAGAATCTTGACCATCCGTTGACTCCGGCCTCGACTACTAAACTTTTCACTTCATTTGCCGCTTTCAATATATTCGGAAAGGATTATGAAGTGCCGACGAAGGTTTTTACCGATGGCGAGGTTAGGGCGGACTCCGTCTTGAATGGCAATATATTTTTGTATGGCTATGGCGACTGTCTGCTGAAAGTATCGGATATAGAGAATTTGGCAGATCAGATTCGGCTTATGGGTATTAAAAGCATTACGGGCAATGTTTATGCTGACGGCTCTTATTTTGACGGGATTACGGACAGGCAAAAATATAGCGGCGACAAGGACAAAGTTCAGACTTTGGGGCCAATCACTGCTCTGGGGATTGAACGCAATCAGGTAACTGTATTAATTACTTCCGGCTCGAAAGCAGGCGTAAAACTAAATGTTCAATTAATGCCTAATTCGGAAACTTTCTTGAAAACCATTACAGGAGTGGTTAAATCAAGGGGGAAGAGAAAAAAGAAATCCCGGGGGTCGAATCAATTATATTATCATCATGACTTTACTCTTGGGCAATCATTTATGCCACGGTCGAACGCAGGTGATGCTTCGCCGGAGCCGCTGCCGGTGCCGAGAAGGAAAAGTTCTGTCAGAGTTTCGTCTACTATGGCAAAGTCCGGAAAGCATCTGATTAAAGTTTCCGGCTATCTATACCCGAACAGGTCGAGGACTTACAGGTATTATTTAATAAACCCCGAGCTTACTTGTGCCGGAGTTTTGAAAGACAGGTTGATTGCCGGTGGGGTTAGCGTTGCCGGAGATGCCCTTGAGGGCAATATAGAATAATTGGCAGACGCTTCGAAGCTAAGAGTTATTGCCGAAACGGGCCGCCCGATTACCGAATTTATCTACGAGTTGAACAAGGAAAGCAATAACTTTATTGCCGAGCATGTGATGAAAGCAATAGGGGCCTATACCAAAGAAAATAAATTAAACCTTGAGAGTTATCGAAAAAGCTTATTCAAGGTGCTGGAGAAAAACTATATATCGTGCCCGGGTTGCGCAATCAATGACGGTTCGGGGCTGTCGAGAAGAAATTTGGTAACCGCTTCTTCTTTAATCAGGATTCTTAAGACTTCGTATGAGTCGCCTTATGGCTCGGCGTTAGACTCCTCGTTTTCGATTGCAGGGGTTGACGGCACACTCAAGAAGAGAATGATAGCGACGGTAGCCGGCGGCAATCTGAGAGGTAAAACCGGTACTTTAAGGAATGTGAGTTCGCTGGCAGGCTATGTCAATACTCTTGACGGCGAATTGCTTGCCTTTGCATTTATATTCAATGGGAATGACCCCGGGCTGTATAAACAAATTGAAGATGATATATGCGAGACTATATCACAATTCTTCTATTTTAATGAGGAATATTAAATTGCGAGGGGATTAGTAATAAATAATCACACATAGCCCCACCTTGTCAATGAGGTGCATTGACACCAAGAGGGCATTTTTGCAAATAAAATGAAACGTGGCTTAAGCATATTAACTCATTTTCTACTGATAGTAACAGCATTGGGTATGATTCTCCCGATGGTATGGATGCTATTATTTAGTTTAAAACTATATCCGGAAAGCTATACGAATATTGCCGAATTGATTTTCTCGAAATTTGTTGTTTCCAATTACACCGAAGCACTTGATTCGGATGCTTTTGGCAGATATTTTTTTAATTCCGCAGTAGTGGCAACTGTGGTGACGGCGGGGAATTTATTGTTTTGCCTGTTTTCCGGTTATGCGCTGGCGCGAAGGGATATTATCGGAAAGCCAATCTTATTTGGAACTATTCTCGGCGTATTGATAATTCCACCGCATGTGATAATGATTCCATTGTACAGGTTAATGGTTGAATTCGGCTGGATAAATTCATATTATTCGCTGATTATTCCCTGGCTGGTCACTCCGTTTGGTGTTTTCCTTGTCCGGCAATATATACAGACCCTGCCGGAAGACATAGAAAATGCCTCAAGAATTGATGGTGCCGGAGAGTGGTTTATTTTATTCAGAGTGGTGATGCCGTTATGCAAACCGATACTGACAGTGCTTGCCATATATATTTTTTTGAGCAATTGGAATTCCTTTTTGTTCCCATATTTATTTACTAATGAAGAATCGTTCCGGACTTTGCCTGTGGGCCTGACGTTCTACCTTGGCAAGCAGTCGATTGATTGGGGACATCTTATGGCGGGAGCAAGCATTTCGGCTCTGCCGGTTCTGATAATATTTCTTATATTCCAGCGCCAAATAATAAAAGGACTGACGGCAGGTGCATTGAAAGAATAAAAACCCGAATAATTGGGGTTGATATGAGTATATTGCTTATTGATAACTTATATAACAATACATTGAGAATGTTGAATAATGGAAGAAAAGGAACTTAAAGCCCTGGCAAGAGCAATAGTGGAGGAGATGCACTCGCAGCATTCGGCTGAATTAGCCGACAAATGGGAGGGAGGGTCAATATTTTTTATCCCCGGCGAAAATTCCACTAAAGAACATGAAATGCCGATTGATAAACTAATGCACAAAATTATCATGGTGCGTGATTATCTGCGTGTGCTCGAGCAGCAAATTAATTCATCCGGCAGTTTGTCCAATGGCGAGAAGTTGAAATTTCAGGGTTATATAACACGGTGCTATGGGGCGCTCACTTCATTTAATTTCTTGTTTTATGATGATGCCGATAAATTCAGATCCAAGAAGTGACTTGCAAATACCTTTGTTCGGCTAACGCAATGGAATTAATGAAGGTATGGTTTTGCATATTAATAAAGATTATGTTAAATTAAAAAAATGCCGAATAAGAAAAATATAGCGAACAAACTTTCGGAGCGTCTTGACGGCGATCAAAGTATTGAAACCAGTAATAGGCTTTTAGAACTTTCCGATGATAAATTTTACGAGGCATTCAAAACCAGCCCCGCCATTATGGGCATATTGTCTTTCGACGAAGCTAAATTCCTGGAAATTAACGATTGGTTCACTGAGAAACTTGGTTTCGATAAAGATCATGTGATAGGAAAGAACTTAGATGAGTTGGGCCTGTTTGTGGACATGGGCGAATTTATCGAAATGAAAGAGATATTGAGTACCGATGGCCGTGTTTTCAACCACGAAGTCTCTTTGCTGTCGAAAGATGAATTGCTTTTTATAGTTGCAATATCGGCCGAAAAATTTCAGTTTGAAAGTCAGGAGTGTATATTTTTTATCGGCACCGATGTAACTGAAAAGAAACTTGCCGAAGCTGCCTATCTCGAAAGTGAGGAACGTTACAGAAGTGTAGTCGAAAGCGCCCTTGACGGAATTATAATTATCCAGGACAGAAAGGTTAGATTTGCTAATAAGCAATTAGCACAATTATTGGATTACTCCCATGATGAATTAATTAATTCATTTGTAGGCCGGTATATTCACAAAGATTATTCTGATTTCATAACTGAGCAATATATGCGGTTGATGACCGGGGCGGACAAATCTCAAAGATATGAGACCGTTGTTGTTACTAAGGACAAAGTGCCTGTTGATGTGGAGTTGCATATTGGTGTAACAAGAATAAACTCGCGAAAAGCAGCTTTAGTATTTGTGCGTGATATTACCGAAAGAAAACTTGCCGACCAGAAAATTCAAAGAATGAATGCCGAGCTGGAAAAAAGGGTTGCCGACAGAACCGTGCAGCTTAATATGGCCCTCGATGTTTTGAAACAGGAAAATGAAGCAAGAAAGAAAACCGAAGAAGAACTCCGCCTTGCCAAAGAAGAAATATCGGATGCTCTGGCAAAAGAGATGGAACTTGGCAAAATGAAATCCAGTTTCATTTCTATGATTTCGCATGAATACAGAACGCCTTTAACTGTGATACTGTCTTCGTCGGAAATAATTAAGATATTTCTCGAAAAGGACAAAAAAGATAAGATTATCAAGCATCTCGACAAGATAAATCTTGCTGTTAGCTCTATGAATGAACTGATTGAGGATGTATTGTCATTCACCGAAATGAAAAGCCGGAAATTGTATTTGAATATTGTTTCATTCAACCTTGTTCATTTCTTATCCGATACGATTGGTCAAGTAAGATTGATTGACCACGATGGGCATGAAATTGTATTGGAAAGCCAAAAGGAGGATTTCAAAATTGAAACTGACAAGGACTTGGTTCATCGGGTTATTATGAACCTTATGACTAATTCATGTAAATATTCGGATAATAATACGAAGATAACAGTCTCAATTTCCGATATTGGGGGATACTACCAAATAGATGTTGCCGATTTCGGAAAGGGAATTTCCAATAAGGACCAAAAGCACCTGTTCCAACCTTTCTTCAAATCAAGCGAGAACATAGGGATTATCGGCGGTACGGGACTTGGTTTGGCAATTGTAAAGCGTTGCGTCGATTCCTTGAACGGGAATATTAATTGTGTGAGCAAAATTGGGGAAGGCACTATTTTTTCTGTCTATCTTCCAAAGAAATCGTGATATTCCTTATCCGCAATCGGGAATAACCGACGGAACCAAGTGCATTTTTCATCGCAGCCGATAAAACTTTGTAACTTTTTATTTCCTGATATGATTATTCTATATCTATCGTATATCAACAGATCGGACTTTTTTGCCATTCTGAATGGAGCCGGGCCACTTGTGGCGGAGCGTAGTGAAGAATCTATAAACACTTAAAATGTATAGAGTTATAGATTCTTCGAGGAGTTTATCCTGAGCCAGGCCGATCGTTTCTATAGTTCGACTCCGCTCACTATGACACTAAAATAGTCACCCTGAGTCCTTCGACTTCGCTCAGGATAAACTGTCGAAGGACTCAGAATGACATTTCGTAAGTGGTTTATTTTTCAAGTCATTATAAAATATGTCCGAAGTGTTGGTATATGATATACGAAGCATTATAATAATATTCTCCGGAAAATACATGTACAGATTATTATTTATCCTTACAATTGCAAGTGTTGGCATGGGCAACCTATATGCGGAATTTGACGATAATAAATTTATTGAGCACAAATCCGGATTCGAATTTATCGAAAACAAAGGGCAGTTCAAGGACAGCGAGGGCACTCCCGCAAATGAGGTCCTGTTCTATTGGATTGGCAAAAGCAACCAGGTTTATGTAAGAAGGGAAGGCTTTAGCTTTGTTTTCTCTAAACTGATTTCCGAGGAAATTGTTCCTGAGTCTAATCCTGCCGATGGCGAAAATGAAAACCAGGTTATTAGAACGGTTCAATATTACAGGGTTGACATGGATTTCTTGAATTCGAATCTAAACGCGAGTATCTCCGGTTCGGATAAATCACCCTATTTTACAAATTATTATAAGTCCGGGGAATCGCACACCGGCATTGCCTCCTTTGGAAAGATTATCTACAGCGACATTTATCAGAATATCGACCTTGTTCTTTATACAGCCAACAGCGGCAATCTCGAATATGATTTTATCGTTAAGCCCGGGGGAGATTCCAGGCAAGTGAAGTTGGAGTTCAACGGGTCGGGCTCGACATATATTAATCCGCAGGGGTATCTAATATCGAAGAATGAGCTTGGCAGGATAATCCAGGACCCGCCATACAGCTATCAAATTCAAGATGGCATTCAAGTAGAAGTATCGAGTGAATTCGTTATTGGATATAATAATATTGGATATAATAATATTGGATATAATAATATTGGATATAATAATATTGGATATAACAATATTGAAAATAATAATCACATCGGATTCGTTATTGGCGATTACGACACCGGCAAAGCATTGATTATCGATCCGATAACCCGCCTTTGGGGGACGCTTTACGGGGGAATGGAATATGAAGACGCTTTGGACGTTGCCCTTGATTCGGACAATAATTTATATGTGGCCGGCATTTCCAACAGCGAAAACCAGAATAATTATATAGCAACAGTCGGAGCCCACCAGGTGACTTATGCCGGTGCATCTTATGCCGGCGCCGGCGATGGGCTGTTAGTGAAGTTCAATTCGGCAGGCGAAAGAATTTGGGCCACCTATTTTGGCGGTACGAATGATGAGGTTGCTTATGGAGTCGATGTCGATGAATCAGGCAACGTATACATAGCCGGTTATACGAAAAGCGATACTGGCATATCAACCACCGGAGCTTTTCAGGCAACTTTTGGTGGCAATACCGATGCTTTCGCAGCTAAATTCAACTCCTCCGGTGCATTGCAATGGGCTACCTATTACGGAGGCCCCGGCAACGACAAGGCTTATGGGATTAGTGTGACTAATTCCGGAGACGTATTCATTAGCGGACGCACATCAAGCCAATCCGGCATTGCAAGCACAGGGGCGCACCAGACAACCTTCGGCGGCGGGATCGGCAGCGATGCTTTTCTCGTTAAATTCAATTCCTCCGGCGATAGGCAATGGGGTTCTTACTACGGTGGCCGACAGTCTGATTACTCCTATGATTGTGTGGCGACCGGCGATGGGGATGTCTATGTTACCGGGCTGACTTTCAGCACTGATTTCATTGCTTCGGCCGGGGCGCATCAAGCTGCATATTCCGGTGGTGGTTCGGATGCTTTTCTCGTTAAATTCAATTCGGCTGGCAATCGGCAGTGGGGAACGTATTATGGCGGCGGCGGCAACGCAGGCGAGCAGGGCTACGGAATTACAACTGATACTGAAGGAAATGTTTATTTCTGCGGCAAAACCTCAAGCGCCGGAATCGATGTGATTGCTACTTCCGGAACTCATCAGCCCTTTTATAATGATGGCGATTTGCCTATCCCGTCCGATGGATATATTGTTAAATTCGATTCAAGCGGCAGCAGAATTTGGGGCACTTACTACGGTGGCGACAAAAATGATATGGTCGATGATTTATTTGCCGATGCCGCAGGGAATGTTTACGGATTCGGCTCCACCCAAAGCCGGAATGCTATTGCTTCTGAAAATGCTTTTAAATCCAGCAATCCATTCGGCGGATATTTTGTGTTCAAACTCAACAGCACCGGCCAAAGGGATTGGGGCACTTATTACGGCTGCTGTTCGATCAACAGGCGATACCAGGGCTCCGTTATTGCCGACGGTTCCGGCAATGTCTACTTTGCTTATATGGCTGGCGATCAGGAAGACTTTGTGACCATCGGGGCATATCAGGAGGAATTGCGAGGAGAGATTGATGCGTTTGTTGCAAAAATGGGCGATCTGAGTTTTTCGATTGATATTTCAGGCCAGTTCTGCGCCGGCGATTCCATTGATACTCAGGTAGCCGTCGAAAGTCTTACAAATGCAAGGTTCAATGATAGCAATGTTTTCACAGTGCAGCTGTCTGATTCCGCCGGAAGTTTTGCCAATCCTGTTAATATTGGCAGCCTTCAGTCCACCTCTTCCGCTGCCATTGGGTCAATAATACCTGAAAATTCTACAGCCGGCACTGCCTACAGAATACGAGTAATATCCACAAGCCCTTCATTGATAAGCGATGACAACGGCAGCGATTTAACTATTTCGGAATTGCCCGAGGCGATAATATTGGGAAATAAAACGGCTTGCAGATTTGCAGAGCTGGAGTATTCAACCCAATATGCCGCAGATTATCAATATGGCTGGAGTTTGGAAGGTGGGGAAATAATCGGCCCGGCGAATGTATCAACAATAGAAATCCGGTGGGGCGATGGTGACGAGGGCAGGATTATATTAGAAGTCACTGATTCCCTCTCAGGCTGCTCGAATACGACGATCCAGTACGTCTCCTTGTTCGATACGCCCGAACCTTCGATAACCGGAAATCAATACGTATGCGAAAGCAGCGTAGTGCAATACTATGCTGATGAAGGCCAGTTCGATTATTTATGGAATGTGGAAGGCGGTCTTATTCAAGGCAGCCGAATTGGCAGTTCGGTTATTGTGCTTTGGAATCAGCCCGGCCAAGGCAATGTAAGATTAACCGAGCAAACCATCGGTTCGGACTGCAAGGATTCGATTGATATACACGTGACAATCTCGCCATTGCCACAGCCAGAAATAGCGGGAACCGAAGAAGTCTGCCTGAACCGGCAATCGACATATTATTCGGTGATTGATTCTTCTGATATTGATATATATTTAAATAAATGGTCGGTGACAGGCGGCAGTATTATAGGCCCGGACACAGGGCCGCAGGCCAGTATTCTTTGGAAGGATATTGGAGTGGGCAAGGTGAAATTAGTTCAGCAGTATACCGAAACCGGATGCAGCGATTCGGTTGAATATAATGTTGCGATCATGCCTTTGCCGGAGATTGCAATCGTCGGTGCGTTTAAAGTCTGCGAGGGTTGCGTGGAAAGATACTCTACTCTTTTTAATTCTGGCTATGATTACCAATGGATAGTCGAAGGCGGAGAAGTCACCGATAATTCACAACCGAACCAGATAGAGGTGGAATGGGGAGAAGAGGGCACGGGATCGCTTAAATTAGTCATCCGAAACAACCTGGGATGCAAAGATTCCTTGCGGATAACCATAATAATTGGCGACAGCCCGGTAGTGGAAATCACAGGCGGCCTTGAGGTTTGTGAAAATGACATTCGAACCTACTCTACATCGACGAATCCTGACTTGGAAAATTACTGGACTGTGGCCGGAGGTATAATACTATCAGGCCAAACCGAAAGCACTGCTACTGTGCAATGGGGCCTGCCCGGAACCGGAACTATTAAACTGAAGCAACAAATCGCCTCGTCCGGATTCCTGGATTCGATTATCAAAGATGTTGCCATCCGCCCGCAGCCGCCAAAGCCGGTTATTACACAAACGGGCGACAATCTGGAATCAAATTCCGAATCCGGCAACCAATGGTTTTTTAATGGCTAAAGGCTTGCCGGAGAGGAAGGGAAAACCTATACTCCTGTGGCCAGCGGGAACTATGCCGTTATGGTTACATCCGAATTCGGCTGCCAATCCGAATTGTCCGATGAATTTGAGTTTTTAATAACAGGTGTCCCGGGCGAATCGATGCACGAAGCAATCAGGATATATCCTAATCCCGCATCGGACAAACTGATTGTAGAAATCGAAACTAATAATCCGGAAGGCATAGGTTTTAATGGAATAAATCTTAATGGAGTAAGCATTGATGTTGTTTCAATTTACGGCCGGATAATCATATCGCGGCATTATGACATGGGCAATAGATTTGAGTTAGGCCTTGAAGCAGTAGCCTCCGGGATCTACCTGCTGAGAATCAGACTATCAGACAGTATAATCATCAGGAAATTCCAAATTGCCAGATAGACAGTGCGTGCTTTCCAATATCAATTATAGCGAAGAAGAATAAGTAGTTTGGTTTATAATTATTTTTTTGTCATATTGGAATATTCAATCCACCACCTTTAAGGATTTAAGTATGCCAAGAGTAATACACTTTGAAATTTCAGCCAACGATATGGAACAAGTAAAAGAGTTTTACGAGAACGTATTCGGCTGGGAAATTAAAAAATGGGACGGCCCCGATGAGTATTATTTGATCTCGACCGGCGAAAGTCCGGAACACGGCATAAACGGCGCCTTATTCAAACCAAAGGAATTTTTCAGCGCAACCGTTAATACAATTGACGTGCCTGACATAGACGAATACATCAAGAAAGTTATTGACAACGGGGGAACTGTTGTAACCGAGAAAATTGATATTCCCGGAGTTGGGTCATTTGCTTATTGCAAAGATGTAGAAGGCACTATGTTCGGAATCCTGCAGCAGGACACGAAGCCTGAATAATTCGAATACGACAAACCAATATCATTTTCTACAGTATTTTTCCACACGAAGCAGCATGTGGCAATTTATTCATTACATTCCTATCCCACACGCAGCAGCATGTGGCTAATTAGCTTACCACAGTACCTGAGAATCACTATCTTCGATTGCATTTCTGCCTGTCGCGCCCAAGGAAATATTATCCCGACAACATACCACAAGACAGATTTTCATATAGAAAATATTTTTGCCTAATATTTCCGAAGTGTTTTCTTAAATTTGTAATACTGTATTGCAGTCAAATTATAAAATGCTAATGACGTATGTTTAATTATAAATTATAGAGGCTTAATATGACAGAATTTACAAATATCATGCCGCATGATTTTTCGAATCCGGTAATCTTGGCAAAACAGCGGGAAGCATTGGAAATGGTACGCTCGCAATTCGGCAGGGAATACCCGAATATAATCGACGGAAAGGAAGTATCCACAGATAGAAAGACATTATCCTACAATCCGGGCAATCTGGACGAACTAATCGGCACATTCCAGAAATCCGGCCAGGCCGACGCCGAAACTGCTATCCGGGCTGCCGACAAAGCATTCCAAACATGGAAAAACGTACCGGCTGAAGAGCGGGCCGCATTCATCTTCAAGGCCGCCGAAGTAGTCCGCCGCCGTCGGTTCGAAATAAATGCGTGGATGGTCTCGGAAACTGGGAAGAACTATCTCGAGGCCGATGCCGACACCTGCGAGGCTATCGACTTCCTCGAATTCTATGCACGCGAGGCAATACGCTATGCCCAATTGCAGCCGGTTACTCCATTCCCGGGCGAGAAGAACGAATACTTCTACATTCCGCTTGGCGTAGGCATTTGCATACCGCCGTGGAATTTCCCGTTCGCGATAATGCTTGGAATATCCACGGCCGCAATTGCCGCCGGCAATACTGTTGTGCTGAAACCATCTTCGGACTCGCCGATGATGGCTTGGTTGTTCCAGGATATTATGCGTGAGGTGGGCCTTCCGGACGGTGTGTTGAATTTCTTGGTTGCAAGCGGCGCCGAAGCCGGCGATTATTTGGTTCAGCACCCGAAGACGAGGTTTATTTCATTCACCGGCTCGATGGAAGTTGGATTGAGGATAACCGAACTGGCAGCCAAAAGCTCGCCAGCGCAGATTTGGATAAAGCGCGTGATAGCCGAGATGGGCGGCAAGGACACGATTGTTGTGGACGCCGATGCCGACATCGACAGTGCCGTAGATGGCGTATGGGTTTCTGCTTTCGGCTTCCAGGGCCAGAAATGCTCGGCTTGTTCAAGGGCGATAATTGACGAAAAGATATATGATGAGTTCATTGAGAAATTGAAAGTGAAAGTTGAGGCACTTGAAGTGGGCGACCCGAAGGATAATTATTACTCCGGCCCGGTTATCAATCAATCGGCGGAGAAGAGCATACTGGATTATATTGAGATTGGCAAGAAAGAAGGCCGCCTGATCACCGGTGGATACAAGGTGGAAGGCCTTAATGGTAATTATATCAAGCCAACGGTTATAGCTGATATAGACCCGATGGCTACTATATCGCAGGAGGAAATTTTCGGGCCGGTATTGGCGATTATTAAGTCAACCGATTTTGATAATGGGCTGGAAATAGCCAATAATACGATTTACGGCCTTACCGGTGCGGTGTTCTCCTCCGACCCCGAGAAGCTCGATAGGGCCAAGAGGGATTTCCACGTTGGCAATTTGTACCTGAACAGGAAATGCACTGGTGCGTTGGTCGACGTGCAGCCTTTCGGCGGGTTCAACATGAGCGGCACGGATTCCAAGGCGGGCAGCCGCGATTATCTGATGCTGTTCATGCAAGGCAAATCGGTAACTACCAAGCTGTAAGACAGCGCAGTTGTCATTCCTTAATTTAATGCCATCCCCAAATTTCGATTTGGGGGTGCATTTTTTTTTGCCTCGTCCCAAATTCCGAGCCTGCGTGAAAATACTATTAGTTAATTCTAATATTGCATCTAACACAGCACATTATATGGCACGAGGCAGAGTATAACAACGATTGGCAATCACAGGATGAATTTTAACAGGGTACTTGTGATAACAAATATTAAAAAGTTGGCATTCCATAATGTTTTTTGTAAATTCAATAGCAGCATAATGTATCATTTCGAAAACAGATATGTAATTATTTTTTGTGGTAATGAAAGAGATGATGCGAACTATTCATACAGTAACTTCGAAGGGAAATGCTTAAAAAGCATCTAACTTTAATTATATTCCTAATCGGTGCTTCATCGGGCCTGAAATCGCAGATAGCCGCTCCGCAATACCGCTTTGGCAGCGAGCAATATCTCGAAAGTAAAGCTTTTTATGATGATGGCATGATACGCCCGGCTGAGAATAAAATAATTCAGATGATTAAGGGCTATCCGGCATCTCCGGCAATCGAACGGGCCCGGCTGCTTCAGGCGGATATAGACCTGACACTTGGGAATTACATTATTGCCGAAAGAATATTAAACGAATTTATTAAAGAAAACCCGAATTCCCCGCTTGTCCCCTTCGCTGCTTTCCAAAGGGGAGTTGTTGCCTTCGAGCAGCAAAGGTATCCGCAGGCCGAAATATATTTCAAGCAATCAAGCTTACTTGCCGAACAAGAGCTCGGATTCCTTAAGACTAATGAAATGGATTCTGAAAAAATTGCCGAACTTGCTCATGCATCGTTGTTCTGGCAGGGAATATCCCTGGCTCTTCAGGGGAAATATCAGGATGCAAAGCCCGTTTTCCGGGATTGTGCCCAAAAATATCCGGAGCAAACTTATGCCGATGATGCTATTTTTGCCCTTGGCCAAACCGCCGAAATCAACAGGAATTATGAGAAGGCATTGGTTCAGTATCGCCAAATTGCAATGTTCTATCCCGGGGCCAATACTTACCTTGCTTCAAAAGTAAGAGCCGCAAATACCAACCTTGTCTTAAGAAATTTCCCACAGGCTTTGATAGCTCTCGAAGACGCCGATATAACCATTGGCCATATAAATGCAAAGGATTCGATAGGGTTATTATTCGAAAAGCAGACATATGTGGATAATGTAAGGGAAGATATTCTGTATTTGCGCGGCGAGTCGTATAATTTATCGGGGAATTATGACCGGGCTTTATTGTCGTTCAAGGCCTTCTTAGAGACGTTCAGCTCTTCAGATTTATTAAACTATGTAAAACTCGGTGCGGGTTGGGCATTATTAAATAAGGGCGAGTATGACGCCGCCCTGGGGTATTACAATGACGTGATAGGAATATCAGACGGCAACGATAATCGCGCAAAGCCAATTGCCCAACTATATAGAATAATTGCACTTAAACGCAAGGGAAATATTGAACTTGCCAGGCATGAACTCTCGGCGCTGTCGGTTCAGCCCGCATATCCTTTTCTCGGGCAGGCATTGCTGGAACTCGGCCAGCTTTATTACGAGGAGGGTGATTACGAGCTGGCCAGGCGCACGCTTGAACGAGCCGACCGCGAAGCCCTCGATGCAATTATCACTGCAAGGATCAACCTCCTGCTGGGCGCTACATATATGGAGCAGGAACTATGGAGCAAGGCTGTTCAGGAATATCGCAAGGCCGCACGGCTTGCCGAGAATAGTTCCGAAGTTTTTATGCCAAAGAAGCATTGGTACATTGCCGAAGCAAGGCTGAAGCAGGGAATATCGCTTGTTCAGAGCCACAGAAGTGCCGAAGCAATTCCCCCGCTATTGGCTTACATCGGCTCCAATGAATCGAACCGGCAGGGCGATGAGGCTTTATATTGGCTGGCAGAGGCCTATTTCAGAAGCGATCTGCTTAAAAATGCAGCCGAGACTTATGCCTCTATGGTTGATATCTATCCAACTTCGGATCGCCGCGAGGAAGCTCTATACGGATTGGGATGGTCGCATCTTCGCCAAAAGCAATTCAAGCAATCATCTAAGATTTTCGACAAGCTGATCAAGGAATTCCCGCGCACGAAGTATTCAACGGAAGTGCTGGCCAGGCAAGGCGATGGTTATTATTATGTTAAGAATTATGCTAAAGCTGCCGAATCCTACCGCAGGGCTTCATTTTTGGCTCCGAATTCGGAAGAAGGCCAGTATGCCTCATACCAATTGTGCTTTTCGCTGTACAAACTAAGGAGATATGAAGAGTCCATCTCGGCTTTGCTTGGGTTCGTAAGGCAGAATTCGAAATCATCATTGGCTCCGTATTCGTTATATTTGATGGGCTGGATCAGGTTCCAGCAAAAGCGATATAACGAAGCAATAGACGATTTCCACTACTTAATCCAGGCCTATCCCAACAGCGGCCTATTGCCAAGAATCCACTATGCAATTGCAGATTGCTACTATAATCAGGGCAAATACGAAGAAGCAATGAAAACGTATAAATATATAGTCCTGAGCTATCCGAGCAATCCGCTGGCGCCCGAGGCCATGAAGAGTGTGCAGCAATGCCTTATAATTTTAGGCCGGACAGACGAAGCGGCCGCATTGCTCGATACGTTCATAACCGAAAACGACGAATCGCCATACGTCATAGAATTCAGGTGGAAGAAGGCCGATATGTTCTATACCGGTGGGAAATATGGCGACGCCGTAACGGCTTACGACGATTTTATCAGGAAGCACCCGAATTCGGTTAAATCCGCCGATGCTATTTATTGGATGGGCAAGAGTTATACCAACCTGAATGAAAACGAAAAGGCTATAGATGCTTTTAATAAATTAAGGCAAAAATATCCCGATAGCGATTTCGCACCCATGGGGTTATTGGAACAGGGCCTGCTGTACAAAAAGATGGCTGATATAGAGAAAGCCGACTCGGTGCTTATAGCTCTGGGGAAATATTATCCAGCCGGAGAAGCAGCCGCCCAAGCCGGATTCGAGCGTGCCATTCTGAAATATAATATCGGGGATACAACGTCATCTATCCGAATCTATCGCGAGGTTGCCGACAGCTTCCCCTGCACTAATTACTCCGACCAAAGCCGCTACCGGTTGGGGATGTACTACCGGTCGAAAGGAATGAACGATTCGGCAAGGGCTGAATTCAGGATATTGGCCCAAAGCGAGTTCAATCCGCTGATTGCCTCGGAGGCGCAATATCGCATTGGTGAATTGTGGGTACGCAACAAAGAATATGAATCGGCAATAGAAGCATTGAAAACGGTCCGCGATAATTTTTCAGGCTACGAGGACTGGTTCTCCCTGGCGCTGCTGGCTTTGGGCGAAAGCTATGAGAATATTGAGGATTGGACGGCGGCCCGCGAAGCATACCAGTCGCTGCAGGCCTTAAGGCCGGATGATGACTTTGGCAAAACTGCCGGAAGGCGATTGAAAAGAATTCGGAATAAGTAATTAATAAATTTTGTTATGCCCAAATCGAAAATATTGTACTTGGTGATAATCTGCTTTCTAAGTATTTCATCACATTTGCAGGCTCAGCAGCAAGAGACGGCGCAGCCGATTGAGCTGCCGAATTTTGTGATAGAAGGCGTTGAGCAGATGAATGTGCGCGGGGGTATCAAGCAGTTTCCCGGGAAAACCGGCAAGCTTTCGCAGAGCGAGTTGGATTCGCTAAATTCGCTCGATAAACAGCAATCGCTGCTGCTGCCAATCGACCAGCTGCCAAATGATATATTCAGCAAAACCATGCACGCCGGCTTCATAAAGGGTGAATTCGGCAGGTTCACTTCGCCGTCGGCGGAAATCGGATATGCCATGGATATTAAAAACTACCGGCTGTTCGCCAATGCCGGGTTTGATTATAGCGGCGACTTTGTGGAGAATGCCGGATATAACAGCTTTTTTGCCAATATTAGTTCTGATTATGTTGCACCATCGAAATTCTGGATTTTCGGCGGGAGCAAAACGAGAACTTCATTGAAATTCAATAATTCGAATTACAAGCTCTACGGCATAGAAACGGCTCCGTCGAGGAATGCTTTTGACTTTGGACTGAAGGTGGATGTGGATGGAAAATACGATGGAGTGAAGTTCAAAACCGGCACTGGCTTTAATTCGTTGCAGCTTCATTCGGACAATGGCAATGTCTTTGACAATAATATATTCGGCTATTTGGAAGTGCGGAATTACTGGAAAGGGCTGCTGCTTGGCATAGCCGCCGATGTGGACATCCATACCGTCGGGAATAACGCCACCAATTTGTTCCAGTTGGGCGGCCTGGGAACTTATAAATTTGGCAATTATACATTAGATGCCAAAGGCGGGTTCCAGTTTGCATCGAATACAATGGATATTAGCCGTGGGGCATTCCAAATGGATGCGAATCTGGAATACAGGATAAATCGTTTATTCACTCTGAAATCCGGCCTCGGCACCGGATTGGGAAAAAACAGCGTCCGCCAATTATATAATTTGAACCCATATCTGGCTTCGAATCTTGGCATCGATTTCCAACATAATATTGCATTAATAAAATCGAATCTATATTACCACCCAAATGAAAACACAAACATAGCCTTTGGCTTTAATTACAGGCTGGCCAGCCGGCTGCCGGTTTTCGTTTCCGACACCGCCGGAAATATTAATACGGACTATCTGAAAGGAAATATTCTCAGGGTAACATTTGAGATGTTCCGGCAATTGGCCGATAAGGATAATATTACCGGAAGCCTGATTTTTAATTACGGCACGTTAGATGAAAACGGATCGGCTGTCCCATATTTGATACCACTAAAGGCCACAGCTAAATATCAAAGGATGTGGGCAGAAAACTTTAGCACGCAAATCGGCCTTACATTCGTTTCTCCGGTTTTCACCGGCATGGATGAAACGTCCGAATTGGACAGCTATATCGATTTGAACTTCAGCTCGGATTATTCGGTATCCGATAAATTGAAAGTGTTTGTTCGCATGGAGAATTTAATTAACTCCGATATAATGATTTGGGAGGGTTACAGGGAAAGAGGATTATTCGCATCCATCGGAATATTATGGCAATTCTGAAAATAAATTTGAATTTAAACCAAAAATTTATTTAGTTGCTTGTTAGCATTCTTCTATACAATAAATTAATAAATAAATAATTTAAACATTATGGCATCAATCAACGAAGATAATTTGCGGGAAGAGGAAAGCCAGGGCGGATTCGAACCCGGCCAGCCCGAGGACGATTCTTTCATGCTGGAAAATCAGGAGAAATACCCCGGTGAATTACCCGATTTCGATTCCGGCGACGAACCTGTTGTAATCGAAAATAATGAAGAAGTTCAGCAGCAGGATAGCTCCGATAGCCCCGAGGCTCCCGACGAGCCAGCCTCTGCCGATGAGGATTTGCAAGGCGAAGATGTTCCCAATGAAGATGTAGAAATGGCGGAACAGATTGACCCTCCTGCCGAGGGTGGTACCGTTTGGGATTCTTTCGAGGATGAGGGCCAATCAGAAACCGAAGAGCCGGCAGAGGGAATCGATACCGAAGGGATTGTCACGAAACAGGAAGAATATGTTGTTAGGCCTAAAGAAGATGATTCACCTGAAGAAACTATAGAGGAAATGGCAGAGCCTGACGAGCAACCGGATGCTAATGAAGTTACCGCCGAAGAAATTGCGGAGGAAGAAGCTGCGGAAGAGAATGAAGTAATGGAAGAGGACAGTGCCGCCGCCGCCGAAGACGCATCAGCCGCTCAGCAGCCCGAAGTTGAAGCCGAAACTGCCGAAATTGAGATTCCCGAAGGCTTAGAGGGCCTGATTCTTCCCACTGATACACAGGAAGAATCGATTGATAGTATTGATAGTATTGATGAAGCCACTGATAAGGTGGATGATGATAAAGAAGGAATTGATAGGGAAGAGGCTGACGAGTTCGATGAAACTGCCAAAGAGGAAACGGAAGAAGTTTTGGATGATGACTTCAAGAAAGCACTTGCCGGAGATATTGAAAAGAGTAAATTGCGGAAAGATGAAACCAAAGCCGAGCAGCCGGCCGAAGATGAACCGGGAGAAATGAAACCTGAAGATTTCACTCCGGTAGACGATCACGAAGAAGCGCAATTGATTGATATAAATGAAATTGAGGCCGATAAACCTTCGAATTATGACCTGCAGGAGGGCAGCCAGCCACCACAACTAAAAACCGATGAAATGAAAATAGCCAACAATGCTATCGGCCCGGAAGCAATGCCCGAAGAAGGCGGAGTGAAGTTAAAGAAGAAAAAGAAAAGAAAGCCTTTACCGCTAAAAAGAATAGCAATATTGGCCTTAATCACTATTTTCGGTGCGGCCGTTGCCTTTGTCGGATATAATTATGTTTATCAAAGCAGCGAAGGGGATGTTGCTTATGCTGACTCACTGGCAGGCTCCGAGCAGGATTCTGCTGCTCATTTGGAGAAAATGGCGGTGGCAGATATTGATGTGGAAGCAGATAGGGACGCAATTAAGGAAGTGCATAAACCCGATGCTAAAGACACGGTAGAGGTTTCGGGAAAAGATGCCGGGAACGAAGCCGAAGATATTGCAGATGCGGCTCCCGTCAAGAAGCCCAAAGCGAAACAGGTTGGCAAGCCAAAGCCGTTGAACAAGAAGTACATAGCAAAGGCCCCAGCGAAGAAATCTAAAGCCCCTGTGCTTAAGGCCCCAGCGAAAAAACCGGTGGAAACCAAAGACATTGCAAAGCTGCCGGCTGAAATCAAGCCCGAAAAGCCGGCTCAGAAGAAAATAGCAGGCACTAAATTGCCTGAATTACCGTTACCGAAATCAGACAAGGGACTGTTTACTATACAGATTTACGCTTCGCCTTCTCGTGAGGATGCCGAAGAATGGCTGAATAAACTTAGAAATAAAAAGATAAGGGACTCGTTTATTTCTAAGCATGAGATTCGGAATGAAGTATGGTACCGGGTTCGCTTTGGAAAATTCGAAACAAAAGAAGAAGCACGAACAACAGCCTTGAGATATGGATTTGCGCAAACCTGGATTGACAGGGTGCGTTAGTATTCAATACAGTAGAAGAAAGCAGCATAATTTATCATCTTTATAATTAAGATGTAACTGAATACATTGGGGAGTTAAAATGTTTCAGTCATCACGCCATGAACAGAAAGCATCGCTTCAGTTGAAGTTGCCGTGGGATACGAATACGGCTCGTGGGTTTGGCATTTCCATGTCGATTACTATCCTCATGATATTGCTGTCCTCATTGTTGGTTATCGATCCGCCGCAGCCAAGATACATTTCGATTAACACCATTCCAATAGAACTTCTGAATTTTGGCGAAGGCGACGGCACCGGCCTTAGCAGGGGCAACCTGACAAAAGAGGGAAAGCGATTCAAAGGCAAAAAGCCTGCCTCGCAACTGGAAGACTCGCAGATTAAAGCTAAAACGAAACCCAAGAAGAATGCTTCTGACAATCCGGAATTGGCAGCGAAAATAATTCCTGTGAAAAAATTAGGTTCTGATGATAATTCGAAATCCGTCCAAAAAGGCTCGGACAGGAAGAATATTGGCGGCGCAGACGGCGACCCGATGGGACGCGGGATTGGTGAAATTGGCACAGGGAGGGGAGCCGGCAGCGGATTTGGCGATATTGAATGGGGAGGAGGCGGAAACAGGACTGTACTGTCAAAGCATATTCCCAAATTCCCCAAAGGCGTCAAAACCTCGGCGCAGATTAAGCTTAGGTTCGAAGTGCTGCCGGACGGCACTGTCAGCGATATTATCCCATTGCAAAAAGCCGATCCCGACCTCGAAAAAGCTGCAATAGAAGCTCTGCGCAAATGGCGGTTCAACCCGCTGAGTAATGATGTTGTAATGATAGGTATCATACCTATGACATTCATGCTAAGGTAAAGGTAATTGATGAATCAGGCTATTCATTTTATTTTCGGGCTCCCGGGCTATGCTCAAATCGCCGTTGCAATAATTCTGATAATGATAATCCTCTATATTTTCAAGAAGTTCCTCAAATTCGCAATCTACATTATCATCTTCATCATTCTGCTAATTCTTGCATATCGCTTATTAGACTTGTAGGGTATCATTCTCCTTCTTAAATTTGTTACACTGATTTTCGAATTTCTATATAGAAACTTCTGAAAAATCGGGGAATTGCCATTTTCATAAAAACTTGCAAAGAAAATAGATAAAAGTTTGTCATTCTGAACGAAGCCATTTATGGTGTAGTGAAGAATCCAGTGTTCATGCGGCTTCTGGATTCTTCGCTCCTCTTCGTCAGGCTCTGAATGACGCTCTTGACACAAAATCTTGTGCAAGAATGACAGCAAATCTCTAATTTTTCAGAAGTCTCAAATAATTTATCTATATAATTTATTACAGCAAAAAGAAGTTAACTTATGTCTTTTACAATTGGAGTGGTCGGCACAGGCTATGTGGGCCTGGTATCGGGAACCAGCTTTGCGGCAACCGGCAACGATGTCTATTGCATCGATATTGACGAAGAAAAGATAAACAAACTGAATCAGGGGATTAGCCCGATCTACGAACCCGGCCTGGAGCACATGCTGCAAAGAGATATTCGTGACGGGCGGCTGCACTTCTCCACCCGGCTGGAAGATGCCGTCGAACGATGTTCTATAATTTTTTTGTGCCTGCCCACGCCACCCAATGAAGATGGCTCTGCCGACCTGCAGCACGTTTTGAAAGTAGCCGGAGATATTGCCGGGATAGTATCCGATAAAAATATTGCCCGCCGTATTATATTGGTGAATAAAAGCACTGTGCCGGTCGGGACTGCAGAAAAAGTCCGCCGGATTATTGATCAAATTGCTCCCGGCCACAAAATTGATGTGGTTAGCAACCCGGAATTCCTGCGCGAAGGATTTGCCGTGGAAGATGCGATGAAACCCGAGCGGGTTGTTATTGGCACTTCAAGCGAATATGTGGAAAAGACAATGAGAGACCTCTACCAGCCGTTCCTCCGAAGCGGCAATCCAATCTTTGTGATGGATGAGAAAAGCGCCGAAGTGACAAAATATGCAGCCAACTCGTTTTTGGCCACGAAAATATCTTTTATGAACGATTTGTCCGAATATTGCGAAGCCGTCGGGGCCGATATAGAAAAAATTCGTATGGGCATCGGCTCTGATTCGAGAATAGGAAAAAGGTTCCTTTTTGCCGGTATCGGCTACGGTGGCTCGTGTTTTCCCAAGGACGTCAGGGCCTTAAAATTCTCGGCCGAGAACATGGGCACACCTTTAAAAATAATAAGCGCCGCCGAGGAAGTGAACAAGAGGCAGATTATTCGGTTTTGCGATAGAATTTTATCGCGTTTTGGCAACAGCCTTAAAGGTAAAAAGATTACGATCTGGGGCCTTTCTTTCAAACCAAACACCGACGACACCAGGGATGCACCTTCATTCGTTATAATAGATTATTTGCTGCGCCACCGGGCAAAGGTATCGGCATTCGACCAGGAAGCAATGAGCAACACAAAGGTTCGGTTTGGCGAATCCATCGAGTATTCCAGGGATATGTACTCGGCCCTGCTGGATTCCGACGCTTTGATAATCGCCACCGAATGGAATGTGTTTCGCAATCCTGATTTTGCAAAGGTTAAGGAATTGATGGCCAGGCCATTGATGTTTGACGGCCGGAACCTGTTCGAACCGGACGACATGGAGGAAATCGGCGTTGAGTATCATTGCATTGGCCGGCGCAGCGCCAACCATGATAATTGACATATATGCAATCGGCATGTTCTGTCAGTTGAATATTAGCCACCGGCCATTTAATGGTTAATAAAGTCTAATATTGTACTTCATTATTATCCCCGTGGATTCCTGAGCTGATGGAGTAATATTCTTTGATGTATCAGATTTCGATTTAATAAAATTGCCATTAAATTTTCAGCCCTTGCCGCTGTTTCTTCACAAGTCCCGAGCATTGAGTATTTTAGATAATTTAATTTATGCCCGGGTTGTTTATTGATTTGGAAACATATCTTATAAATTCTTATTATTAGATAAAATTATATTATGTGTAAACTCGTCTAAAAGAGTTAAGCAAACCCGATAGCATTTTTGGCATAGTTTTTCAGGCATTCTAATATGCAATAGGAATACCAATTATTACAGTCCGGTTTATTCCCTAAATATTTGGTTGATATAGCCGATATTTAGATAGTGGAGCATGTCGATTAACGATTGCATAATTAGGGTTCCCTCAAAAAGTAGTCAGGAAAAAGATATCCATGCTTCTGCTTTAAGGAGAATAACAACCCCCTTAATCCCCCTTTTTTAAGGGGGAATTTAATTGGCTATTCCCCCTTAAAAAAGGGGGAAGTGAGCAAAGCGAGCAGGGGGTTGTCCTACAATCTGCAAGGCATAAGGG
>JAJRTW010000220.1 GCA_024278075.1 Bacteroidota bacterium | reverse complement strand
ACTGCCGGATCGGTTTTTATTTTTTCGAATAAACATACGATAATATACGATGCAGCACCCATTTTTGCAAATTCGATTCCGTAACTCCTTTAAAATATACATGATTTGGATAGACTAACTTTTTCTGCGGAAAACAGGAGAAAAGGAAGCAATGCCTGAATTGAGATAAATACTATGTTTCTATTCATTCTTTGGGCAATATGTGAATCAGGCGATGAGGCTCTTTTCCCGGCTCCTATTACTATTTTCCCGATAATTAGAATTAGAAAGACAGCAAAGGAATAAAACACGATTTGATAAGAAGTCAACCCGAAGATAAAATCGGACAATCCGCGATAATTTCTAAGCAGGGCTTTGGGATACCTTATTAAGAGGTCCATCCATGTGTAATCATCTCTGATTAATCCTCTTTTAATCCATAGTTCATTATGACCCGGGATAATTCTCTCTGTAAATTTGTGCAATCTAAACAAGGCGTCGTCATAAACAATATAATTCCATAGGAATCCAAGGCATACTAAGACAAGCCCCGTCGCAATGATGAAAAAGAATATCCTGTAGCGGTGTTTATTGTCCTTCACCACTATCAAATACAATGGCAAGGCAAGCGCCATCACACCCATAGTCTCCTTAGTCCAATATCCCAGGAAAAAGAGAATCGCAGAAATAGCTGCAAATAGATAAGTCCTGAGCCTGTTTTTATTATCGCCAAAAGCTCTGGCAAAGAAATACAGCCCCGCAACAAACCAGCATGTGGCAGGTATATCGGGGACTAATGCTGTCATATAGTTCACGAACAGCGAACTGCCAAGCAAAGAAATTGCTGCCAAAAAACCGGCAATCCTGTTGAAAAGAAAACTTCCGAGAAAATATACCGAAAGGATTAATCCTAAGCTGTATGCAAAAGCGACAGCATGATAAGCTATATTAGTATAGCCAAATATCGCTTGGGAGAGTTTTATGCTTAATATTAGCCCATTCCGGTCGGCATGCGTATATATGCTGCCATTATGCTCGAACATACGGGCTGCCATTTCGAAATAGGAGCAATCGTCGCTGCCGCCCGGCTGCTTTAAAAATACCAGGAACAGGGCAGTAAAAAACAAAACCAATAAGCATACATTGATAATGTCAAATTTTGTTCCTGCTTTAAGATGCTTCCTAATTTGCATAATTTACCACATGGAATATACTATTTCTTTGAAATCATATCTGCAATGTTTCCCATCAAAAAAATAAATATAGTCAATATTGGGAACAGTACTGAACTCTGCGATAGATTGCCGGTGTAAGATACATCTCTTATCAAAAATATTATTGATATTACCAACAAAATACCGACGAAAGGCAGAAAGAACTTCAAAGGATTATAATAAATCGCAATCTTGCTCAATAGGTTAAAGAATCCGGCGGTATCCTTAACCGGTGAAATCTTCGATTTGCCTTCACGGTTATAGTAATCTATCGGGAAATAGTCAACTTCATAGCTTTTGCAGAGCATCGACATTGTTATTGTGGTAGTAAATGAAAACCCGTCAGGATATAGATTATAGAATTTTTTTGCGATGTCTTTGTTGAAAATTCTTAGGCCAGAGTTAATGTCCTTAATTTTAGTCCCTGAAATATAATTTGCTAGTTTCACTATGAAATACTTTGGGATTTTCTTAATAACGGGATATGAAACATTGCCCCCGATTCTTGCCCCAATCAGCATATCAAGCTTATTGGCAGTATAATACTCCAACATCTCAGGTATTCTATGATTCGGATAGGTGCTGTCGGCATCTGTTATGGCTATATTTTCGTATTTGGCTATACGCAATCCAGTTTTAAGCGATGCGCCATATCCCTTGTTCGTTTTGTGATTTATCAATTCGATTTCGATATTCGAAGCCATAATTTCTTCCAGGGTGCTGTCGGTTGAGCCATCGTTGATTGCAATAATCTCAAATTGATTGATATTCGATTTCGTTAATATATTATTCAAATCTTCCAATGTCTTCCTTATGGCATTTCCCTCATTATAAACAGGTACAAGTATTGATAAATTCATGATTATTATAAGTTATTGATAAATGATTATTATAAGTTATTGATAAATGATTATTATAAGTTATTGATAAATGATTATTATAAGTTATTGATAAATGATTATTATAAGTTATTGATAAATGATTATTATAAGTTATTGATAAATGATTATTATGGTAGTGACGTGTCAATTGTTCTATGTCATTCCGGACTTGATCCGGAATCCATTTTGATACATCCAAATAGCCTGTGAATACTGGATTCTTCACTGCCCCACAAGTGGCTTCGTTAAGAATGACAGCTTAAATGAACCGCCATAGTATGCTTGACACGACAGTAGTGCAGTATCTCAGAAATAATTACCCTTCCTTGCTAACTTAATCTTCGGAAGCAAGGAAAAGCCGTCTCGACGGTAAGTCCTGACACCACAATAATGCCGGCTCGACAGAAAGTCCTGACGCCACAAATATGATTAATATGTTAGTGCATTATGGGCTAAAAGTGAATTCATTTATAAGATGCCACACAACTCAATAATTCACTGTAATTCCAAACCCAGCTTTTTATATACATCCACATATCTGTACACCAGCTTGTTCCAATCCCTGTTTTGGGCCACCCACCGCCTCGATTTTAGTCCGATTTCACTGGCGCTCATAGAATTAAGCATGGCCCGAGCCAAAGAATCAACGTTTTCGGCTTCAAACACGATGCCGGTTTCATTATCAATTACCATTTCCCGCAAAGCTCCAACATTGCTAACCAGAACGGTTTTCGCCATTGCCATAGCTTCGAACGGCTTCAGCGGAGGCACCAAATGGCAGACCTCCTTGTTCACCCTCGGATAAGAAAAAACATTGATAATCGAGTAATAGTCTTTTACTTCTTCAAACCGAACATGCCCGGCAAATGATACATCATCTTTTAAGTTTAATTCGCCATGCAAGTTATTCAGTTTCTCCAGGGCTTTGCCATCGCCGACTATAAGGAATCTGGCTTTTTTGTTACTTCTGCGAACAATCTTAAACGCTTTCAACAGGTAATCCAGGCCTTCGTAGTCGGTCAGCGACCCAATAAACCCGAAAACAAAACAATTTCGTAGATTATACTTTCTAATTAGTTCTTCATTTGGCGGTTCGGGGCTGAAATAATTTGCATCAACTCCGTTGGGGATTATGTCTATCTTGGACTTCTTGATTCCCTTTGATATTAGATATTCCTTTAAATGCTCCGATAATGTGATAACCACATCGGCAATATTGCAGCAGTGAATTTCGTATTGTTCCTGAAAATTATAGTTTTCCGAACCGCCGAACCCATCGGTTATAGCATCATGGGTTTTATGCCACAGCCCGCGGACTTCATAAACCGAAGCTATGCCCGATGATTTTGCAACCTGCAGGGCCGGAAGTGCGTTTTGAAAATTTGAAGCTGCATGGATTACCGCCGGATTTGCGGTTCTCAAATAATCACTAAAAGTAGCGGCATACCGGTCAAAATACCGGCCCAAAGGTATATGATTCACCCGGGAGTCCGCTTGGTCATAAATATGGGTAATATCAATTCCATCGTGTTGAAGGCTATTGGCCGTATTTGCCGAGTTGCCATTGGTTTGGCCGGGCGATCCCAGTTTTGTAACAACCACCGGCTTCAAGCCAATTGCCTTTTGCTTCGTTGCTATCTCCCGGCTTCGGATAGTATAGCCGGAAATCGAATAATCCCACGAATTATTCAGCACATGAATAATATTGCTGCCCTTTGCGATTGCACCGGAATCAATACTATAAGTCCACAAATTTGCAATAAGCCTGGTTTCATCTAATGCTTTTTCGAGTTCGGCTTCGTAAGATTGTTTCGCCGAATCTGTCAGTTGATTGATGCTGGCAATGGTTCCGGAGGTGTTCCCCAATTGCCTATGCAGCCGGATAAAATTTTTCAATACAGAATCATTGATTTTAATTTTAACGGCTTTTCGGAGATAGCCGTATGACTTCAGGAATTCGTTTTGGTTATAAAAATGATCGGATAAAACCGTCAGCAGCCTGTATATTTTATTAGGGTTGGTTTTTTTTGGCGAAGCCGGATTCTCCAATACTTCAATCCTTTCTACCAGGCTTGAAACTGCTGATTTTTTTTTGAATTTTCTGGAAATCAATTTATACATGAAATATTCAGGGTTGGGCAGCCGAAATTCTATAATACAGGCAAAGCTGCGCTGAACGAACCAAATTGCCGATCCCGTTTTGTATTCCCTTTTTAAAAAGCCTGGCATTAACCTATTGCCTCATAATAGTAGGTAACCCAAATTGTTAATAAAAATGTTAATAATCAAATAGAAAAAAGAGAAGAAAAGATAAATTATTGATAATAATGGATTTCTTTCTTTTTTTGCTACTTTTTTTCTTTCTTTGTT
>JAJRTW010000219.1 GCA_024278075.1 Bacteroidota bacterium | reverse complement strand
TATTATAAAACAGCAAAAAAATAGAATGCAATGAAGAAGTGCGCTCAAAAAGTATTGATCAGACAATAATGCTGGGTTAATCGCTGTAGCAAGAGTGGAAACTGCAAAAGAATTAGTCAAATAATCCGCTCGATGTGGATTATGGCATAGTAATCGTTATATTTAGTTGGGAATTAACTTACTTTGGGAATTTAGGTAATATATTAAACATATTTTGACGGATCATTTACACTTTTATTCCTTCGACTACGAAGTAGCTACGAAACTCACAACTCATTACAAAAAACTCGATACTCATTACTAATAAAAACTAACGAAGTTAGTTCCCCGTTAAGGAATGAATTTTAGCCACACGCAATTGATGCCTGCCACCATCGAATTCCGTTTCAAGAAAAGCGCGAACCATATTCATTGCAGTTTCGATGTCCACAAACCTGGAGCCAAAGTTAAGAATATTGGCATTATTATGCCGCCGGGCGAGCTTTGCCATTTCCACATTGAAACAATTAGCCGAGCGAATCCCGCCAACCTTGTTGCATACTATAGAAACGCCAACCCCCGACCCACAGCATACAACCCCAAAATCCGCCTGCCCACCTGCCACAGCTTTGGCGGCCAAAAAAGCAAAATCCGGATAGTCCACAGACTCAGTGCTTGATGTGCCGAAATCCAATATCCGGTGGTCTTCGGCTTTTAGCCACACGGCAATTATCGCTTTATATTCGTATCCGGCATGGTCGGAGGCAATAGCAATTTTCATGATTATCTTTTAATTATATATAAATCAAAACTTTGGCCATTTTTTATAATAACTTGATAAATAAAACTGTTAAGAAATTTATGAATATTTCTACAGTAGTTCTTAACATATTATCAACATCTGTTAACAATCGAAGGTTTTTAATGTTAAAGAATGTTGGAAATAAGATTTGCATTATTGAATTTTAATATTATAACATATCGGTGTGCAGAACTTATTTTTTTCCACATGATTATCAACACGATTATCAATGTAATCCCATCAACTATATTATTCAAGTATATCGGCTTAAGTATTGTCAAGAATTATTTCTTCTACTTTTCCCCAGTGCTTATTATAACTAATTAATAACTTAATATATTTAAAGAGAAAGACACAAGTATTCGGTAATAAACACCAAACAGGTTTGAAACACAAAATACATCATTACTGTCCGGTAAAAAAATGAAAGCCCTGTTGAATATACCCCTACTTTTCCCGCCCTTCGGCTTCGCTCAGGATAAACTCCAGCGGGAATCCAGTATTTATGGGCTATGTGGCTATATTAAGATGGATTCTGAAACGAGTTCAGAATGACAAATCATAATTATTAGGTATAAATTAGGAACGTCTCTCATTTTTAACCGGACACTACTGATTTCTAAACAGATATAAACTCTCTTATAAAGAACCCGAAATAATCGGGTTAAATGGAATCGAAAGAACAATATTTCTTCAAAACGTCAGGCAATACAATATGCCCGTTCGAGTAAAATGTTTCAATAATGGCAACCATAATTCTCGGCGTAGCCAATCCGCTTCCGTTCAACGTATGGACGAACTCCGGCCTTGAATCGCCCGCCCGCTTGAACCTAATGCCCGTCCGCCTGGCCTGGAAATCACCAAAATTTGAGCAGCTCGATACTTCCAACCATTTATTCTCGCCGGGAGCCCATACCTCGATGTCATAAGTCTTTGCACTTGCAAAACTGGTATCACCGGAGCAAAGCAGAATCACCCTGTACGGAAGTCCGAGCAAGCGAAGGATTTTCTCTGCATCGCCAACCAAAGTTTCAAGTTCATCATAAGAATCCTCGGGTTTTGACAGTTTCACCATTTCCACTTTATTGAATTGATGCACGCGGATAAGGCCGTGAACCTCCTTGCCATAACTTCCGGCCTCGCGTCTGAAGCATGGAGAATAGGCACATACTTTCTTCGGCAGTTCGTCGGCTTTCAGCATTTCCGAGGCGAAGAAATTCGTTAACGGCACCTCGGCGGTCGGGATTAAATACAAGCCGTCTTCGGGGCATTTATACATATCCTCTTCCATCTTCGGAAGCTGGCCGGTGCCTGTCATAGATTTTTTATTCACCAAAAACGGAGGCATAAGCTCGCGATAGCCATTATTTCCCACATGGAAATCCACCATAAAATTCAGCAATGCACGCTCAAGAGCCGCACCTTTGCCGGTATAGAAAGCAAAGCCAGAACCCGAAACCTTGGCGCCGCGTTTGAAATCAACCAGCCCCAGCTCTTCAGCAATTTCAATATGATTTTTGCTGTGGCCAGGCTGCTCAATCTCGCCCCAGCTTCTTATGAATTTATTATCCTCTTCGGTTTTTCCAATCGGCACACTTTCGTGGAGCATATTTGGAATCTGCAACCCGATATTTTTTATTTCGCTGTCAACCAGCCGCAGGTTGTCGTCCAATACTTTTATTCTATCAGAGACTTCTTTCATTGCCGAAATTTGTTCGGAAGCATCTTCTTTATTTCTTTTCAGATTGGCAATTTCTTTCGAAGCAATATTTCTCTGATTTTTCAGATTTTCTGCTTCGCCGATAATATTCTTGCGTTGCCGGTCCAGCGAAAATAAAGTATCAACATCGGCTTTTTCATTTTTATTCCGAATGTTTTCCTTCACCTGGTCCGGGTTTTCCATTATGAATTTTATATCAATCATAATCCCTATAATACTATATGATACAGTTGTGATATAGTTAATAACCACAAATTTACTTAATTGACATGTAATTGAGTAGTTTTTTTTAAATGGCTGAAATTTGTAACTTGCTTTATATTTAAAATGAATAAAATAATTAATATATAAGCAATAAATATGAGAAAAGTAGCAGTTATCATGGGCGGCGGGCTTGGGGCAAGATTCTGGCCGCGCAGCACCGAAAAAACACCTAAGCAGTTCATACATATCCTTGGCGACGGCACTATGATACAAAACACCGTTACAAGGCTGAATAAGACTTTTGATATTGAAGATATTTATATCGTCACTTCGGAGTCGATGGTTACGATATTGGAAGACCAGCTGGCGGAACTGCCGCAGGAGAATATTATTGTAGAGCCATTCGGCCGCAACACCGCACCCTGCCTTGGCCTGGCCTATACATTGCTGAGCAGGAAATATGATGATGATACGATTATGTTTGCATTTCCGTCGGACCATGTGATATATAATCTCGGCGAATTCTTCCACAGCTTAGAAGTGGCCAGCAAGGCGGCTTATAACCTGAAAGGCATAGTAACTATTGGAATTAACCCAACAAGGCCGGAAACTCAATACGGATATGTGCAGATTAACCAAAACCGCGAAGGTTTGTTCGAGCATTATAAGAAAGGCGTACGGCACACTACAACTTTCGCCGAGAAACCAGACGCCGGCACGGCACAAAGATTTATCGAATCCGGCGATTTTCTGTGGAATAGCGGGATATTCATTCTTAGATTCGATACGCTCTGGGAGTCATTCTCGAAGTATTTATCCAAAGAAGCCGCCCATTTCAATTCATTGATGAAGCATATCGGCAAGGACAGCTATAAAGAGAATCTCGAATACGTATATCGCCAGTTGAATTCCATATCTCTGGACTATGCCATAATGGAAAAAGCGGGAAATGTGCTCGTAGTCGAATCTTCATTCACATGGAGCGATATGGGGACTTGGGATGAATTATACAGGCTGTCGATGAAAGATGCCCGAAATAACGTGATTGAAGGCGATGTTATCTCAATAAATACTTCCAACTGCCTGATTAGTTCCAAGGGCAGGCTGATTGGCATAGTCGGCCTTGACGATGTGGTGGTGGTCGACAGCGACGAGGCGCTATTGATTTGCAAACGCGGGAAATCCGAAGATGTAAAGGAAATAATTGACTTCATGCGACGAAAGCATATTAATAAGTTTTTATAAGCAGTTGAACAAATTCTATAAATACTTACTGTTGAGATTGGTTATATCTGCTTTGGTTGTAGCCGCCGCCGGTTGTTCATCGTCTGTCAGGTTTGCGTCCGAATCGCTTTGGGAAACCAATATAGGATCGGACGAAGAATCGGGCGAATTTAGATTTACAGGCAGGCAATTTAGCGGCAAAGCATCTTACTATGCCAATAAATTCAACGGACGAACTACGGCCAGCGGCGCTGTTTTCGATAATAATAAAATTACTGCCGCACACAAAACACTGCCTTTCGGAACTATAGTAAAAGTAACAAACCGGAGGAATAACAAGTCTGTTATAGTAGAGATAAACGACCGCGGGCCATTCGTTTCGGGCAGGATAATAGATCTTTCGCGGGACGCTGCCGTCAAGCTTGATATGATAAGTGCCGGTGTGGTGGAAGTGATTGTCCGTGTTGCGGAGTAATATAGCTTCTATTGCGTGCCGACAGCTAAAGCTGTCGGTTGCAGATGGTTATGAAATTGTGAATATTTCAAATGCAAAATCCGGGATTATAAATAATTCACCGGCAGGATTTATTTCCCTCATTGGTAAATAATAAACCAAACGTGCAGGTTACGAACCTGCCCCTACGAATCGTGGGCAATCAATACGTGAAAACCTGTTATCACAGCAAATGTAGGGGAGGGTTCCTAACCCTCCCATTTCAACTCATTCTCAAATTCCGATAATTATTAGGCATCAAGACGGGAAGTCCGGACGCCACTGGAAATAACCACGAACTTTATTCCGTGGGACAAAATAAAAAAAATACATTCAACCAGGCTCTTATTCCACCGGTGTTTCTATTTCTACTACCACAGTGCGGCAGTAGAAGCGGCCTTCGGGCAGTTCGTTATCGTAGAGCAGCTCCGTTTCGCCGAGGCCTGCGTCCGTCACCTCGCCCGCCCTGACAAGCCCTGTGTTCAAAGCCCTGCGAACGGCCTTTGCCCTTGCCTCGGACAGCTTCAGGTTATATTCGTATTCGCCCAGCCGGTCGGTATATCCTAAAATAGCCACCTTAGATGAATTGGCGAGTTTGTCATTGATTAGGCCTACAATTTTCATGTTGGCATTATTCAGCGAATGCTTGTTATAATCGAATAATATCAGGCTGAACTGGTAAATCTTCTTATCCTTCGCCTTCCTCGACTGTTTGTCATTAACTGTTATCCGATTGATAATGAGGGCCGCAGTTTTGCTTCTGACGGTTTTCCCATTTTCGTCAGCCACCTCAAGAACATATTGCAATGCACCATTATCCAATAAAGAAACGAGGTTTTGCTCTCTAATATCAAGATGAATTTTCCCCGGCAGTCCGCCCTGGCCGGAAATAGACTTTAGAATTTTCCCATTTTGTGATAAATCAATTTTCCACTGCTTAATTTTGGCCCTGCCGGTTATCGTCATTTTCAGCCAAAAAGATTCGCCGGATACTTCGATGATAGTGTCTTTAGTTACAACGGGCGCAAACATCTCCCACATATTCGACGAAAGCTCCACCCTGCGGTTCTCGGCAACTCCTTCCGGGCCATCGGCTTTGGTCGGCACCTGCGGGAGGTTCCGGCTTCGGGTTGCCAGCCGGTGCGGTTCAATATTCCAAATATCCGACAGATAGGAAGCGACATTATTTGCCCTGTTGCCGGACAGCTCCGGGTTGCCCCGCTCATTGCCCGAGCCGGAATTGCAGCCGGTTATCGTCAGAGTTGCTTTGGGATATTGATTCATTCTGCGGCCTACTATGTTGAGCAATTGGTAATAGGTTGGCAGCTTCTTGAAAGTGAACAAGTCATTAAAATCAAAATCATTGGCTTCTTGGGGAGTTAATTTTTCGTAACGCTGCAGAATTGCGTCAGAGTTCGGCCCGAAGAAGATGTACGGAAGCAGCGGCTGAATATTCTCCGAGCGGAATTCTTCGATGGTTATTTCACTAAATGGGGCTTCGGTGTTGCCGGTGTAATATATTGCGGAAATATCTACTGTTAAATCGGGAATGATTATTTTCTTTACTATGAACAGAGTATCGGTGCGGTAATAATATTCCGTTACGACGGGGACATCATCAACGTCGGCCGAGTCGCGGGATATTGACGGATTGCCGGTTATAACGGCGGATTCTGCCAATCCCGGCACTTCAATTATTATAGTGTCGATTTCCTTGCGGAAGCGGAACTGAATATCGGGTTTTTTGTAGGGCAGGGGTGAATATTTAATCGAAACGCCTGCGCTCAGGAAATTAATATCCCAATCAAGAATAGGCACAATTGGCGTCAGGCCGTAGGTATAGCGAACTTCGGGGGCAATGAACAAAGTACGGTTTTTGTCCAGCGGCAGGTCATAGCCCGTGCCGATAACCACGCCGGAATAATAAACCGAGGCGTCCCGGATATCGCCCTGCTCATCGAAACGGGTTCTGGCGCCATTGGCGAAATTTCCGGCTGCAGGGTTGATTAATTCTTCATTCTGCTTATATCTTTTAAGCGTTACATAATTAATATCGATACCTGCAAAGAAAAACCAATCCTTATAAAATTTTAGATTAGCCAGAAATTCGAATCCGATTTTTTGGAATTCCGTTTCGAGATTATGCCTGATAAGTGCATCGGTGAGCAAGCCATCGACCCTAACCAATTTCGTCTCTTCGTCATCCATATTGGAAGTAAACGATGAGTATTTTGCCCTTATCATGGCTGTGAACCTGCCTTTGTATGGCAATTCGTATAGTCCGCCGATAGTGATTCCACTACCGTTGCCGCCGGTAAAAGTTGGATTCGTAATTATTACTCCCGGCAGCTGATGGAAATTGGAATTGGGCCGCAGAATGTCATATCCGAAATAAAACCCATACTTTGCCCTTGCGGCCGAATCGGCTTGGCCTTTGGCGTGTAAGTCTTTTATTTGCAGAATATTTGCCGACAGCAGTATTATGATTATGTAAGTTATTTTTTTCATTATTATCAATCGTTAAATATATTCACCACCGTAGGGGATGGTTCGAAACCATCCCGTATAACCATCCCGTATAACCATCCCGTATAATTATCCCGTACAATTAACCCGAAACGGGCAGGTTGTGAACCTGCCCCTACGAAATACATATTTGCCCCTGCGAACGAAATATTCACCACCGTAGGGGATGGTTCGAAACCATCCCGTTTCTCTCAATATCAAATTCCGATTTGAATTAGCCATCAGCACGGGGAACCCTGACGGCACAATGAATTCCCCACGCTAAGTGGAAAGCATAATTCGTGCCTATTGTTTCTTAATCTTACCGAAGTATTTTACTTCTTCTCCCTGATTGTTAATGCCTATTATATTATAAATATAAGTTCCCTTTGACAATACCGAATTTTCCCACGGTACAGTATGGCCGCCGTAAGAATTCGGGCAATTCATTATCTTGTCCACAATGGTTCCGTCCACAGCAAAAACGATTATCGATACTTCCCTGACAGCCCTGGGCAGCGTATATGAGAAAGTAGTGGATTCGGTGAACGGATTCGGGAAGTTCCCTACATTAAGAATCCAGTTTGGCCCCTGTATGGGCAGAATCATAACTTTAGTGTTGTTGCTTTCGCAAATCTCGTAATAAGTATCTCCAGCATCAATCTCTGCGAATATCTCAACAAATTCGGCATCGGGGGGTATCGAATAATCCATCGAAAATTCATAAGCGCCGGATATTTCGAGTGCCGTAACAAGTTTTTCGCCCACGAGCATTGTGTCCTTGTGGTTTATAATCGCAAATAAACAGACAACCACATCTTCGGTATTCACAACGCCGTTTTGGAATTTGGCCGTAATCGTGGTATATGACCCCAATGCAATATCGGGCCGGGCCGATTTGACCGCCGTTAAGTTGAAATCAATAACCGGAGCATCGAGCAGAGTGAAATCCTCGTAAGAGAAAATTTCTTTCTCCGCTTGAGCATTCCCGAGGCTGCCCTCGTAAGCAATATTAACCGTCGGGACTATGGTGGTTTCGTCGAATAGCGTCAGGCAGGCCTCTTCGGTCGCCCCGAAATGCACATAGAACCGCTTGGTTTCGCCCGGATAGAAGGCCCCGAGCAATGCTTCGACTTTGCCATCTTTAATAGTACAGTTTTCCGGCAAAGATTCCTCGAAGGCAAAGAATGACACGCCCGGATTAATATCCAGGATTGTTTTCTCGGCAATAGTGTTGCCATGGTTGGTTACCTCGAACATCACTTCAATATCTTTCTCACCGCCGCTGTCCCAGACCAAAGCATCGCCCTGGCTGATTTTCTTCCCGTTCAGCCCGGATATCATCATATAATCCTTAATCTTAGGCCCGGCGGAAGTAACGATGATTTGATCAGCAATGGAATCGGTATGGCTGCCGGAAGTAATTGCATCATAACTTAGTTCTCGGTAAGGGGATACGTCCACTTTATCCTCCTCGGAGTAGCTGTACACCTCGCCCTGCTGCAAAATATAGAACTCATTGTTCTCTACGGTCGGGAAATTATCGAATGGCGACAGATCGATTGTTTCCACGCCGGTTTGGCTGTTATAATTCGAGGCCAGCGATCCCGTCATATCATTGAAGTTGGTGTGGTTTACATTATTGGTCGACCATTTAACATTCTCAAGTCCGGTAAAGCTTGGGTCTGTCTGTACTTTCAAGTTTTTCAGGCTGCCGGTGCCGATAATAAATTTCTGGTATTCGGTGACGGTGCCGGCGCTGTTCTTGTCCGAAACGGCAAACTTGATTGGTGGTGCATCGTATTTGATTTCAGCCGATTGGATTTGATTGCCGCCCTTAGCAACCGATTGCTCATCGTAATGCCGGCGCTGGCCGGAGACAGTAAACCCAATATCATAAACACCCTTTTCAAGGTTTTCGTCGATGCTAATCAGGAAAATGAAATATGCCCTTCGGGATGGCTGTATCAGGCTTAATTCATTGCCCAATTCGACAATCACTTCGCCTTCGGGCTGGTTGAACCGCCATGCCGTACGGAAAGTGCCGAAGTCGTCGCCGCCCATTATCACATCGCCAGTGGCCGGGTCAACCTTGGCCGGCACCAGCGGCCTCGGATAGGCAACGTAGCTCATTGCCACTTCCGTATTCCCCAGATTTGCCGGCAGCTGCGGCGTTACGGTCGTAAACAGCCAATTGTCATCGGTGCCGTTCGATATTTCCACTTTGACCTGAATGAACGTACCCTCGATCGTTTTGGGATAATCCGATAGTTCCGGGTTTGTAGAGTCGGCCAGCGGGATTAATGTAATTTCCTTGTGATCGACATCCGGGTCGACTATCGCAGGCATTTGTATAGGCGGGTCTATCAGGTTGCATGGGTCGCGGCCGCCCACATAGGCCGTTATCGTTGCATCGCCATAGCCGTAGGAGACATGATACGGGTCGAACCCGGCATCGAAATAATGCGGCTCGTTGGCATCGTAAATCGTATGCTTGATGAATGTAGTGTCGTTGCCAAATCTAACAACCGAAGGATTGGTTTCAGATATTACCTCATAGTCCGTGCCTTCGGCATATCCCGACAGCACGTGAGAGAATATCACCCAGGGCGAACCGCCGAATATCTCCTCGACCACCAGCCAGCCGCCTTTGCTTATTTCCACAGGCCCTTCCTTGCCCATTCCTTCATATATCACGTTTATCTTAAATTTGGTTTTGCCGAGGTTCTCGAAGAAATCATCCCCGTAAGTCATATCCGCTCCGTGATACCAGCCGGAATCCACCATTCCGTATATATCATCCCGGAAGGGAACTTCGGGGTAATCCAGCCAGTCCTCGCCGTTGTCCAGCATATAGGCGTCGTGGAGGAAGCCGGTTGCCGAGCAGAACCTGTCGCCGCGGTCGTCTATCCAGTCGTCTATGCCGTCGAAGTTGTCGTCATCGAGGGCCGGCGGGATTAGCAGTTGCGGGATATAGACATGATATTGGAACGGGTCTTCCCAAATCTCAATCTCATTTTTTGTGTTCGGATTGTCTAACCATTTCTTAAAATCGCCGCCGTCCACCTGCACAATGCTGTTAATGTCGTAGGTGCCGTCTTCTTTTTTCGGCAGCGAAATTTTGTATCCGCCCATGCCTTTGGGAATGTCATAGACCATATAGCCAAACACGCCGTCGCCCAATTCCTCTATGCCCTCAATTTCTTCCGAAGGGTCGTTATAATCCACATCATGGCCTACGTTGCGAATCCAGTAGTAAGTATATTCGGTCGAGGCATCAATATCGAATGTGATATTGGCCAGGCCATGTTCGGGCAGGTATCGCAAAGTATCGCCGCTGAAGTAATCGGTAACGACATAATTATTGCTCAGATACTCGAACTGCAAGGGGTTTGGCAGCGGCGCATAGTAGGTATAAGTTGACCGGATTGGCGTCACCCTTTGCTCATTGAATATCGTATTATATTCGAGCTTGGAGTAAAGGGATTGCTGCGGAGTGAATTTGGTCATATCGATTTCCTCGCCGCCAAGCGACAGCACGGCAATGAACTCCCTGTGCGGCTGCGGGACGGTTCCCACCACGCGGTCGGTCGGCCTCAGCCGGTAATTCTGTGCCGCAGTGTCGATAAAAGTAAAGCCTTCATAATTATTGATGCTCTGGTATATCAACTGCTTCCATATCACCAATCCGTTTTCGTCGCGTTCCATCCAATGCGACCAAGAAGTATCGAGGAGATTTGCATTGTCAATATCCGGAGTATAGGGATAGAACATACCGCCAACGTCTTCGTCGAGCAAGTCGTGAGCATAGCCCACACCGGCCGACAGTTTAACAAGTTCCGGCGGGTCGACCCATAATTCAAGATAGCAGTAGGGGTCGGCATAGTCATACCCCGGCACTCGGTTTATGTTCCATGTGATTTTCCAGACGCGAATTTTATCGCCTGGCTCCTCAACATCCACCACGCCGTCGCCGTCGGTATCTTCGGCCCGTTTGCCGTCGTGGTCTATGTCTTCGTAATAGAATTTATTGCCGGTGCGAAGATGCTCCCACGGGTTCAGCCAATAGACCGAGTCCTCGGTGATTGTATATCCCTTCGGATAAATTGATGCGGTATCAAGCCAGGCATCGGGGTGGCCGTCGCTGTCCATATCGAAATCGGGGCTGTCCTCGTTGTTGCTGCCGCGAAGCACATCAACATACTTCCCGCCCGGCGTTTTCAGAATCGGAATGTTAATTGATTTATCACTCCAGTAAAACGGCACATCCTTGGGTATATATTGAGTATAGACGGTATTCTCGGCCGATGTCCGTTCTTTATTTTCCATAATCATAAAGACCTTGAACGGCTGATAAAACAGCCCGAGGAAGTTCTTCCAGTTCACGTCGGTATCGGCCACAAGTTTGGCACTGAACATCATGTCAACATAGTTGCGATAAGTTTTCCAGAAAGTACTTTTCCCGTCATTATCATTATATGTTGTTACATTATAAGTGCCGTAAACGTATGTCCTCCACGCTATGAATCTATCCACATCCTCGTGAATCTTATCCTCGGGTTCGGGTGTTTTCAACCGGTATACAATAGTTCTTTCGCTATGGGCCGGGATGCTGATATTGTTAAAAGTCAGTTGATACCAGTTACTATTATAATCAACTCCGGGCGTAGCCACATCTACAAATTCGAAATATGTCTTATTTTTGCCGCCAATATTTCTATAAAGGAGTTTTTCATATATTGTGATACCGCTGATTTCTTCGGAGGATAAATTTCTAATAAGAATTCTCATTTCGAAAGTATCCAAGCGGTCGTAGGAAACGGCATTCTTCCCGGCGGTAACGCTGTCGGGCAGGTCGTTGAAAACCGAGCGAGTCACATCTATATTCTTTGCAAAAGCGGACATAATCGCATTCATTGTCCAGACAAGCTGGCGGCTGCCGTTTTGGATTTCGTTTATTCCGCCCACCGTAGGCAAGCCCGTATTGCATATTATCCGTCCGCCTCCGGCTTCATCGGCGGCCATCACAAACGCAACCGGCCCGAATCCCGGTATCTCGGCAATTATTTCAGCATCGCCGGCATCCACCTGAGGCACGGATATCGCGTATAGCGAATCCTCGACAGCAGGTGAGGTGAAGGACAGCGGATGGCTTGAGTTAGTAAAATTAACGCCGATAAGGTTCGTGTTCGGGTTGCCGTACATCTGATTATCAAAATCTACGGCATCATTATCCAGATACCCGAGTTTCTCGATGAAATAGGCCGCATTTCCTTCGGCATAAATAGTTCCGCCTCCGGCAAGGTATGCATTGATCCTGTCCGGAATATCGGGACATAGCCTGAACACACTGTCGATATAATACTTATTATCATCGCCATTCAAAGCAAATGACGGGATAATCAGAAGCTGCGTATAGCCGGAAATATTGGCGGTATCCAGCGCCTGTTCATTAATAAAGTAGTGAATATTAT
Source organism: Bacteroidota bacterium (assembly GCA_024278075.1). Taxonomy (GTDB): domain Bacteria; phylum Bacteroidota; class Ignavibacteria; order Kapaibacteriales; family UBA2268; genus JAJRTW01. The sequence continues at coordinate 16,040 of JAJRTW010000219.1, read as the reverse complement.
TATAAAGATAGGAATCGAAAGTATTCTTGAAATACATTCCCTCCCACGATACCGATCGATTATTCATCAATATATCACTAAGGAAAATTGCAACTCTCTGCCGGCTCGACTTATACTGTATCGAATAGTGGTCCGCTCCGGCCCAGTCATAAGTATCGTAGGATGAATGAGTTACCGAAGAGTAGCTCGACGGCATGGCGTCCGGCATAATAAAGCTGCCCTTATTATCCCCGGACCTTGCCCAGTAAATTGAGAACTCACCGAATTTGGGGAATAAAACGGTGTCGATAGTGCCGGAAGTGAACCTATAGTCCACATGGGACTTATATAGCATCAGCTTATAGGCATTCGTAAAATCAGCTTGCGACTCGCCGGTTGGGATAATCACCCCGCCGGCCAGGCACAATCGCGTGCTCGCACTTGCCAAAAAGACAAGTATTATCAGAGCAAATAACTTGTTACAAAGTATTGAACGGCTCATATAACCTCCACCTATAGTTTATGGTTTAGTATCTATATTAGTACGAAGAATTTCGCAATTGACTTGGAGGGGAATATGCCTTTTTCAGGCCCAAGTATATATGGATCCTGCATTAAGCAGGTAGATTTATATAAGCCCTATGCGGGCGGAAGAAAGAGATATGTTTTGATTTTAATCCCACATTGTGGGTTTAATGACAAGATACGAAGAAAAAAGCTTAAAGTCAATATGTGTGTCTATTATATTAAACAAAGCAAATCCGACAAAATTACAATTATTTTAGTTCCTTACTTAAACTTACAGTCAGTTGCCTCTTAATTCTCTGCATGCCTTACATATATTGATGTCTGCCTTTCGCTGAATATTGAACCTCATCTAATCTGCAATTTACATGATTCGCCGGAACATGCAATACGTATAAATACTGAAAAGCTGTTTTTTGGAGTTTTTTATGTTGTGATTATCCAAACATCCCAATTTGATTTTGCAAACTAATTCACTCCCTGACGACTGTTCCGGAAAAGATATTCCCATCGATGGTAATGCTGTAAAAATAGAGGCCCGCCGAGTTTGCCCCGGGCCGGAAACGTATGACGCCGCTGCCGCTTGCATTGAGCGTTTCCGATTCAACCGGCCGTCCGGCGAAGTCCCAAATCTCAATTTTTACTTCAGTGGATAGCATTGGTACGTCTAATTTAAAATTAACATAATCGGTGAATGGATTCGGATAGGCCAGTATTGCTCCCGGCTTCGACGTTTGATATTCTATGCCCGTTGTTGCGGGAATTCCATACATTCCCGAGGAAAAAGTACCAATCAACGGTTTGGTGCCCAAGTAACCTATTGTCATTGTGGGAATTAATGTCGCACCCTGTCCTATTGCAATGGTATCCTGAACCCACGAATCACCTCCATCTGTAGTCCTTAATATTTTGTTAAACTGCCCAACGGCAATTCCGTTTTGTTCGTCCACAAATGCTACATCCTGAAGGCCGAATATTTTATAGTTCTCCTGCCTGTAGGCAAGTTCCCAAACGGCTCCGCCATCGGTTGTTTTATATAAAACGTCAAATTTTTGATCTCCTAAGAAATTTGGTTCAGATGCAGCTATCCAGCCGATTGAATCATTCAGGAAAAATATTTTACGTAATCCTCCTTTGCCTTCCTTCAGTTTCTGTTCTTTCCAGGTTTTGCCCCTGTCTGTAGTCCTGTAATATATCGGGCCTAATATACCATGGCTCGAGGTAAATGCAAACGTATCAATGGAATGCATCCAGACGTCAACAATATACTTCTCCCATTCCACATCTGCCTGCTCCCAGGTTTCCCAGCCGTCTTCGGTTATAAATAGTGTCTGACTTGATGCAAGTACACCTGTAATTGAATCTTTCATATGGAAATATTTCATCCATAAATTCACTGGCAGATATGTAGTGTCGAAGCTTTTGGCCCTGTCCCGGCTTCTTTTTACAATCCCTTTTTCATAACTGAGATATAAATAACCGTTCGCAGGATACTGCATATTAAAAACATGCTGAGGATTAGGAAACTTCTGAGGTGGCGGGCCCCAATATGTCTCGTCATAAATTGTATCCCATTGATTCCCCCCGTCGGTAGAGTGTATCAGTTTGCAAAATCCCATGCGATCTATTAGTGCTATGCAATCTAAGGAGTCCGGGGCATGTATGCGCACCACTATTTCATTGTCACTGAAATAAACTTGCTCCCAGGTTATTTGGGCAATGGAAGTAGAAAGAAATAAAAAAGTAAAAAATATTAACAGGTATTTCATGGTATTCACCGTTGTTAATGATTGTTATATAATAAGACTCACAAAATATATAAAAAGTTACAAAAAAGCCGCCCGCGATTAACGGGCGGCTTAATTATGGAAATATTATCTGACTATAATAAACTTACCGGTATTCAGCGCCCGGCCGTCAATCGATATTGAGTACAAATAAGTCCCGCTGCTTAGGCCGCTTATATTAATACTGAAGTTATTAACGCCAATGGTTAGATTGGATTTGTTGGTTCCAACCCGATTGCCGTTGAAATCAAAAATGTTGATTTCCGTTGTTGCTCCTCCTCTGTTTACAATGCTTACCTCAAAAACGTCTGTGCCCGTTCTTGTGCTAATGGCATATATATACTCTTCTCTGTCTTCGGGCAGTTCACCGTTGCTGATCTTGCCAAGCTGCGGCGGCCCGTACTTGCCGTCAACCTCTCCTGCCCAATTGCAGGCCGGAATACAATGTATATTTTTTAATTTAATACGCCATGAAATAGATGTTTGTCCGAATATAGCGCACATCTTGTATGTGATAGAGTCAGACATAGCAAGAGGCCCAACCGTACCATCATCTACATATTGCCCTGTGCTTTCGTCGATCTGCTGGAATGTCAAATACAAATCCTCGTAACATTCAGGGTTAAATATTGTAAATTCAAGACAGCAGTCTTCAGTAACAGTGTAAGTTCCGCGAACAGAATCACAACCCATCGGCGTTTCCGTATCAACACACAGCTCTTTAGCGCTGTGCAGGCAGCAAGATAGCTTCTATTGCGTGCCGACAGCAAAGCTATAGGTTGCATAGGGTTATGAAATTGCGAATATTTCTATTGCAAAATCCGGGATTATAAATAATTTACAGGCTGAATCTATTCCTTTTTTCCTATTTTAAGATAAAATATATTGCAACCGGATATTTGTTTAATATCAGCGGGAAATATCATAGAAACCCCAAAAACAAAAATATTACTCATACCATTGGTTCTCCTGTCGATTGCTTATTTCTTGAATCTCGGTGGGTTCGAGATGCAGGCCTGGGACGAAGCAATATACGCAGTGCGGGCGATAAGCATCGTCGAGCACGGCGATTGGCTCGACCAAACCGCACACGCTTGCGGCGGGTTCTATTCTTCGGCCTATCCGCCTTTATATATCTGGCTGTCGGCAGCAACTATGATGATCTTCGGCGAATCCGCTATCGCCCTTAGGGTGTGGTCAGTGATCTTCGCCGTCGGCACAATATTCCTGCTTTTCTTCATCCCCAAGGACAGGCGAGTCGGTTTGATTGCCGCCGTGACCCTCGCCACCCTCCCGATCTTCTACCTCTTCAGCCGCGCAGGCCAGCTCGACTCCACATTCACATTCTTCATATTCCTCGGCATCTTCTTCTGGATCAAATCCGAAGACCCCGCCCAACACAAATCAGTAAACAAATGGACAGCACTAACCGGCGCCGCATTCGGGCTGGCTTTGATGAGCAAGATAATCGTCGGCCTCTTCCTGCCCCTCTCTTTGTTATTATATTTAATCATCATGTCCGCCCGCGGAAGACAAATTAACCGGGCGGCATACAAAAGGTTGGCTTACGTGGTAATTATCGGCCTGGCAATCGCACTCCCCTGGCACATCTACATGTATGCCGTGCATGGAATGAGCTTTGTGAACTACTTTCTCGAATATCACATCTTCCGCCGCGCCCTCGCCGCAGTCACCATTCACTCCAAAAACCTCGGCGGATTATACTACATCAATCAACTATTAATAATATTCTCTGCCTCGTCCGTTTTCCTATTCGACAGACGATTCTTTAAGTCAATATTCACCACAAACGCAATATATCTGGCAGCTTTCTGCGTACCGTTTCTGATTTTCACCTTCTCCACCTCCAAATTGATCTCATACACAATTCCAATGATGCCCGCGATTGCACTTTTAATCGGAGTTTCTGCGATTGCAATTTACGAGGACAAGAAAGTAAGCCTGCCGCTGATGCTTTCGTCGGTCATTATTGCCGCCTGGTCGCTCTCCCAGGTGCTTCGAACCGAAACGAAACACCTACTCGCCACCCACGCACTCAGCCCCGAATCATATTTAATAATCTCCGCCGCCGGCGTAATAATGCTCGCCGTCTTCATATTCAGAAACAAAATCACCGGCAGATACTTCGTGTTATCCGTAGTTATTTTCATGATTGCCCGACTGATTTTCACCACTCCGATGGACAGATCGAATAGCATTATCGAATCAGCCGCCGTTGAATTCAAAAAGAATAACTATAATAATCTCATCTTCGTCACCCCGACAGATAAAATCAGAATAGTAAATCCTCAAATCAGCTACTATTTCGGAGGAATCGACCTTGGCTGGCGCAAAGACAAGCAGTTCAAATATTACAAAAAGGCCGCCGCATTGAAAGAAATCAACTACGACAGCCTCTCGAACGCTATGATAATCCTCAGGATAAAGTATTTCACAGCAAAAGACAAAGAATATATCAAATTCATTAACGAAAAATGCAGTTTCCTGATGGGCGACACCGAATACGAAGTATATGTAAAGAAGGTGAATGCCCCGCTATAAGACTTCTGCACACGAGCAAGCCTATTGTATCCGAACTAAGGCGCAGCCGGCACATCCACCCACACTTCATCACTGTACGGACTAACATCCGTGTCATTTCTTGCCTTAATCTTAAAATAATTTCTCTTCTCAAATATAGCCGGTACCAATGCCGGCGATCCTGCGTAATTATTTAACAAACTAAAACTTCCCGACGGCGCCCCAGTGGCCGCAATGTCAACGTAAATATCATAGGACGTGGCCTCTGCAACCAAATCCCACGACAACGTAATCGGCGTGAAGTTAACCGGATCAAGAGCCGCCGCAAGATTCTGTGGTTTCGACAGACCCGATTGAGTTGTCGGGTAAATCACATAGTCATTATACTTCGACTGATCCACATCGTCCCAGATTATCTTGCCTATCTGGCAATATTTAACCACAAAAGAATAAAGTTCATTACCATCGCTAACCCGCTCGCTCGTCTTAATATCCCGTATCTCCATCATATCATTTACCGCATTCAAATTATCCTCAAACGCCTGAGCGCCCGTGTCGACTGCATCAATCATCGTCTGCGTCAGCCCAACAGAGGTCAAATCCGCAAGATAACCCGTCGCCGTCGTAACCACTTGCCGACACATCGTCAGAAACTTCATATCACTCATCGAAGTCATCTTCTGAGCGCCAAACTTCTTATATTGCGGCGAACCCAAACCCCACTTTATAATCGCACTTTGCACCACATTGCGAACCAATATATCCAGATCCGCACGGTTAATGTTCTTATTTTCCACCGCCAACGAGACATCCGATTGATAGTACGAATCCGGCGGGAACACTTCGAATGCATCTCCAAGAATTTCCAATGCTATAATATCAGCAGCGTCCACCCCCCGAATAGCGAATTCAGCCGCATCACGTGTCATGGTCTGTATTAGATTGCTTACGAACATGCATAATTCAGAATCATTCATGCGGTAATCTCTTTGCAATTCCTTTATTGCCATAATGAACCTCCGGATAGTATTAATTAATTAGAAATAATATGCATAACAAATATAATGAATATAATTGAATATAAAAGATATAATATTGAAAGATAATAAATTAATATCAAATTAAAATTAATATATAATCATGAACATAAATATAAAACCATCAGCCTTCATTATACTTCCGTTAGGTTTCATGGAATCTCCGTTAGGCTTCATGATATTTCCGTTAGGCTTCATGATATTTCCGTTCGCCTTCATAATGTTTCCGTCGGACATCATTATACTTCCGTTCACCTTCATTATACTTCCGTCGGGCATCATTATACTTCCGTCAGACATCATTATCAATCCGTTTGCCTTTAATTAAAGTATCGGAACAAATAAAGTCTTATATTATTTAGTAAAATTCATGGCTTTTACGATTGGGAGGTCTTCCCATTTGGTGGTGTAGAGTGGCGACATCATTTTCCGTTTCATCTGCCAGTCCTTTTTGGTTCCGGTGGCGGCGTAGCGCAGTGTGTCTTTGCCCATTGTTTTATTTACCCTGTCCATCAGTTCGGTGATGACGGCCTTTTTCCTTCTGTCCACGGGGTCGAATAGTGCGTATTGGGTGTTATTCGCCGGCACAAGGTCGGTCAGCATCACGCCGACTTTCTGATATTCGAATCCGCTGCGGAAAATCTGATCGACCGCCTTCATTCCCCATTCTATCAGCTCGGAGGTAGAATCAGTCGGCACGGGCAATTGCACCTGCACGCCGTTATGATACTGCGGTTTGTTGTTGAAGGGATTAGTGCGGACGAAGACGGTCAGCAGCGAGGCGGCGGACTTTTGCAGTCGCATCTTTTCGGCGGCGCGAGTGATGAAAGTGGCTGCGGCTTCGGCGATATCCTTTTTGTCGGTGACGATAGTGCCGAAGGATCGGGAGGAGACGATTGCTTTTTTGGCGGGCGGGCTGTTTTCGATTGCGATACATGGTACGCCGCGGAGTTCCATGACTGTCCGCATGCCGAAGACGGTCATATTCTTCTTGATCCATTTGTCGTTGGCCATTGTCAGGTCGTAGGCTGTCTTGATATTATTATTATAGAGGAGTTTAGCATATTTCCGGCCGACGCCCCAAACGGCGGCAACGTCGGTGCGTTTCAGGTAGTAGTCAATATCGGCGGCGTCCATCATGTTAAGTACGCCGTTGAACTTCGGTCTTCTCTTTGCATAGCGGTTAGCGATTTTGGCGAGGGTTTTTGTGTTTGCGATGCCGATGGTAACGGGTATGCCCGTCCACATGGTGACTGTGTGGCGCATCATTTGGCAGTATTCGTCGAGGCCATTTCGTGCGAGGCCGTTCAAATTGACGAACGCCTCGTCGATGGAGTATATTTCGACATTCGGGGAGAATTGCTCGAGGGCGGACATAACTCTGTGGGACATGTCGCCATAGAGGGCGTAGTTCGACGAGAATACTTTAACGTCATATTTACTGACGAGTTCCTTGATTTTGAAGTAGGGCGAGAAGCCGTCGAGGCCGATGGCTTTGGCTTCATTCGAGCGGGCCACGACGACGCCGTCGTTGTTGGAGAGGACGACTATGGGCTTGCCGATGAGTTCGGGGTTGAACACCCTTTCGCACGAGGCATAGAAGTTATTGCAATCGACTATGGCGATGGGTGATTTCACTATCTTATTTTAAATGTAATTTATCTAAATTGTTTCTGAAATGATCATCTTTATCCAATAATCAAACTTAATCTAATTACCTGAATAAAAAAAGCCCGCTTGTAATTGCTTACAAAGCAGGCTTGAAGGGCGTATATGTATCGGTACGTATATTAATACGCCGCAAGTTTCGAAAGGTTTCAATGTTTTGAAATCAAATTTAGCATATTGCTGGAGCTTTTATTACATCAGGCATTAATTCATAAAGCGTTATCAATGAGAATTGTTCCCCAAAAATTCGTGAATGCGATTTCTGCCTTTTTTTCTTTAAATTGCCTATAGTACATTCATTCATTCCTCGAGAAAACAGATTTATGAAGCAGATTCGAGCCGGATTTATTGTTTTAATATTTGCTTTCGTTGCCATATCATGTTCATCAGATATTTCAAAACAAGGCAGCTTATTCCTTTGGGAAGTGAAATCGGATAATGCAACTGTCTATCTTCTGGGGTCGGTGCATCTGGCCAAGCAGTCGCTATATCCGCTGGACTCAGCAATCGAAAATGCGTTTGCCCGCTCGGACTATATCGTAGTCGAAGCTGATATTAGCAAAGCCGACCCGGCGTCTCTGGCCGGACTGCTGATGTATGGCGACGAAAGGACATTAGAATCCGAAGCCGGCCCGGAGCTGTTCGCCAAGTTCAAAGAGAGGTTCGACAAGACGGGCATCCCATCTGCCGTATATAACAAACTGAAACCCTGGGCGGCAACCATTATGCTCCAATTTTCCGAACTCTCCGGCGAGGGGTACTCTCAGCAGCACGGCATCGATATGTATTTCTTAGAGAAGGCCGGCGATAAACCATTGCTCGAGCTGGAATCGATCGAAGAGCAAATAGAATTCCTTGAGGTTTTCGATGAATACCCGGAGGTGTTCCTCGATTATACTCTTGGCGAACAGGGCAAAAGCATTGATGAATTGGATGAATTATTCGCTGCGTGGAAGGCCGGGGATGCACAAAGGATGGAGGAAATTATCGATGAATCATTTGAAGGGTATGAGGAAATCAGGCGGGTTCTTCTTGGCGAAAGAAACATCGACATGGCAAAGAAAATTGAAGGCTACCTCGGCGGCGAAGATAAATATTTTGTTATAGCCGGCGCCGCCCACCTCGTGGGCCGAAATGGTATAATAAGCCTGCTTGGGAAGACGGGGAGGTATTCTATTGTGCAGCGATGACTTCTTCAATTAAATAATTCTTCGGAAGCGCTAACTTGTCCAAAGTTTAAAACTTTGGACAAGTTCATTTCCCCTCTTAATTTAGGAGGGGTTATCTCATCAGCAACAATTTCCCGTTCTCTACCCGCTCGCCTATACGAATAGTATAGTAATACATTCCTTGCGGCAGGCGATTGCCTGTTTTCAGGCGATTGCCTGTTTTAATTGCATCAAATATTGCCTGATGGCTGCCGGCTTCTTGAAATTCATCCACCAACGTAGTTACTTTGCTTCCGAGATTGTCGTATATATTTATATTGACTTGAGCGGGATTATCAAGAGCATATTTAATCGTTGTTGAAGTTGTAAATGGATTGGGAAATGATATTACAGAAATGTTATCACCGGATTCATCCTCGACAGAAGTTGCTTTCGTCCATGTTATTTCAATTTTGTAAACACGATAAAAACCATAATAATTTCCATTTGAGTCTTCAAAAGAAAATCCCCTATCAAATTCTACCCATTCTTCGTTTTCCCATTTTTCAGATAACCATGTCAGGAGTTTGCCATTCGCGTCGTAGGTGTAGGTTTGTCTCCGAGCATTTACCAATTCTTCGTTTTCCCAATTTTCAGATAAATATGTAAGTAGATTTCCCGCAGCGTTGTAGGTGTTGGTTTGTCTCCGAGCATTTACCAATTCTTCGTTTTTCCAATTTTCAGATAAATATGTAAGTAGATTTCCCGCAGCGTTGTAGGTGTAGGTATATCTCCGAGCATTTAGCCATTCTTCGTTTTCCCAATTATCAATTGAATTCGACAATATTTGCTTGTTCTCATTGTAAGTGTATGTGTATCTCTCATTAATACCATCTTCTTTATATACTATAACACTTTCAATAAGGTAATCAGGATTGCTTTGAACCGCATCGCCCTTCTTCGTAAATCTTACAATTCCGTTGTCAACATCATTCATACCTTCAATTCCGGGCGGCAATTGTTCATTTAGTTCATTCATTCCGGGGAAAGGGTTGTGTTGTTGTTGGGTTTGTTCTTGTCCGTCAAATGCGTTGGAGACGACAATGTTAAATAAGACAAAGAGAATAGCGAGAAGAGTAATTCGAAGTTTCATGATATCTCCATTAATATATAAATCAACTTGTCCAAAGTTTCAAGCTTCGGATAGGTTTAATGTCAATATATATTTCATTTCATTTTGTAATTATTCAGGATTCCAGTTGCGCGTACCATGCACTATTCCGGTAATCCAAACATCATTATTATCAATACGATACATAATCCTATATGCCCCAAATATTATTTCACGACAAAATTGATTGTCAATCTCAGGTATTATCCGCCCTGAAAGCGGGAACTCCTGCAAACGATCAGTTGCCTCAAATAATCGCAGTACAAAAAGAGCAGCCCGATCAACTGAATCCCTGGAAAGATATTCCGCAATGGAATCGGCATCTTTTAAAGCAGATGGCGCCCAAATTATTTTACCCACTTTTGCAGCCTCTGCTTAGCTTTCTTGTCTGAAATCCCTTTTCCTTGTCTAATTTCATTTGCACCGTGTTCAAATTTTGCATTGATATACAATGCATGAATTATATCATCAATACTTGATTCATTCGGCAGCTCGTCAATCGTTTGCTTGGCAATTTCTTTAATAGTCATTTATTAACTCCTCCTTTGTTTGTACAGTTTTATGAATATCAGTCAATACACAAAAACCATCCTTACATCATCTACTCCCTGCCAATATAACAATTTATCCTCGGCTATAAGATACCGCAACTTGTCCGAAAGTCCGAACTTTGGACAAATTATAATCGCCTCTTTCGTTTTGGTAATATTATAAATTATGAGCGTTTCTATTCTTATGCTCTGGAATAGCATTGATAAAAGCTCTCAATGCGGTGTTCACATCTTCCGAAGTCCTGAATATTTTATGAATATCTTCTCTTAATTTAATATAGCCATTCTCTTCGGTTGCACTTCTTGCATACTTGCCGCGCATCGCTTTGCTATAATCAAAGTCATATTCTTCCCTCATAAAATCTTCGGGCAATTCCTTATTATGTTGCTTCTTCATATTTTTTCCTTTCTTGTTTAGTGGCTTCTCTTGCAGAAAATATCCTTATTATATTATTTCTTTCAGTAGAGAAAACAAGCAATAATCTGTTCTTAACTGAATAGCCAATTGTAATCTCCCTTAATTCTTTCATGGAATGATCCGGATCGTGGAAAGTAACTGAAAGCATATCATCAAGGACAGTTGCAGCCTCAACAAAACTTACTTTGTGCTTTGCAAGATTTTTTTCGGCTTTGTCTTCATCCCACTCGAATTGATACTTCATCAAAATTTCCTATCCGAATAATATTTCTGCCAATATAACAATTTATCATCGGCTAGTAAGATACTGTAACTAATCCGAAGTTCTGAACTTAGGGCAAGTTTTTAGTTTTAACAAGTTCAATTAACTGCTTGGCTCTTCCTCATCCGAATTAGTTTTGATTATCCTCTTAAGGTCGAGCAGGATAAGCAATCGGTCTTCGAGCTTGCCGATAGCAGTAATATACTCGGCTTCAATGCCGGAAACCATTGCCGGCGGCGGTTCTGTAATGTCTTTATTTATTCGGATAACTTCGTTGACCTTGTCTACAATAAAGCCGATAATATTGTTCCCCAGTTCGACGACCACAATTCTTGTTTCCGTTCCATGCTCGATCGGCGGCATATTCAGCCTGGCCCGCAGGTCGATAATCGGGATTACCTTGCCACGCAAATTAATGACTCCCCGAATAAAATGAGCCACATTCGGCACCCGCGTTATATCGACCATGCGGTTGATTTCCTGGACATTCAGAATATCAACCCCGAATTCTTCATTGGCGATATTAAAACTGACTAACTGAAGAACATCTCCGGCACCGGCCTGGCCAGGATTTCCTATTTGATTGTTTTCTTCCATAGCACTTAATATATTATTTAACCTGCATTATTTATAAAATGTTCACAATGCCTGATTGGCAGCGGATTACAGTTACTATTTTATTTTCAATATTGTGTCAAATATGATTACCTTGCATCCTGAGCAACCCTCATGTTCCCAAATAGATACGAAACATAAGAGAAAAAGGCCCGAAATACTCGGGTTAAAAATCGTAAACACGTTCTTCTTCCGACAGGACAATAATCTTATCGCCCTCGGAGAAGAATATCTGGTTCGATTTCACCGGATTGACAGCCACTCCGTGCGACAGGGTTCCGTCGGTTTCATACCTATGCTTTGCGTCGTGAAGCTTATAGCCGATGGCGATTTCATTTTGCTGCCGCGCCGATTCCATCACCGAATAGAAATTAACCGCCCTGCCCAATTCTATGTAATGCTCTGCCGGAAGAATGAAAATTCCAGGCCCCCCGGCGCTGAACAGTGTTTCGAATACCGTCTTAAGCTCCTTGTTCTCCGATATTTGCGATAGCATCAAAGAGTCTAACTTAACACTGACGATAAAATCATCAGTATGAGTAATTTCGGCAAGCTCGCGGTTGCGGTCGTCCAGCATCTCGCTGACGATAGAGAAATTATACCCCTTCGTGTCGGCAATATCGCGAAGGTGAAGCAGTGTGCTTAACGTTTTCGCATCGGTCGATTGAACATCAGAAAGCTCGGTTTGGCTAAGCACAATGATATGGTCGTAAGTCTCCACGCTCAGGTCGTCCAGAATTCTGCGATTAGTCGTATCGCCAAACCAAAATGTAACCGTTTGGTTTTTAAGTTCTGCGCAATTAAGGGACAATTCCTTCTCAGCATTCGGGTCCGATGCCAGGCATGTGATTTTCGAGCCAGGCATAACGTATTTGTCCAGCTCATTAATAATCAGCGGCGCCCGCCGGTTCCACCCAATAATCAAAGTAGATTCCGGTTCGGGTTCGACATATTTCGGAGCTTTCCGAATGGCCCCCGGATCAATCCCATATTCGGTAATTCCCGATATGATTACCGTATCATCATCCTCGGAAATTGCAATCAAAAGGTCATCCTCCTCAATTTTTGTGTTCATTGGCGGCTTGATTAATATTTCGCCATTCTTTTTTCTAAGGCCTACAACCGTAGAGGTTTCAAAAGCGAACATTGTTTCAATAAAAGTTTTGCCATAAACCTTTGTTTCTTTATGGAAATAAATCTCGGCACCACTAAAATCAAGCAGCTCGGTGAAAACAACAGACAGGCCCGGCTGGCGGCAGGTTTGAGCCGTAATCCGGGAGATAAGATAATCGAAAATCACAAGCTGAACTTCGTCGCGGCCGGCAATTTCCGCAATTGGCACATTCCGAGGGTCGCGTATTTCCGCAACTATATGATATTTATGCGGCGCAGGTTTGCGGTTCGGATTGTTCGTAATGGCCAGAATAGTTTTAATAACGCTGGAATCCGGCTCGGAAGTATCCGGTGCAATGATAATAATCGAGCGTGCCTCATGCAAATTTATAATCTCCAGGTCGTGCAGGTCAATCGGGTTTCCCGTACGGCAAACCACGCGTGTGTTTTTCGTATCGCCAATCTTCGAGCGGATTTCGTCCTCCATTTCCACTTTGTCGGTCTCGGCAAGGATAGCTATGCTGGGCCTTTTTTGATTTTCATTGGCAATCACCAATTCCGAAATGATGGGAAAAACCTGGAACGACCAACCCAAAATCACAGTATGATTAGTTTCCACTACGAATGATTTTCCTTTTCTCAGGTCATTTATTTTGCCTCGCACGCCGGAGTTAACAATACCGATCAGGGTAGAGAACATCAGCAACCCGCCAAGAGTTGCCACCAGCATAAATATCAAGAATCTCGAATCCGAGGGGTCGGTGGAAATCACACCGCCGTCAAGGGTTCGCAATATTGTTATCCATATAGCATCCATCAGCGATATTGAATGCTGGTCTTGAATGCCCAATATACCTTGCTGCCCGAGAGGAATGGATTCGGTAACGTAAAGAAAAACCGCCCAAATTACTATCGCAGACACCGCCGTTACGATTAGCAGGAGCAATGGAGCGAATGTGCCTTTGGACATTAAGTTATCGAATTTATATCGCAGGTACATTAGGAAGGTTACTTTTTTCATAGTGATCCGTAATTATATAACAGTTAACATAAACTTCAACAATTTATTTCTTAAATACAATTCAGAGAAAAGCTATTATATCTGATTTATTAACGTATGAAAATCTCAATCAACAGGCTGAATTGAAAACGCTGTTGGGAAATTTGATTATCGGCTAATTACAATATATTATTTTATTGATATTAATAAAACTCCGGTGCAGCTTTTTTTATTTGCGTTTCCTTGTTTTTGGTCGATTTATATAATTTATTATATCGCATGGGGCAGGTTCGCAGGCTGCACGGATACTTGAAACGCAATTTAATTGAACGATTGGGATATGAGTTTATTATTGTTTCGGAACGGCTGGGATATTGATTCATTATTGTTTCGGGACGGTTTGGGAACCGCCCCCTACGATTCTTCGATGTGCTGTCAGGACTTCCCGTCCTAACGGCTGATGCTGACTATTTTAGTGTCATAGTGAGCGGAGTCGAACTATAGACACGATCGGCCTGGCTCAGGATAAACTCCAGCGGGAATACCGGTTATAGACATCAGGATATGAAGCTATAATGCAATGGCAAAATAAGAAAATCCTCTAAATCTCCCTTTGAAACAAGCTTGCTTGGCAAAGGGAGATTTTTATACTTTAAAACCCCATTTTTCAAAGGGGGTGGCGTCGAAGGAACTATTGTACCGAAGATGCCGGGGGTTTTGATTTGACTATGATTCCGGATCGGTGTCCGGAATGACACAGTATCATGTTCCGTCATAGTATACCTGATACGGCTCTAACTCTTACTCTACTATATTTTACACACTTCTCAATCGCCCTCATCCCTATGAATCGGGATTTCGCAAACTCAACAAGAGGGGAATTCCCAATTTCTACTGTCATGTTTTGTAAATGCACCGACTTTCCGTAATTTCATACTTAATCCTATTTACAATATTAATAAAGATATTATTTAATGGCAGAAAGGATTCTAATAACCGGCGGTGCGGGATTTATCGGGAGTAATTTCATTCGGAAATTTATCGGGCGGCCCGATATTGAAATTGTTAATATCGATGCGCTGACTTATGCCGGCAATCTGGGCAACCTGAGTGATATCGAACATCAAACGAATTATCATTTCGTCAAAGGCTCTATCGGCGATGAAGCACTGGTCCGCAAAACAATCGGCGATTATGAAATTAACGGAATAATTAACTTCGCCGCCGAATCGCATGTGGACCGCTCGATATTGAACTCGAAGCCGTTCATCGATACGAATGTGGCGGGAACATTGACGCTGCTCGATGCGGCCAGGGAATTTAATATCAACAGATTCCTGCAAGTATCGACCGATGAAGTATATGGTTCGCTGGGGGCCGACGGGCTGTTCACCGAGGAAACGCCGGTTTCGCCAAATTCGCCCTATTCGGCCTCGAAGGCTTCGGCCGACCACCTCGTGCAGGCCTACCACGAAACTTATGGCCTGCCGACTGTGATTACTCGCTGCTCCAATAATTACGGACCGTTCCAGTTTCCCGAGAAGCTAATTCCGCTGATGATATTGAATGCGTTGGAAGATAAGGACTTGCCCGTCTATGGCGATGGGTTGAACGTCCGCGATTGGATTCATGTGGAGGACCATTGCGAGGCCATCTATCTGATTTTCGCACAAGGCAGGGATGGCGATGTATATAATATCGGCGGCAATGCGGAAAGAACAAATATTGAAATAGTTAAATTGCTCCTGTCGATTCTCGGCAAACCCGAATCGCTGATTAAATTTGTCAAAGACCGTCCGGGGCACGACAGGCGCTATGCCATCGACTCTGCTAAAATTGAAACAACTTTACGGTGGAATCGTCGAATAGCTTTTGAAGAAGGCATCAGGCAAACCGTGGACTGGTACTTGGCCAGTCCGCAATGGTGCGATAGCGTCCGTTCGGGCGGGTATATGGATTATTATACATTGCAGTACGGCGCATCTGAGTGAAAATATTAACTACGATATTTGATAGAAATCTTGCTCCGGCATTGCATCTTCCACGAGCTAAAGCACGCAGCTCTTATCTTTTATATGTTTGACCACTACTGTCCGGTTAAAAATAAGGGACGTTCTTAATTTATACTCGAAAACAACGTTATGTTATCCGATATGTTGCCAACGACAAATACTATTAAAACCGTAGGGGCAGGTTCTAAACCTGCCCTAATAGCTATTAAAACC